>JBDRFJ010000218.1:0-4711 GCA_043818915.1 Pseudomonadota bacterium | reverse complement strand
AATTGTAAGTAAAATAGTCTTTATTCGCGATGAAAAAGTTATGCTGGATCGGGATCTTGCGGAGCTTTATGGCGTAGAAACCGGTGCGCTGAATCGAGCGGTTAAACGAAACACTGAACGCTTCCCTGAAGACTTCATGTTTCAGATCACCGGCGAGGAGGCAGAAGTTTTGAGATGCCAAACTGGCATCTCAAAGCCTGGGCGTGGTGGGCGCCGTTATTTGTCTTATGTCTTTACGGAACAAGGAGTCGCGATGTTGTCATCTGTTCTCAATAGCAAGCGAGCAATTGACGTGAATATTGCAATTATGAGAGCTTTCGTTCAGTTAAGAAAAATGATTGCATCCAATAACAAACTGGCACGGAAACTTGCAGAACTCGAACAACATCTGGAAAGTCATGATGAACAGATTCAGGCCATTTTTGAGGCAATCCGGCAACTAATGACGCCACCCGCGAAACCACGCAAGAATATCGGATTTGTGGTAAAGGAAAAACAGGCTGCCTATGGCTGTCGAGGCGTAAAATGCAAAAAGGTTGACCATGCTTGATAATGGAACAAAAAAGCGGATAGATTCCGCTCGTGACATTCTTGTGGGCAAAGTTCCTGACCCAAAATCACAGGTGGAACAGATAACCATCGCCATGATCTACAAGTTCATGGATGACATGGACAATCAAACCGAAGAGCTCGGAGGCAAGGCCACCTTTTTTGCAGGCAAATTCAAACAGTATGCCTGGAGCCGCCTGCTTAACCGCAAATTCAGCGGTCATGAACGTCTTCTTCTTTACGCTGAGGGAATAGAGAAGATGAATATAAACGAAAATATCCCCCAGCTTTTCAGAGATATTTTCAAAGGTGCGTTTTTGCCCTATAGAGACCCGGAAACGCTCAATCTCTTTTTAAAGGAAATCAACGGCTTTGCCTATGACCACAGCGAACGCTTAGGGGATGCTTTTGAGTATTTGCTTTCCGTTTTGAGCAGTCAGGGCGCCGCCGGGCAGTTTCGTACCCCGCGGCATGTCATTGATTTCATCGTGGAAATTGTAGAACCCGCCAAAGAGGATACTGTTCTGGATCCAGCCTGTGGCACAGCCGGATTCTTGATCTCATCATACAAACACATCCTTCGACAAAATACAAAAAGCCGTCCAGGCGACCTTTTGACCACTGACGATAAAGGCCGGCTTATGGCTAATTTCTGCGGCTATGACATCTCCCCTGACATGGTGCGTTTGTCTCTGGTCAACATGTATCTGCACAGCTTTGCAAACCCATCAATTTATGAATACGACACGCTCACCAGCGAAGACCGCTGGGACGAGCGTTATGATGTGATCATGGCCAATCCGCCATTTATGTCACCCAAAGGCGGAATCCGGCCCCATTCCCGTTTCACCATTAAGGCCAAACGGAGCGAGGTACTGTTTGTGGACTACATCGCCGAACACCTCAACGTCCACGGCAGGGCCGGCGTGATTGTTCCTGAAGGCATTATCTTCCAGTCCCAGAATGCTTATAAGAATCTGCGTAAAATGTTGGTGGATGAAGGCTATCTGTATACGGTTGTCTCACTGCCAGCAGGTGTCTTTCAACCATACTCAGGCGTCAAAACAAGCATTCTGATAATGGACAAAACCCTGGCGAAAAAGACTGGTGAAATCCTTTTCGTAAAGGTGTCAAACGACGGCTTTGATCTGGGAGCCCAGCGCAGACCCATTGATAAAAACGACCTGTCTCAGGCCCTAAAAATCGTCAAGGCATGGAATAAGGCAATTGCGGAAGGAAATGGTTTTGAGCTTGATGAAATTGGCAGGGCAATTGCGCATACTGTCAGCAAAGAGAAAATTGCCGAATCCGGCGATTACAACCTCTCCGGGGATAGGTATAGGGAGGTCATAAGTTATGCCAATGTGAAGTGGCCGATGGTGGAGTTGGGGGAGGTGTGTGATTTGATCGGAGGCGGGACACCGTCGAAGTCAGTAAAGCATTATTGGCAAAACGGAACAATAAAATGGATATCCGCAAGACACATCGATACCGAATCTCATATCGTAGGATACGATCTTATTTCTGAATCGGCAGTGGAAAGCTCTTCAACAAATGTCATTCCCAAAGATGCGGTTGTATTTGTAACAAGAGTGTCAGTTGGGAAGATTGCAACTACAAATGATAACTACGCTATAAACCAGGATTTAACTGGAATAGTAATTCGCGATGCGAGCCGAGCGACAAACCGGTATGTATTTCATGCTCTAAAGCATCTTGCCGAAACCATAACTAAGGCGGCAGAAGGTTTAGGAGTTAAGGGTGTTACTCGAAAGTACATTTCAAATGTGAAAATCCCCCTCCCTCCCTTAGAAGTTCAGGAGAAGATTGTCGCGGAACTGGACGGTTATCAGAAAATCATTGACGGCGCGAAACAGGTCGTCGAAAACTACAAACCCACAATCAAAATCGATCCCGATTGGCCAATGGTTGAGTTGGGGGCGGTGTGTGAAATAAACCCCAAGAAATCCGAATTAAAAGGCTTAGATGATGATTTGGATGTCAGCTTTATTCCAATGTCGGATATGAATCAAGGTGGAGCCGATTTGAATGTTAAACAAACCAAAAAGCTAAGAAATGTTTTAACAGGCTATACATACTTTAAGAATTCTGACGTTTTGTTGGCAAAAATTACTCCATGCTTTGAAAATGGAAAATCTGGGATTGCAAGAGGGTTGAGAAATGGGATCGGGTTTGGATCTACGGAATTCATAGTAATGAGGCCATATCTAAATCAAATTCTACCCGAAATAATTTATTGTTTTGTTTCTGACTCTACATTCTTAACCAAAGGCGTATCAAATATGACCGGTTCAGCTGGTCAACAACGTCTTTCTTTGGATTTCGTGAAAAAATATCCGGTTCCCCTCCCAGCGTTGGAAACCCAAGAGAAAATCGTTGCTGAAATTGAATCTGAGCATGAGCTTGTGGAGGCGAACAAAAAGCTGATCGAGATTTTTGAGAAGAAGATAAAGGACAAAATCAATGAAGTCTGGGGAGAATAATGAATAGCCGCAAAAAAGCGCAAACGACACAAAATAAAAAGAAATCCAGTAACGCCTGTCAAAAAGAAGAACTATGAAAACCATCAAAGACATGCCCGAGCACAGCCGTCCCCGCGAGAAACTGCGGGAAAGAGGCGCATCTGCTCTGACCGACAAGGAACTGGTAGCCGCCATTCTTGGCCGGGGAGTTAAAGGCCAGGATGTGGTTGCCATGTCAAAGAGTGTGGCAAAACTGATACGCAAACATAAAGAAAATCTTTCCGTTGATCATCTTACATCCGTGCCGGGCATGGGGCTTGCCAAGGCCGCTCAAATCCTCTCAGCCTTTGAATTAACAAGAAGATACCTGCTCAAAGAAACCGTAAAGATCACCAGGGCAAAGGATATCCTGCCGCTGGTTGTGGATATAGCCAATAAAAAACAGGAATATTTTGTATGCATATCCCTTAACGGAGCCAACGAGGTCATTGAAAAACGTATCGTAACAATCGGCCTGGTAAACAGCAGCCAGATCCATCCGCGTGAAGTCTTTGCCGACGTCATCGCAGACCGGGCCGCGGCTGTCATCTTTGCTCATAACCATCCATCAGGCGACCCAAAACCGAGTGCTGTTGATGTAAAAACTCACAGGCAACTAACCGAGGCAGGAACGATTCTCGGCCTTCGAATTCTCGACCATATCATAGTGACCAAAAAGGGTTATTTCAGCTTCCAGGAAGCTGGGCTGATTGGTTAAATCTTACATACGAGAAAGATTGAGGGTTATATTCTCATTTTTCTTTCAAAGAGATTTAGGTATGTGATATTGGTTTATGAAATTAAGGATTCCGTGCAAATTGTTTCATTTTGCACAAACAGAAAATGAATGGAGGCTATGATGGCAAAGTCTAAGGCAATTAAATTAAAAGGGAAGAAAGCTACGACGGAAAAGACAGATAATCCATTTGAGCCGAAAGGAAAATGTAAAAAGGCTTTATGCAGATTAATTGCGATCAATGAGCAAATGGGAGTGGTAAAGAGCCAATTAGAAAAAGCCGCTAACGCTCTTCAAGACATACTTGAGAATACTCCAAAAACGCTAAAATACATTGAAGTTATACCAAGAGACCTTGTAAAATATAATCGGTCTGAAAAACTGGATAAACGACGAAGCATGATAGAAACGGTGGAGCGAATCGAATTCGGATTTAATAGCCTGAAATTTTACATCGACTTTACTTTAGTGGCCTCGGAACGTGATGACCAGAATAATATTAAAGGAAGTATTATCTATGGTACCAGCAGAACACTGTGTTTCTTGAAGTGCCTTTTTCCGAACAAGCAGAAAGATTGCGAAAGGACCGTAAGATGCGACGGACTTGAGGACAAACCGCTTATTCAGTTTTCAGTTAATCGACACGGCATGATTAAATCAAGTGGCAAATTAGAAGGTGAATGGTGGATAGAAGATAAATCAAAATCAGATTTAGTTGAGTTACACTATCGTGCACTGGATCATACTTGGAAAGACGCTCTCGACTGGGCCAATGAAATTATATTGCCATAAATTTAGGTGAATAAATGAAAAAGCTGAATGTGCTTGAACTGCTAAAAAATTATCAAAATTTGGTTAAAAAGGGTAAGATCCAGTTCTTACAGAAAAACACTCCAGAGCAACA
>JBDRFJ010000217.1:0-40418 GCA_043818915.1 Pseudomonadota bacterium | reverse complement strand
CTGCTCTGACGTTGTTTCAATGTGCTTGTGTCTCATTTCCTCAAGATGAGCCTCATAGTGTCGCCACAGAATAATGGTAAAACCGCTGAGACAAAGGAAGACCATTAATGGAAGAATAACATTTGAGGGACGGTTCTTCATAAAAAGAATACTGTTAAAAATAATGGACTGCTTATAAATTTTTCGTGGCTGAATCGTTGCTTTCTTATACCCTTTTTTTTGTTAGGCAAGCGAATTGTACAAATATTAAAACATAATCATCACTTAGGCCTTTTCAACCTCTATGGGAGCGGTTTTCTTCCTTCTTTTATAGGATCTCTTGCTTAAAGAATATATAATTCGCAGATCTTGCGGAAATGATAACCGTTGATCGCCAAGGTGATGGCCAGCGAGAACAACTCAGGGCGGCGAAAAAGCGTCCATGACAAAAGCTTCCAGTACTGGAATCTCTCCTTGCCAAAAATACCGAGGCGGATGTTGGAACGAAAGAATGCCAAGAGACGCTGAAGGTCCAGATGATGTTCAATCTTTGGCGCCTTATACTCGCTAAGGAAAGTCTTAACGCGCTTATAGTAGAGCTTATGCGAATAAATGGAGCGCATGATCTCCCTATAGCCCTCGCGCAACGCATTAAGGTCCATCTTGGGGATTATGTTGGTTGTGCCGTCTACGTTATCTCCCGACGTGTGACCGAGGAGTCGGCCCTCTTGTTGCAAACGTTCATAAAGCCGTGTGCCGACTGGCGCCTGGAGGAGGCCGACCATCGCCGTCACGATACCGCTTTGCTGAATAAAATCGATTTGCCGTTGAAAGATGGAGTGGGTGTCACTGTCGAAACCTACAATGAAGCCCCCCTGCACTTGCAATCCGGCTCGCTGAATCTGTTTTACGTTTTCGACCAGGTCACGGTTTTTGTTCTGCATTTTGTTGCATTCAGCCAGACTGTCCTCATCCGGCGTTTCGATCCCGATAAAGACCATATCAAACCCCGCCTCTACCATCATCTCCATCAATGGCTCGTCGTCGGCCAGATTGACAGAGGCTTCGGTGTAAAACGGCACTCCTCTCTTGTCCTTTTGCCATTCTATGAGCGCGGGCAAGAGCTGGGTCTTGAGATATCTTTTGTTGGTGATGAAGTTGTCATCCACGAAGAAGACCGGTCCACGCCACCCCAGGCCGTAGAGACCATTTAACTCGGCAATAATTTGCTCAGCGGTCTTGATGCGGGGCCGGTGCCCGAATAACGCGGTTACGTTGCAGAAATCGCAATTGAACGGGCAGCCCCGGGAGAACTGGATGCTCATCGAGGCATACCGCTTCAGATCGGCCAACTTCCACATGGGAGCCGGCGTCTCTCTTATGTCGCAAAACTCGGATGTCTTGTAGACTCGCCCGGCGCATCCTTTTTCCAGATCCGCCAGAAAAAGCGGAAGGGTCAGTTCGGCTTCATTCAGCACGAAATGATCGACGTCCTCAAACTCCTCGTACTCGCTCGTGAAGAGCGGCCCGCCGGCAACGACCTTGAGGCCCGCTTCCTTGCACCGGGAAATGGTTTGACGCGCCGAGTTTTTTTGCACAACCATGGCGCTAATGAACACGCAATCAGCCCATTTTAGGTCTTTTTCCGTGAGCTTTGTCACGTTCAGATCAACTAAGCGCCTGGACCATTCTTCAGGGAGCATGGCGCCCAGTGTAAGCAGGCCCAGCGGTGGCAAGGCCGCTTTTTTGTGTATGAATTTAAGCGCGTGCTTGAAACTCCAGAATGTGTCCGGAAATTCCGGATAGATCAGCAGAACGTTCATGGCGGTTATTACCTCCTGCAAAATGTATCGAGACCGGCGATCCTTTTTTGAAGAGCAAACGCAGGGGTTAGGTGGGAAAATGGTGATGTCGCTGATTGTTGGGCTTAAAGGATCACGTTAAAATAATTATAATTGAAAAAGGCTATGAGGGTCAATCAAAATCGAGAATGGGGAAATTTTGTGTGATAGTGCGCGCGGATCAAGTAATATCTAACCCACAGTGCCTTGCCGCGCTCTCATCCAGCATTTTCGAAAGCCCGCCTCTTTCTTCAGGGATAAAACCGAGCACCTTCTGCCATACTTCCTCATCTTCCATGCAAAAATAGAGGCATACCTCCGGCGCTCGTGTTTTAATCCATTCTGCCATTTTGCGGTAGATTTCGATACGTAGCGGCTTGAAATAGCGCATTTTTTTATCCAGACCCTGTATAAACTCCCCATAAATAATTTTGGAATCAGGAAAGCGCTTTTTGATGATAGGTTTTAAGGAAGGCATGAACCGGAAGGTCCCAAGGCTGATCCATACAATGTTTTGGGGATCAATTGATTCAAAGAGACGATTAATGACCTCCCGGTAGTCTTCTTCCCATCCATCATATATTACTAAAGGGTCAAAGTGGAACGCAATGGGGTATCCCCACTGCTGGCATTGGGCCGCTGCATTCAACCTTGCCTCGAGTCTTGCTGTACGGCGCTCTTCTTGTTTGATCACGGCAGGGGCATTCAGGGACCAGGCCAGGATGGTTTTCCGGTTATGTGAAAGATTTGCAAGATGTTTTATGGCTACAGTCTTTGTTTTGAGTTCCAAGACAGCGCGGTTTTGCGAGGCAAAGCGGGAAATCAGGATTTCAGCAAAGGGAAGGGCGGATTCCCATATAAGACTGTCGGTGAATTCTCCGGTCCCGATCCGGTGAAAACTACCGGACACTGTTCCGAGGGTATCAAGTTCGCGGAACATGTCGTCATGATTGACAAAAAGCTGGAGCACCGGAGGGTTGAAATATGCCTGCAGGATACAGTAGGCGCAATCCATATGACAGAAGGTGCCTATATGGAGTATATGGTAACCGCAGCAGATGTATGACCGGGTACCCGGGCAGGGGCGAAGAAAAGGCCCTCTGTTTTTTGTAAGAAAAAGAGTGCGCTTTCCTTCTGAGATCGGATCCTTTGATTGCTGGACGGCATCATAGACAGAAGTGACGTCGGGTACTGTTCGCTGTGGAGTATTCGGATACCGTTTACAGATTTCCTGGACCAGGGGAAAGTCGGAAACAGTAGTATCGATAAAAATTTTAGATAATTTCATTTTTTGTATCTGAAAGAGAAGATGAACTTAATAAGCCGCTTACTGCAATCCCCTTTTGTAATTGAAATGCGAGCAGTTTCGCATATATTTCTTGTTCAAAATATTGGCCAAAGTAACCATAGGCTTTGCTTCATAAGAGAGATCTATAATAAAATTGCTACACCCCATCTGTCTCAGTTCTATTTGAAAAGGGACCAATGAAAAGGGCTGTTGTGGGATAAGATAACTTATACCGGCGACAATTGAAAGACGGTATAGTTCTTTTCGAGTGCTTGCAACAGTGTGGCCGTGTTTGAGTCCTTTCGGTATAAGGCGCGAGGTGAAAAGAGGCGGATGCCCGTAGATCGTAATTGCCGGCTCAGGGAAGGGGCGCTTTTGCAGAAGATCTTTTATATCATTGTGGCCTGCTTCTATCGAGATTACGCCGGAGGTTATCCCTATCTCTCCCGCGGCTTTAAAGGCGCAACTGTTCAGGAGATTGATTTGATGCCCTGTCTGGAGTGTAACCTTGGATTTTTTAAAAAATTGCAGATGTCCCAGATTTGTGATTTCCCAGTTGTGAAATCCTTTTTTTAAAAGTTGAGCAGTCAGTTTTTGGAAAAAAAGGATATCTTTTTCGTATATAATCGGAGGGAGTGACCAGCAGATTGATTCCTTCCGTCTCTGATATACAGAGATCGTCTTTGAAAAACGGGGCCACTCGTTTTTGGTAAGATTCATTATAATCCGGTGGCCGGCTAATGGTCTGGTGTCAGGGATATGTTGTGTGAGATTGAACCGGAACGATAATGTTTCCATCGGCTTTTTTCCGGGAGGTTTTTGACCCTTGCAGGAGGAAAGGATCTTTTCGATTGTTGCGTTTGAAATGGCCTTTGGCATTCGTGGAGTATAGCCGACGCTTTTTTTTATCATTTCCCATATTTTTTTAGGAGCAAGATTGATTTCCGAAGAAGTGCGGTCCACCTTGAAAAGGGCGGTGCCCGGGGGGCAGTGGAAAGGAAGGGTGAGGGTGACGGTTTGACCGGCTTTGGCAGTTGTCGCGGTTTTTTTCTCAATTGCCAACTCCCGGAGTGTTACGGACTTACGTTCGTCGGTTTCAGGGAAATGTGCTCTTATTCTATCTCCTACATAGAGGTCGTCCTTGATGCATATAGTTGCTCTGTTTTTAACCTCTCCCGTTACTTTGCCGATAAATTGTCCTATGTTGCCGGAAATGTTGGGCGCCAAGATATTTTTGTGACTTACGGGCGTATAAAATCCAGCGCTAAGACGGCGTCCCATCGATTCTGTAATCAATTTTTTTGCTTGATCGAGCGCATTCGCATTGTCCGTTCCCAGGGAGTCGAGCGCCAGTCTATACGCCTTGACAACCGAGGCTACATATGTCGCGCTTCGCATTCGTCCTTCTATCTTGATCGCCTTTATTCCTAATTTTTTTAGCTCCGGGAGAAAGTCAATAACTGAAAGATCGCTGGGGGAGAAGAAATAACCGGCTCGCTTTCCCGCTTTGTAACGGCGACGGCACGGTTGGGTGCAACGTCCACGAGTGCTCCCCCTTCCCCCTAAGTAACTGCTGAAAAGACATAGTCCTGAATAAGAGTAACATAGCGCCCCGTGCACAAAGGTTTCCAGTTCGATCGGGCACGATTTGCTCACAGCGGCAATCTCTTTAAATGACATCTCACGGGCTAAAACGGCCCGTTTAAAACCCATATCATATAATTGCCGGGCGCCAAGAGAATTGTGTACGGTCATGAGGACGCTTCCGTGAATGTTCAGGCGGGGGAAGTGGGACTTGATCAGGTGATAGATCCCAAGATCCTGGATGATTACCGCATTCGGCTGAAGTTCATTAATTGCGGCAAGCGTACGGACCGCTTCCGGAAGTTCACTCTCTTTGGTAAGTGAATTAAGGGCAATATTGACTTTTACTTTTTTCTTGCGGGCATAGTGAAGGAGGAGGGCAAGCTCCTTAACGGTAAAGTTTTTGGCATAGGCCCTGGCGCTAAAGTTTTTCAGCCCCAGATATATGGCATCGGCGCCATTTTCAACTGCGGCATAAAATGATTCTACGGTCCCGGCCGGGGCTAACAGATCCATGGTTATTAAAAGACGCCTATCTCTATAGCTTTTAACATCTGGTTTGCTTCTTCAAAGTTGGGATTTAGCTCTAACGCCTTTGCAAACGCCTTTTTTGCCTCCTCTAAATTTTTCATCTCAAGGTAACATCTTCCGATGTTGTAAAGAATCTTTTCCTCATTCGGGTCGACCTTCTGTGCCCTTTGGTATTGCGTAAGGGCGTCTTGAAATCTACCCTGTTTGCGGTAAAGAATCCCCAGGCTGTTGAAGACATTGACAGTGTTGGGATTGATTTGGAGGATTTCATTGAGTACTTGTTCCGCGTTTTCGTCCATCTGTTTGTTCATATAAATTTCAGCGGCTTTTTGGAGATTCTCTTCGGCCTCTGTTTTTCTCCCCAGCTTTTTGTAAGCTTCGCCCATCCCCCTGTATGCCTTTGCGAACGCGTTATTGATCTGCGTGGCCTTTCTAAAAGCAATGAGCGCTTCTTCGTAGTTCCCCTGGGACGTTTTTATATATCCTACATTGTAATAGACTTCCGCATTTTCGGTGTATTCCAGAACCTGTTTGAATTCGGCCAGAGCCTTATCCCAATCTTTGTTATCGAGATACAATTTAGCTTTTTCAAGGTGTTTCTTTGATTCAAGGTTGGCGAATTCATGACGGAGTTGTTTGATAGAATCGATCTTTTTTTTGAAGCTATCCATGGTGAACGGTTTAAGCATTATACCTGTAGTGCCTGCTTCGCCTGCCTCTATAACCTGTGCGCGGGTTATCTTGTCTGTTACCAGGAAAAAAGGAAGATCAGAAAAGTGATCTGAACCCCTGACAATCCTGAGAAGGGCAATACCGGTCATGTTGGGCATATCCCAGACAGATATTATGCAGCCGACCTTTTTCCCCATATTTAAGATAGACCATGCCTCGTTTCCGTGGTTTGCCGTGTAGATGGTATTATACTTGAGATAACTGAGGGCATTGACCATGTTTTGTTGAGACTCTGTCTCGTTATCAACTATAAGAAAGGTGATGTCTTCCATGTCCCATTTCCCTGTGTTTAAAAAGTGTCTAACAGAATGTTCTTTTTGCTTTTTTGAACAGGTGCTACATCAGGCTCTTCCTCTATTTGATCGGCAATAAGCCGATTGGAAGAGGATGCCTTGAGAAGATCTTCTACCGAGCCGGCGACCTCGGTTTCGAGCCGCTTCCGGCGGGAATATATTTTGTAGGCTCCTTTCCCGTTATTATAATCCGGCAAGAAAAATTGTATGTCCGATATAATCTGATAACACTTTTGGTGGTCATTTTCAATGGGGGCCAAGTCCATCTCATGATGAAATAGCTCTTGCCACGTGTTTTGTATGAGATAGTCCACGTGACAGAGGGTGTCCCGGCTGGATGATACCTCGGTGTTTATCGCTATGAACATTTTTATATTTTGCAATGATAGAGAGGCTTCCCTTTGGGCCGCTGTTCCGCTTTCAAAAAAATCATATAGTTGTTTGAGGAGTTTTTGTCCCTGGATTTGACTTATGGCCCCTTGATGGGACCAGAAATATACTGATGAGACATCTGTGCAAAGGCGATTCGCAATAAGCCAGCCCAGGACCGGTATCAACCTATGGGAGGAATAGAGTATGCCCCGATTGCTTTTTTGATCGGACAGGCTTCCCCGAGACAGGAGCCAGTTGCTTTTGTTATTTTCTTCAATTTGCTGAGAAATCACATAGCCCGACTCTGTGGCTATCTTCTTGAGATATGTTGAGCACCTCGGAATCTTTCCCGGTCCTTGTTGAAAACAGGCGCGTATCTTATTTTTTAATGCTGTTAGATCCGCTGGTGTCATATTAAAGCTGGGAAGTTGGTCATTGTGTAAACCATTCTGGAGTAATTCAAAGAGAAACGATATTTTTTCCAGGATCTTGTCTTCAAAAGCTAATTTTTCTGCTTCCGACCAATGTGCATACGATTTCATGCGGTTAATCTTTTCGCTGTCCCATTTCCATTCTAGTATAAACTTTTCAAGTAAGGTCTTTTTCGGGCCCTCTGTCAAGCGGCTCCTCAGAGGGACCATCCCGTTTATACGCAGAAAAATGCATTGCCTGATCAAATCAAGTCCTGCTTTATCTTCAAGGGTTTCGTAAAGATGTAAGGCGTGGTCAAAGACAAGCAAGTATGGGTCGAGTGCGCTGTCTCCAAGATGATCCTGCTGAAATCCTTGCTTGATCTTATCGCAGAGCAAAAGTCCCTGATCATCCGCAAAGAAGCGTTCCGCCAGGAGTGAAGTCTTGATTATGGCCTTTATCGGATCGGAACTCGCCTTAAAACATTGCCAGAGTGAGGCCCCCAAAAATTCTTCTTTGCATATAGCCGAAAGGTTGCCGAGGTCTATATAGTCATCAACGAAGAAGTTTATGTTTTTAATCCGGTTTGTCATATCAATGGATTTAAAATGCTCTTTATCGGTAAGCCGGGGGGGCAATACAGCCCAGAAAGGTATTTTGCCTGCAATGAGAATAAAGGTACGATAAAATTCTTCTTTGAGTAAGCTTTTTTGGGCGCTACCTGAACTATCTTCGGTGATCCGGCCGAAGTCGTTGTTCTTTATCTTATTTATGTCCATAACGAAGAAATTGATATCCTGCTCAAAATTTTCTTTGCCCCATTTTTCAATAAGCCTTATTTTTTGTTTAAGGAGCATGAATTTTTTTTCTTCGATCGCGGTATTGTCAACGCAGATCCAGTAATCAAGATCAGAGTAGCCTGTTTGACCTATAGTTCCTAAACTCCCCATAAGATAAAGTGCATGAATAGAATAGGACTTGGGCAGGATATACCGTATTTCGCGAGGGGTTACCCTAAAAAATTTTTTTGTGATCTCCCAGAGGCCGGTTTGATGAAATCTATAGATTCCGCATGGCACATTCTCGTCCGCCACATAGCCGGGTAAGCGGAGGGAATTTACGTGAAGCAGGAAAGGGACGGCATAGAACAGATCGAGTGTGCGCTTTGAAAAGTAGCGGATCATTTCCCTTATCCGCTTTACGTTATAAGTCACAAATCCGTTTCTATGTGACAGGATCTCCTTTTGAAAAGCGAAGAGGTCTGTATGATTATTTGATAGGTCGCCAGTCATTATCGATATTATCGGCTTATTGGCATTACAAGATGAGACAATTGGGAAAAATATAGAGGGGTCTCTAAGAGACAGAGTAAATTTTACTATAGGGTAGAGGGGATTTTTCCCATGCTTCGGATCGAGGTATGAGGTGTTGATTTTTGACTGTCAGCCAGAAATACTCACTGTTTAATTCTCTCAACTTCCCATCGTCAGGCGGCTGAGCATGGATAGCCTGAGAATAGGTAGTTTGAAAAATTGCCACACCGCCATCTTGTGTTTTGTCGATTAAGTAAGATTTTTCAAACATCGCCTTGTTTATGTCGTTTGTGGTGCAAATATTTGTTATCTCGTCTTCGGCCAATTGAATCAGGACATACCGAGTCTGGCCGCGTTCTGAAATCTTACTCAATGACCTTGATTCCGAACTTCCCACATATACGGTAGAAATAAAGGGTAGCTGCTGTAGGTATTGTGTGGCTACGCAGGCCGCGGTTCGTCTCCCTCCGGCCAATGGGTGCAGCCCATAATACTCAAAGAATTTTTTCTGGAGATTTTCCGCATAATCCTCACCTTTTTCATATAGGTCTTTTTGGATATACCGGAGGCTGCGGGCAAGGTCTTCTGCCGCTTCTGAAATAGGCCAGTCAATCCTTACGTGAAAGTGAGTTAAAGCGTATCTGTTTCTTGCTTTTATAGTTGGGTCTCTTTGTATGAGGAGGGCGTAATCAACGGGGAGAAGCCCTGTCAGGAACCAACAGAATTGAGGGCCTTCAAATAATTTTAGGTTCTGTTGGTATCGTTTGTGAAACTGAAAGTGCCTTACCTTAAGAAGGTTTTCCTTTGTTGTTTTGTTATCGTCAAAAAAACGGACATATTTTTTATGCGCGTTTGGGATTGAGTCTTCAAGAAAGAGAACAAGAAGGGTATTGTGCAGCTTGTGTTCTATGTCAGGAATAATAGCACGGGGTTTCAGTTCGCGCATCTCTACAAACGGATAAGGAACCTTGTTTTTTGAAAAGTTTTGATAGGAATCTACCAGACAGTACTGGATTAAGACATGATCCAACTCATCACGTAACAGTTCATAGAGAGAGCGACGTATTTTATTTTGACGACTTAGCTCTTCACGATAAGTCCAGACAGACAAGCAGTTCTCCTCTTGACTAGTATAACTTGATTATATTATTTCAAATTTTGTCTATTTTGTCAATAAAAAACCTACTTTTTATCAATATTTTCTATCCACCGATAAATCTGTTTCCGGTAATAAACAACCGGCAAAGTAAAACTGAGGGAGATTAGAAAAAGGAGGACAAATGTACTATAATCTTGCTGGTAGACGTGCGCTCCTTGCAGGCTTAACATAAACGTGCCGGGCATCCGGCCGATTCCCGCCATTAGAAGGAACACTTTTGTGGATAGACCACCGAATCCTAAGAATATGGAGAGATAATCTTTGGGGAATCCCGGCAGGATGAAAAGGACGAAAGAGACAATGACTCCTTGGTGCTTGATTATGCTATCAAATCTTTCTATGTAGCGGGGTGGAATGATTCGTTTGCCATAACGTCTCCCCAAGAGCTTTCCCAGTGAGAAGTTAATCCATGAACCTAATGTAAGGCCAATGGTAGAGTAAATAAATCCGGAAAATGCGCCGAACAGATACCCCCCGATAAAACCTGTTGCTTCACCGGGGATAGGGGCTAACAGGACCTGTAGTATCTGAATGCATATAAAAAGAGGGGGGGCCAATCCCCCATAGGATAACAGAAATGCCTTAATTGCTTCACGATCAGTGGAAAAATAATAAAACCTTATAAGAGAATTCAGAATGGGATCGCGGTAAATAAAGGAAACAACTCCCAGCGCAAGGAGGATCGCAAGTAGCCCAAGTTTAACTTTGCCGCTGATCATACCGTAGATATTCCGGAAGGCCGTTAGCCGGGACAGTTCGCTCCAGGCTATATCGAGACTTAAGATGATAGTTGAACGGGAGTCCGTGCCTTAGGTCTTTGCCATAAAAAAGATTCCAGTGAGTGTTGAGCTGAAGTATGGGCCAGGCAATACGGCCCCCTTCTAATACATGAATAAACGCGCCGCCTGCGTCGCTTAACCTGGAAAAAAGCGCTCTATCATTAAAACCTAACTTTTTTGCTATTTCGGCGCTGTCACCACCAGAGGTGATTGTGTACGCTCCTTTTTTTTGGGCCTCCATGATGGCGGTTAAAATTTCTCGTTCCGGTTGTTCAAAACCCGGTTCTTCTGATTTTCCTACAGGCCCTTTTTTATACATAGTTTTTGAGCTCAAGATATAAGATGCAAATAGCGTTGTCGTTTCCCTGCCGATACTCCAGACATGAAAACGATCTTTGTCAGGATGTTCGTGGATTTCCTCTGGCGTCATATTGAGAATTTGTCCATCATTGTTCACCATAAAGTCGATTGGTGCGATCAGTTTCTCCTTCCCCACAGGGCTATCATAAAGTCGCATAAAGTATTTTATCAGTCCCTTGCTCACAGAATTTTCCAGAAAATCGTTCACCGTGCCGCCAAAGTCGTACGGAACTCCAGGATGTATTTCCCTGCTTAGAATGGCCAGGATTCCCGGCACTCCTGCGAGTAGAACAGCAGGGACCTTTTTAGAAAAAATAGAATTTTTTATAAGCCCCAGATAGTCATCTACCTTCACGCCACCGAATATGGGAACAAATGGATATTCTATCACATTAACCACATGCTTGTTTTCAGTCATCTCTTTTTCCATCTGGCGTCCGACCAGGTTGAGTCTTTGTGTAAAACCGACCATTGACGAATGCTTCCGGTGAGAAGTATTGAAGGCATCATTAACGTAAAAATCAATTATCGGCTCAAGTATCTTTATAAAGCGGGACCCTTTATTGACCTCATGAGGTCGAAGGCCGGCTTTGTCCTGGATGAAAACCTCGTCAATCAGGAAACGTATATTATTCAGGAGGAGAACCTCTCCATTTTTCAGTTCCTTGATCTGTTTAGTAATGACTTTCGATTCAGTGAGGTTGCCCAAATACTTAACAGCCCTTTGGGGATGGGTGTTTTTATTGATAAATTTTTTTATGATCGCAGCATGCTGGTCAAATTCAATAAAATTGCTTTTTCCGGAACGTCCCTGATGGGCTACTACCACGATGCGAGCGCCATACTCTGAAAGTTCTTTTAACGTTGGAATGGCAAGACGAATCCGTTCGGTTCCGGTAATCCGTCCCTTTTTGTCCACAGGGGCATCGATGCCGCAACGAACAAGAACGACCTTGCCCTTGAAAAGCTTTTCTCCGTATTCCTTCTTATATTTTTGTCGATATTTATCCTCTGTTATATCCTTTATTCCGTCACGCCATGTCATCCTTACGATAAGATCATCTATGGTAAGAAAATTAAGTTCAGCGTTTACGTTGTCAGAAGTAGTTGCATCTTTATTTTTTCGCGGATTCCTTCCGGCATTCCGATATTCTTTTAAGATCGTCCTTGTTCGCATTAACTACCCTCCGGAGGATTGTACCTAAATTGAGCGATTTTTGACTCGATCTGCACCAACCTCTTGCGCATCAAGGGCTTGCGAAAATCCTCGACATATCCACGGGTATGCCTGCGGTTTTCGTCCCGCCCAGGCGGGACTACATCAAGATATTGGCACATCTCTTCTTCAAAAATCGCTCAACTTAGGTTGTACTGAAACTGCATGTAAGCGTACCTATAAACTATAAGACATCTGGAATCAAGTCTTCTTTAAATTTCTGTTTTTAGTAACGCGCTTTTTTTAGGATGGGTCACTGAAAAAATAATCGTATTTTATACGCTCAATTATCCATCATCCCGAGTCGTGCCATAAAGTATGCACCCTGTAATATTTGCCTTGTTGAGATTTGCCTTCCTGAGGTCTGCGTTGCTGAGGTCTGCGTTGCTGAGGTCTGCTACGATGAGGCATGCTCCGCTGAGATTTGCCTTCCTGAGGTATGCTCCACTGAGATTTGCCTTACTGAGCTCGGCCCCGCTGAGATCAGCCTCGCTGAGGTTCGCCCCTATGAGATCCGCCCCGCTAAGGTATGCCTCGCTGAGGTTTGCTTCCCTGAGATCCGCGTTGCTGAGTTTAGCCTCGCCGAGGTATGCCTCGCCGAGGTACGCCTCGCCGAGGTATGCCTCGCTGAGGTTTGCGTTGCTGAGGTTTGCGTTGCCGAGGTTTGCGTTGCTAAGGTTTGCCCCTATGAGGTTTGCCCCACTGAGGTCTGCTCCACTGAGGTCTGCTCCGCTGAGGTATGCCTTGCTGAGGTTTGCCTTGCTGAGTTTAGCCCCCCTGAGGTCTGCTCCGCTGAAATATGCCTCGCTGAGGTTTGCGTTGCTGAGAATTACGTTATTGAGTTTAGCCTCGCTGAGGTATGCCTCGCCGAGGTCTGCGTTGCTGAGATTTGCCTTGCTGAGCTCTGCCCTCCTGAGATCCGCGTTGCTGAGTTTAGCCCCGCTGAGTTTAGCCCCGCTGAGGTTTGCGTTGCTGAGGTCTGCGTTGCTGAGGTTTGCGTTGCCGAGGTCTGCGTTGTTGAGGTTTGTCTTGCTGAGATTTGCGTTGCCGAGGTCTGCGTTGCCGAGGTCTGCGTTGTTGAGGTATGCCCCGCTGAGGTTAGCCCCACTGAGGTCTGCCCCTCTGAGGTATGCTCCACTGAGCCAAGCCTTGCTGAGCTCTGCCACGATGAGGCATGCGTTGCCGAGGTCTGCGTTGCTGAGGTTAGCCCCTCTGAGGTCTGCCTTGTTGAGATCTGCTCCTCTGAGGTTTGCCTCACTGAGTTTAGCTCCTCCGAGTTTAGCTCCTCCGAGGTTTACCTCCCTGAGGTTTGCCTCGCTGAGCCATGACTTGCTGAGGTCTGCCCCGCTTAGGTCTACTATTTCTTGTAGATTGTTGCTCCTCCACTTATTCCAAACAGCCACACCTTGCCGGATGAGATTAAGATGTTTCTCCTCTGCCATCAGGACCGCCCCGCTTAATCTTGCTTAACTAAGTTTGCTTATTTGAGCTATATTAATAAATTTATATCATATATGAATTCAAAAATGATGTCAAAATGTTAAACTGGCAAGCTTGACCCCAACAAAAAAGGAGTCGCCAATGAAGGCTGATCCCTTGATTTTTCGCCCCTGCCGTAACTAATCAAAATTCGATAATTTTCAGGCTTTGGCAAATATTTGTGATTTCGTTTCGACAGGACAACAACTCGACCGACCCTCAATTCGAGTATTGCTCGGTAGGATATGTCCATTGCTCAAAGCCCCCGGTCAGAGTCTTTACATTCCTGAATCCTTTCATCGCAAGGATACGATTCCCCACGTATGAACGAAGTCCCACCGCGCAGTAGAGAATTATTTCTTTGTGAGGGTCCAGCTCGTCTATGCGGTCTCTGAGGTCATCAATGGGTATGTGTATAGCCCCGGGTATGATCCCTTTCTTTTTCAACTCTCGGGTTGTCCGTGTATCGACAAGGGTAAGACTGTCTCCGCGCACAATTTTGTCGTGAAGCTCTGCCGGTGTTGTGGGGGCCCAGTCCCCCTCGTAAAAATTCTGGGCAACAGCGCCGGCCACGACTATCGGATCTCTGGCAGAAGAATAAGGGGGAGCATAGGCGAGATCGAGCTGCAAAAAATCTTCCAGGCGCATCTTATTGTAAAGCGCTGTTGCTATCACGTCGATCCGCTTGTCAACACCCTCTTCCCCAACCACCTGGGCGCCGAGAATACGGCCCGTGGCCCGGTCGGCAACGTTCTTGATCCTCAGGTCCTTTGCTCCCGGATAATACCCTGCATGGTGTTCCGCAAGAACATAGGTCACCAGCGGCTCAAAGCCTTCCGCCCGGGCCTCCCGCTCGGAGAGGCCGGTCTTTCCCACGGTCTGGTCAAAAATCTTGACAATGACCGTACCCATAAAGCCCTTGACGGCAACCCTGCGCCCCATAGCATTGGCCCCTGCCGCACGTCCTTGTTTGTTGGCAGCCGAACCCATCGGGACAAGGCACGGTTTTCCCGTGACCAGATTTAGGCTTTCTACACAATCGCCCGCGGCATAGACGCATGGATCGCTCGTTTGCATAAATTCATTTACTTGAACCCCTCCGCTCGGCCCAATGTTCAAGCCGGCATCTTCCGCCAACTTGGTGTTGGGCCTGATTCCCACTGCCATAATCACAAGATCCGCCGGCAGCTCTCGCCCCTTGTCGGTCCGGACTACTCCCTTCCCTGACCTTTCCTCGATAGCTGTTACTTTTTCAGACACGTATACCGACACACCTTTGTCCTGTATGTGCCGGCGCGCGACCTCGGCCATCTCTACATCAAGGAAGGTTAATATTTGGGGCATGGCCTCGAGGACTGAAACGTCTATCGCTATATGCGCCAGGTTGTCGACAACTTCCATGCCGATCAGACCCCCTCCCACTACGACGGCGGTGTTGGGATTCTTCCGGTGCAGGTACGCATAAATCCGGTCAGTGTCTTCGAGGGTCCGTAGAGTAAAGACAAACGGCAGATCAATGCCTTGGAGCGGCGGCATTATGGCCGAAGAACCGGTAGCTAACACGAGTCTGTCGTAGTTCTCTTCTGAAAGCGCGCCGGTGCCGCAATCTCTTACCTCCACTTTTTGTGCCGCGCGATCGATCCGGATAACCTCGTGGCGGGTCCTCACATCCACATTAAACCGTTTTCGAAAAAAGTCGGAGCTGGCAACCAGTAAACGCCTTCTCTTGGCAATAATGCCGGAAAGGTAGTAAGGAAGCCCACACGTGGCGTATGAAATGTCCGGGCCTTTCTCAAACATTATTATCTCCGCGTCTTCACTGCACCGCCGCGCCTTTGCCGCAGCCGACGCTTCGGCAGCGACGCCGCCCACGATCACAAGTTTTTCCCTGCCCATCAGCCTCTTGCCTCCGTCACAAAAACATGGTGTCTTAGGGCTCGCGCAAAAATGCGAATTTATTTTGCGCGAGCCCTTAGTTCAAAAGGATCCTGTCAATAAGTTCTCGAAACGCACAATAGCATAACCCCCGGGATGGTTCAACGTCCAAGGATTCCCAAAATAGCCTCACCCGATCGATTATTTCGTTTAATAGATGTTATTTGGTCTAATAGGGTCTGATTTCGGTAGGTAGTGTCTATTAAAAGGTCTATTGAATTTCTGTAATGGTCAAGTAAAAACGGGCACGGGTTTAAGCCACTTGTAATAATAATAGTTCTTTCTCATTAGCTGGCAAGCAGAGATTTTTAGTCACAATGAACCGCTTCCCCCAGTTGCCGAGAATGCGAAATAAAGCGGTACGAATACGAGGTTCTGGTCAGGCAATTCCGCATAGGGTCGAGTAGAAAAAACAATACCTTTGAAACAGTTTTCATACGTGTTCAAGAAAAGATGCAAGCTTTTCAACCTTCCGACAGCTCCGCTTTTTACTTCTACGGGGTGTATCTTGCCGCCAATAACTGCAACGTAGTCTACCTCTGCCGAGCTGCTCTTTGCCCGTCTTGACCAGTAATATACATTCCCCTGCTGTGACAATACCATTTCCTGGCCGACAAATTGCTCGGCCATCGCACCACGATAAATACCGATTAAATCTGTTCTGGCATATTCAACGTCCACTGGCATACCAGTCAGATACCGCATGAGCCCGATATCAACCATCAAAGCTTTAAAAATCTTCGCGTTGGCAGTAGCCCCCAGCGGCAGTCCGGAAGGATCGACTGAGGGGACTTTTCTGATAATGCTTGCCAGGCGCAGTAGGTCAAACGCTTTTTTTAACGTCGGGTTTGAATAGCCATCGCCAAGACCGGCGTATTTTATCTGCTGCCCCACATTTTGAGCTACTGTAGTCCATACGGTATTGAGGCAATGCTTGTCTGCCCGGGGACTATATTTCGCAAAATCCATCCGATAGGTATCGCAAATCTCAGCCTGTACTTCAAAAGATTCCTGAATTGATCCGGTCTCGACGTAGTTCTTTACACTTTCGGGCATTCCCCCAATAAAAAAATACCGGCGGAGTTCTTCACACAGGAATTTGTGAATAGTCGGTGACACCGATCCCGGTGGACCGAGAACAATATCAACTGCTTTGTCATTGCCAATTGCCTTCAAGTACTCTGCGAAACAGAGTGGGTGGAGGTGCAGAAACTGGACCCTTCCCACCGGAAAGGAAACATCTTTCATGGCAAATTCAAGCAGCGAACCGGCTGCAATCACATGCAAGGCAGGCAGTTCCTCATAAAGGTAGCGAAGTGCCATTAACGCTCTCGGACATGCCTGTATCTCGTCAATAAAAAGGAGTGTTCTCCCTGGCGCTATTTTCTGTTTTAGCAGGATTTCCAGGTCGGCGCAGATACGCTGGGCATTGAGATCTCCCGTAAAAACATGATGCCAGTCCGGATTGCGTTCGAGGTTTACGAGGGCGATATCATCGAAGTGTCTTTGTCCAAACTCCTTCACTGAATATGTCTTTCCAACCTGCCTCGCTCCGCGGAGAATGAGGGGTTTCCGGCGCTTACTTTCCTTCCACCTCCTCAGTTCCTGTTCGATAAATCGTTTCATGTTTGATGGCCTAACACGCAATTCTTAAGCTAATCATCGTTATGGGGTGACGGTATAATTTAAATATACAAGGTTATATTATAACAATTTTTTAAAAAAAGAAAGGGTTTTGTTTAAGAAATCGTTTGGGGCAGGATAAAAAAAGCACTTACGTAATGAACCGTAAGTGCTTATGACATTGAAAAATGGTCGGGGCGAGAGGATTTGAACCTCCGACCCCCTGAACCCCATGTATGTCCGGTGATTTTGCTTATCTGCCGTAACCAAGCAAAATAATATGATTTTCAGACTTTGACCAATATGTTTGATTTCGTTTAATAGATGTTATTTGGTCTGGTCAATTTCCCCTTTCTCTTCTTCTTGCCTGAAATATTTTTATCCGACAAACTACTTGAGCTCACGTTCGAGACACTGGATTGTTTCGTGGGGTTATGGTATTGTTATTATATCGTAACTTTTTGCGAGTTACGTACAGTGGCAAGAAATCTATCATCGACCCTTTTTCAATATATTCCTTTCAAAGCTGTATTAGACACTACTATAAGATATTATAAAGAAAATATATAGCGTTAATATACAGATTTTTTTCTGCTTAATACAATTCGTTCGCAAAGGAAGATGAATATGAGAGTACTTGCAATCGTCGGTCTTGTTGCCCTGCTGGGCACTGGGTGTGCAACCAGGATCATGGTGCCGTACAAGGTTACCAGTGCTCCATCAGGCGCACCGGTCGAAGTCAATGGTGTGCATAAGGGAGATACACCAACAGAAATCCAACTCGGCACATCAAAGCGGTGGGTTGGCGTTTGTGTCGCACCGGGCGGATGGGCATACGGGAACGAGACGTATAGCGTCACAGCATACCCACCTGCCGGCAGCACAGGACCACTTCGATCGCAGACCAAAATGGTGCGGCCCCAAGAGACTTTGCAGGGCGGAGCGCTCTTCTTCGACCTTCGTCTCGAAAGTGTCATGCCGACTCAACCCATTGAAATACGAGAACGATGAACTGCGAACTATAGTTTGCACTCGGACCGCCGAAAAGCTGCGCTTTTCGGTCCCCTCACTTCGCTCGGCGGCCGGTGAAATTCACGTTCTGCTGTGAACATACCTGCTGAGACTGTCGAAAAACTCTAAAATCGTAATTTCGGGATATGTAACGAACTGATTTCATTACACCCGAATTTCGTGAAACAGCATTATTTGGACTTTTTCGACAGTCTCGCTATGTATACGTAACTCGGCCCCTCCAAGAAATGTTCTGATAGGCTTTTGTTATCTTCACTCCAAACTGCGCCCACCTTGGGGACGCCCTTGCCAAATTGGACAAACCGGCGGGTGTGAATTCGAGGGGGTCATGGATCGAAACAACTCCAAGTCGATGACGAAATTAGTATAATTAGTCAAGGATGTCCCCAAGAATTCACCCAGACGCAAGAAAGCGGTTCACACCTCAATAATCATATCATAATTTCTTGACAATTGAGTACGGTAAGTTTCTTAACGAACTTTTTGTGCTCAATGCATGCCTGGGTTTCTCCGATAAGATTCTATAACGTTGTGGGCTCATCTCATGCACCTAACAGGAAGAGTTAGAGGGGGTGTTGATTAGTGGTACCGCCTAACAAGACCGAAGACACATAGTAATAGTCTCCTGTTGGAAGTCTCGGCCAATGCAACCATGAGGATAAGAAGTCTGCACAGGGAGGAAGTGGTTTGGTGAAAAATTTTCGCTTTATAAAGCGGTTGCGCAAGGAACTGCCGACTTGGGTTGAACGGGGCTGGGTCAACGCGGGTTCCGAACAGGCCATCCTGGATCACGTCACGAGACAAAAGGGTGACACGCGTTTTCTGACCTACGCGCTATCCATACTCGGTGTGTTGCTGCTGGGATCGGGGGTCATCACGTATTTCGCCGCAAACTGGGACACCATGCCCAAGCTCGCCAAATTGTGCGTGCTATTTGGCAGTATGTGGACAGCTTACATTCTTGCGGGATATCTGCTGCAAGAACACAGGATGCCGCACATCGGCCAGACCATCGTATTGCTGGCGGTCATATTGTTCGGTGCCAACATCATGTTGATCGCCCAGATCTACCACATCGACAGCCACTATCCAAACGGCGTTCTTATGTGATCACTAGGCGGACTACTGACAGCATATCTGTTGCGCTCGCAACCTGCGCTGATAGCAGCCGGCGCCTTAGCGGTACTTTGGACCGGCATGGAGTCCTCCGCTTTTGGACGTGAGATACACGGGTGGTTTCTGCCGGTCTGGTCTGCATCGTTGCCGCTTGTCTTTCGGATGAGATGGAAGCCCGCCCTCCACGTTGCGATGGTTGGCTTGTTGTTGTGGTCCTTCTTCACCTTCCTCTCTTTTGACTTCGACCGGTCCATACCTGCGAGGCTGTACCTGATCCAACTCTATTTTCTTTCCTATCTATCGCTGTTCCTGCTGAGCACGGTGATGACTACATATGATAGGCTAACCTATTTGTCCGGCGTGATTCAGGCTTATGCCGTGTTTGCCGTTCTCATGAGTTTATACGCCCTTACGTTCCCCGGACTGCAACGAGACCTTCCCCGTGCGCTCCTTGAAAACTTTCGTGAAGAAACCGCAGATTTGTGGATTCTCCTCACGGTCACCGCCACGGGCCTCGTCCTTGCGCTGGCCTTTTGGCACAGACGGCGGAGTCCTCATACGCACCGGTCCTCCCATTTGCTTTGGGGCCAAGGTCTCATAGGCCTCAGCCTGCTCCTTATGATGACCAGCTTGTTTCTGCCCGGCAAACTGGGCGGGTTGATTGCTATTGGCTTCAATCTACTTCTGTTCGCCGGCGTGGTGTGGCTGGTCGTAACCGGCCTGCACCTGAACGATCGTTTCTACATCAACATCGCCTTCGTGTTCTTCGGCCTGACCCTCATGAGTCGCTATCTTGACACCTTTTGGAGCCTGTTAAATCGTTCGTTCTTTTTTATGGCGGGCGGGGTTATCCTTATCGGAGGGGGGCTGATCCTGGAAAGGCAGAGACGCAAACTGACGAGACAAATCGCCGGTCGATCCGTCGAGGGGGGTGGGGTATGAACATCACTATGCGCATTGGGGTAATTATCGCCCTGTTGACCGTATCACTGCTGGGGATGGTCGCCATGAAACAGTGGACCCTTAACACCGGTACACCGATCCTCCTGGAAACCAGGCCTGTTGATCCCCGCTCCTTGTTCCGCGGCGACTATGTTCGGCTTAATTACGTTATCAGCGACCTAGACTTAGAAATTCTACGAAGCGACGATGACTTTCAAAGGCATGAGCGGGTGTATGTGTTGCTACAAGAAGGTGAACGATACTGGACGCCGGTGTCAATTCACCATACTATGCCTCCGCGAGCCGATGGTCAGGTGGCAATCAGAGGCACCGTTCACTATGTGCAGAACACACGCTGGAATCAAGAGACTCAGAAAACCGATACGGTAAGGAATCTGCGGGTGCGTTACGGCATTGAGAACTATTTCGTCCCTGAAGGCAAGGGGCGCGAACTGGAACGACGGCCTTCAAACGGCAAAGTCGAAATACTCATTGCGGTAGACAGTTTCGGCAATGCGGGGATCAAGGCGGTATTACTGAATGGTGAGGAGAAATACCGAGAGAGTTTACTCTGATGCAGTGGTCCGGCCAGGCTTGGAAAGGGAAAGTGAAAAGTTACAAGTGGGAGGTGAGCGGTGCGGTTGAACGATTTGCATGCAGGTGGCCTTTTGCAATTACTCTATCGCGGCATTTATTTCATCCATGAAGGACGCTGTAAGGTCCCTGTAATGTCTCCCTCGGCGCGTGAATAATCCGGGATAGGGGTTGTCCCTTCCATGCCATTACTATTGGCATGGAATATATAACATATGCAAGGCTACTAAAGGCATTGGAGGCCGAAGTGAAGCGGTTGAAATCCTGGGAATCAATAGCGAGTATAGTGGGCGCAATCCTGCTTAAATTCCTCAATGATTTCATCGGTTAGTGTTGGAGGAACCTCGGGGATTATTTCCAAGAGCGTCTCTGTTGTGACACGGTAATCCTCTCCTTTGCTGTATTCTCTCTCAAAGGCAACTTGTTTGACCTTCTGAAAAAGGTACTCGATATCCGCGGGGGTGAAGAGCGCGATCATTGACACGATTTTGTCCACATCAATATTGCCCCGGTTGGTGTTGGACAGATAGTGCTCAAAGATAGTTCGGCGACCTTGATCATCCAACCCTCCAACCGGAATGATGCAGTCGAAGCGACCCGGCCGCAGCAGGGCTGCGTCGAGTTGCTGGATGTAATTGGTCGCGCATACCAAAAGGTTTTGTCTTTCCTCTCTTTTCAACAACGGTACCTGTTTGAGGAACTCGTTTGTGATTGATTTGTCGATGCGGGTGGCATGATCCCGGCTCCCGGCGATTTCCTCAAACTCGTCGATAAAGAGGACTACTTTGTCGAGATTGCGGGCCTTTTCCATCAACTTTTTAAGATTTGCGCCAAGGCGGTCTTCTCCTTGGGCCATCAAGTCGCTGGGACTGACCTCAATGTACCACCACTGAAGTATCCCCGCAATAGCCCGAACAAAATGGGTCTTGCCCGTGCCAGGGGGGCCGAAAAAGATGATGGTCCGGGGCGGAGTGACCGCGTGTTTGCGGGCCAGCTCTATCGCCGTCAACGGAAGTATTATTCTCTTATTGACAATCTGTTTTGGGGGCTGAGATTCAGAGATGGTCTCCCAGACCGATTGGTCGACCGTCTGGGCCCCCAGGTCCTTGAGAAGCTGAATCCTTTCTGCTTCATGACCATCCCGATGCAAGGGCGCGACGTTCTCAATAAAATCCAGGCAGGCGACCCTGGTTCCCACATTCCGGCCCAGCTTTTCGGACAGGACCCATTTATGCCGCAAGATCTTGGGCCACAGGTCTACGGCTATGCCGGGCTCAACCCTGTGGCCGGTATACTCGAGAATCATTGCTGTGCATTCTTCTGGGCTGGGGATATCAGAAACGCTTTCCATATATTCCTCCACTCTGAAAAAATAAAACGGAAATCCTCACCGAGAATCTCCGCAGTGTCAACCGGCACTTATGCGACTCGCCGTTCATTTGCAGAATATAGGAGAAAAGGGGGTCGCGTGTCAAGGGAAGGAGTTACAAGGACAACTTTTGACAACAATTTCGAATGTCGCAACCTTACCCCTCTCAGGCTGCTTGCCATATTGTTAACCGTTACACAAAAGCGCCCTTGGGCAGATTGCTATTGGGAGGAGATTTTAAATGCTTGATAGACGAGTCCTCTGAAGAGATCAAAATCGCTTAGGTTCTCCTTTAGCATGACGTGAACTTTTTAGCGATCAATTTCAATATATTCGTGGATTAATAGATTTCTAAAGCCTACCATCTTTGCCAGCGGTTCTCCGGCGCATCTTTTCACGATATAGGTTAAACACAGGCAGAAAATCAAAGTATTCATAGATGGTACGTTTAAAGAAATCACGGAACGCAGCGCGGTCCTTTTCAATGATAAGTGTCCCGGTTTTGAGAACCTTATAACGCAGAAGGGGAGGGGCCTGATTCAGAATAATCAGATCCACCTCGTTTTTGAGTACCTTTTGAAGCCTTAGCTGCAGGTCTAACTGAAAATTGAGATACTCGGTTCGTGGAAAACTACGGACAAGCTGGACAGCAATATCAACATCCCGAAATGAATCCCGCTTAAGTACTGAACCAAAAAGAAATGCTAAGGTGATTTCGTTTACCGGTTCGAGTAACCGAACCACCGCATTTTGAATTGTGGACTTCGTGTTCATGTGTCGTATGGTCGATGAAGAGGTTGTTATAATTATCAAATGTAATAGAAGAATTAGATGGGTGTCAAGGTGGAAAAGCGAATACTCAGGATTGACTCCAACAAAAAAGGAGTCGCCAATATTAGCTGACTCCTTGATTTTACTGGTCGGGGCGAGAGGATTTGAACCTCCGACCCCCTGAACCCCATTCAGGTGCGCTACCAGGCTGCGCTACGCCCCGACTTTATCTATCCCCCTTGAGAAGGTCAGTACTCTTATCACCTGGTTTTCTCTCTGTCAAGATGTGATCGGAACAGCGTTTTGAGTCTTTCGGGTACTTTTTTGATTGGTCCGATATCAAAAGATCTCAAGACGACGCAGTGATTGGACATTAGCTAATCGCCCCTGCCATCTTGAAGATAGGAAGATACATGGCAACGATCAAACCACCGACTACCACTCCCAAGAAAACCATCATAAACGGTTCAATCATCGCGGTCAGATTGCTTACCGCGGCGTCCACCTCGTCATCATAAAAGTCTGCAATCTTTCCGAGCATAGCATCTAAGGCGCCTGTCGATTCACCAACCGCGATCATCTGCACCACCATAGAAGGGAATACGCCGCTTGCGGCCAACGGCCCGGCAATTGTCTGCCCTTCACTAATAGCCGATCGAACGTCAAGAACAGCGCCCTCTACTATTTTATTTCCCGCGGTTTTGGCAACAATCTTAAGCCCCTCAAGAATGGAAACACCGCTGGATAGCATTGTGCCGAGAGTCCGGGTAAACTTGGATACCGCTACCTTCCTCAGCAAGGGGCCAAACACAGGGAGAGTCAACAGAAGCCTGTCTATAAGTAGTCTTCCTTTTTCAGTCGTATAAAATTTTTTCAAGGCGATACCGAACAAAACCAAAGCTCCTATCAGATGCAATATATACTGCCTGACAAAGTTACTCATGGCAACCACAGCTTGGGTGGGTACAGGAAGGGCGCTTCCAAAGCCTTCAAACATTTCTTCAAATACCGGAATGACAAAAACCATAATAACAGCCACAACGATAGCTGCGACAACAAGCACTATAATGGGATAGGTAAAAGCGCCTTTCACCTGTTTTTTTAGTTTCATCGCCTTTTCCATATAATTTGCAAGACGATTCAGTATCACATCAAGTATACCGCCGGCCTCGCCCGCGGTAATCATGTTTACAAACAACTCGTCAAAAATCTTGGGAAATTTTCCCAAAGCCTCGGCAAAGGTGGATCCTCCTTCCACATCGTCCTTAATCATTTTCAACGTTGTCTTAAAGGTCTTATTCTCTTGTTGTGAGTGGAGGATCTCCAAACATTGAACTAAGGGAAGTCCGGCATCAATCATAGTGGAGAACTGTCTGGCAAAGACTACAATATCCTTCTCCGTCACCCTTGGTTGTAAAAATGCCACATTTTCAAAAAGGTCCTTTGGTTTTTGCTTAACCTTTATAGGTGTAATCTGCATCCGACGAAGTTGTAACGTGACCGCGTCCTCATTATTAGCTTCTATTTCACCCTTTTGAATAACGCCTTTTTTGGTCTTGCCTTTCCATTCATAAACCGGCATATTTCCTCCCTTTTAAAGAGGCCCTTACAAAAGGTCCCTTTTAGGTCAGGCTGAGATTTTGATTCTCTTCCTTAACTTTATAATAATATTGCGTGTTTTACAAAGCGCTTTCAACAACACCACAGAAGTTTTTTATAGACCTGACATCAATTATAATTTCGCAAAAAGTGCCTGATAAGGATATTGTTCGTTTTATAAGAAAAATCTTTTAATTATTTATCACAATCATTACTTGAATTCAAGGAAACGCTAAGCAAAGATGATAGTACTTCAGATGGATTACATGAATCAGGGTAGTAGACGTTTGACAATACTCCAAAAAAAGCGATGCCTCTTCAATATAATGCCGGGCACTACACCTGCTAAGTGGTAGGGCAAGAACTGCCGGGCCGTCACATCCCAACCCATCCCAAAACGCAACACTGCATAAGCTCCCCACACGCCTACTCCTACGGCTAACAAGATGGTTCCCAAGATTTTTAACAGGTCTCTTTCTTTTTTTCCCGTCATAGTTGTCTCTATATAAAAGCTTTTTACAAAATCTCTTATAGGTATTACCTAACACAGTTTTGAAGAAAATTCGACTATCCAAACGTTCTAAAAAATATCTTGATTTCTGTTTCAAAAAAACCTACTTTAATTAGTTTATAAAATTTTTATTTTTTGTACGCCAACTCAAACAAGCACGATCAAGTGGAAGAAGAATTGGGGGCGTAGAGGTCTCTAAGCAAAGCATGTATGTTTCAGACAAACACTATCTTGGGATCGACATGGGCTCGGTAAGTCTTGACGTGGTCGTCCTTAATGACGATCAAGAGTTGGAGACTTTCGTATACCGGCGTACTCAGGGAGAGCCCCTTCCAGTGCTTTTGGAGGTTCTTTGCGATTTGCGCAAAGAATTCCAACACTTTTCCGGAGTGGTCACCACCGGCAGCGGGCGGGAGACAATCGCAGAGATCCTGGGTGTTGTTCCCGTTAATGAAATACTTACCCAGGCCAGGGCCACCTCGCATTTTTATCCACACGCTCGGACTATTATTGAGATCGGTGGTCAGGATTCAAAGCTGATTTTTTTGGAACAAGATGAGCGGACCGGGAATATACTAATCACAGATCATACCCTAAATGATGTCTGCGCGGCAGGGACCGGTTCCTTCCTGGATCAGCAGGCACATAGGCTCGGGATCGATATTGAGGAGACATTCGGAATACTTGCGATGCAATCGAAAAAACCTGCTCCTATTGCAGGACGTTGCAGTGTATTTGCAAAGAGTGACATGATTCACCTGCAGCAGGAGGGTATCCCCAAGAGCGATGTGGTAGCGGGCCTGTGTTATGCGTTGGCGCGGAATTTCATCAGTAATCTCGGCAAGGGGAAACCGTTTATGCGTCCCATTGTCTTCCAGGGGGGAGTGGCGGCCAACCCGGGTGTGGTGAGGGCACTTGAGGACCTTTTGGGTCTTGTCCCCGGAGAGTTAATCATACCCGAACATTTTTTGATCATGGGGGCCTTTGGCGCTGCCTTGGAGGCGCAAGAAAAGGTTTCTGAGGACCTGATTGACACCGACTACCTGATCAGCAAGCTGGAGAGTCGTCTTAGAAGTGAGGCCCAAAATCACAAATTGTCTCATCTGAGCATACTTTGTCCCCGCTCTGATCTTCCTGAGACAATAGACCGGTTTTATGAGACAGGATTAAACTCAAAAAAAGATGGGTATCTCGGTATAGACGTGGGAGCGGTCAGCACAAACGTGGTCTTGGTGGATGAGGCGGGAGAAGTTCTGGCAAAGAGCTACACCTTTACAGAGGGGGAGCCGATCGATACGATCCGGGCTGCTCTGACGGAGATGGGAGAACAGATAGGTGATCGCATCTCTGTTCGGGGAGTGGGCGTTACCGGAAGCGGTCGTTACTTTATAGGTGATTTTGTGGGCGCGGATGTAGTCTTAAACGAGATCACCGCGCAGGCTAAAGCCGCCCTTGTACACGATCCCTTTATTGATACAATTATCGAGATCGGCGGACAAGATTCAAAATATATACGATGCCGGGATGGCCAGGTAATTGATTTTGAAATGAACAAGGTCTGTGCCGCCGGTACCGGCTCTTTCTTGCAGGAACAGGCCGCACGTTTGAAGGTTTCGATTGAGCATGATTTCAGCAAGTTTGCTTTTGCCTCCAGAGCCCCGGCCGACCTTGGCGCCCGATGTACTGTTTTCATGGAATCAGACCTGATTCATTACCAGCAGGTGGGATACCGCAGAAGTGATCTTGCGGCGGGCCTTTCTTATGCGATTGCACACAACTACCTTGAAAAGGTGGTAGGTAGCAAAAAAATTGGAGAAAAGATCGTGTTCCTGGGGGGTGTTGCCGGGAATCAGAGTGTTGTAGCTGCCTTTGAGAACATACTCGACCGCCAGGTTGCCGTGCCTGAACACCACAATGTAAACGGCGCTATCGGCGCGGCGTTGGCCGCAAAGGAAAAACAGGAAAGGACCTCCGAGACAAGCCGATTTGCCGGATTTTATCTGAAAGAGCGTACATATGAACTTTCCTCCTTTCAGTGTAAAAAATGTCCCAACGTGTGCGAGATCCAGCAGATTGTTGTGGGCGGTCGGCTTCGGTCATATTATGGCGGGACCTGCGGCAGATATGAAAGAGGTTCAGGCCGTGTACCTTATGACCATATCCCTGATCTTTTCAAGGAACGAGAAGACTTCTTGTTGAACGGGCACGAGGGCGGAGATATTACAGAAACAAAAAGGGCTCGTAGTAGGTCCAAAGTCATCGGGATTCCGCGCGTCTTGAGCTTTTACGATTATTTCCCGTTCTGGCGTGCTTTTTTTAAAGAATTGGGGCATCAGGTTGTTGTCTCTAAAGAGACCAACAAGCGCCAGATCGAAAAAGGGCTTTCCCTTGTTCCTTCAGAGACATGTTATCCGGTAAAGGCGGTTTACGGTCATATTGTAGAGCTTATGGAGCGCGGCGTGGACGCGATTTTTTTGCCCTGTGAAATCGATTGTGAGACCGATTCGAATGATACTTCGCGGAGTTTTAACTGTCCTTATGTACAGTCCATACCCTATATGGTTCGCGCCGCTATAGGGGACAAAGTGAATATAATTTCCACGGTTCTTTATCGGGGGAGGCCCAGAAAGGAACAGCGAAAAGGGCTCCGTGACTTGGGCAGGGAGCTCGGTCATGTTTCGCGAAAGATAGACCGTGCAATAGAGGCTGCTTTTGAGGCCCAAGATCTTTTTGCGCGGAGTTGCCGGAAGCGTGGTGAGGAAATCCTTCGCGGACTTGGCCCTCAGGAAAAAGCGATAGTCTTTTTGGGTAAGTCACACAACAGTTTTGATCCGGGGTTAAATCTGCATGTCCCCAGGAAGCTTCGCACAAGAGGATTTCTTACCATACCCTATGACTTCCTCCCGATTTCTTCCATAAGATTACCAGGTCATTATTCGAATGTGGTATGGAAGAACACCCAGGATCTTTTAAGAATACTTTCCCTGATGCGTTCTGACCGTCGTCTTATGCCGGTAATTCTCACAAACTTCGGGTGTGGTCCCGACTCCTTTCTCCTGAAGTATCTTGAGACAGAGATGGAAGGGATTCCCTATTTGGTTCTGGAGGTGGACGACCACACCGGAGATGCAGGGATCGTAACAAGGATTGAAGCTTTTTTAGATACGATCGAACACAGTCGTCCTGCTTTTAGGCACAAAAGCCCTGGCCTGAATCTCATTATCCAGGGGAAAAAGGGGATGATGGACCACTTCCGCCCGGATCCAACGCTCATGCGGAAGCTGGAAAATCGGACGCTTTATTCTCCCTATGTTTCCCAGGCGTTTTCAGTTATTATGGAGGCCGCCCTAAAAGGTGTGGGGATTGATGCCTGTATTCTCCCAAAACCGGATGACCGGTCGGAGGTGTTAGGACGGCAGGTTACTTCCGGAAGAGAATGCCACCCCTATATAGTGACCTGCGGCGAATTTGTGAAGATGACGGAACTTTCCGGGTTCGATCCTTGCCGAGCCGCGATTTTCATACCGAACTATGACGGTGCATGTAGGTTTTCCCAGTATGCCCTGGGCCATGCCGATTTGATGCACCGCCTGGGGCATGATGAGATCCCTGTTATCGGCCCGCTTACCTCTACACGATTTGATGAATTTTCACGGCTTTTTGGATTGAACTTTACCATGTCGCTATGGAAGGGGTGGATTGCGGCAGAGGTGCTTGAACGGCTCCGTTTTCATGTTCGTCCTTATGAAAGGGACAAAGGGGCGACAGACCAAGTCTATGCAAAAGGGATTAGATCTATTGCAAAAGTATTGGAGAGACCGAGCGGGTCTTTGATGCACGATCGCCGGTTGCTTTCCGCATTGAAAAAAGGAGTGGAAGCACTTTATGCTGTCCCGGTGGACCGGCGTAAAAAACGTCCTATAATCGGAATCGTCGGGGAGTTTTATTCAGTCCTGAATTCCTGGGCAAATCATGATCTGATACGAACTTATGAGGCGCTCGGCGCTGAGGTAAAGATCCACGGACTTACGGTGTCCAACTGCTTTAGTTTTTTTTCAGAGCACTATTATGCAAAATACCGCTTACGAGAAAAGGAGTATGGGACCGCTCTTTACTATCTCATCCGGAACCGCTGGCTTATGGCATGGGTGGACAGAATTGAGGCGCATTTGAACGGCGACCTGAAGCAGTTCGGCATTCTTAGGGCGAAAACCATACTCGATAAGGTTCGCCCGTTTTTGCACTACGATATCGATCCGATCTTGGCTACACTTACCGCGCGGGTGCAGAATTTTGCGGAGGAGGGCCTAAGCGGTATAAACAATATATATGTGCTGAACTGTATGTTAGGGAATACCTTGGTACCGATTTTCAAAAAAGCCCTCAAGCCCTACAAAAACCTTCCTGTTTTGAACGCAGTGTACGACGGACAAAAACAGACCAACATGAAAACCCGAATCGAGGCCTTTGTACATCAGGCCAGATTATATCAAGAAAGGAATGCAAACTAATGGCGAGAGTTATACCGTTTCGCGGGCTCCTCTATGATCCGGAAACAATTAAGGAACTAAAAGATGTTGTGACCCCCCCTTATGATGTTATTTCACCGGAAGAACAGGATGCTTTTTACAAGAGTCATCCTCAAAATGTTATTCGCTTGATCCTGGGTAAAGAATATCCGACAGACTCTGAAACCGAGAATTGGTATGCGAGGGCGGCGGCGGAGTTTGAGAAGTGGCAGACGAGAAATATTTTAGTGCGGGACATGGAACCGGCCCTCTATTTTACGGAGATGGATTATTCAGTCCAGGGACGTCGGATGACCCGTTGCGGATTGATTGCATTAGTAGGCCTGGAGGACTTTGCCAACGGAGTCATCCTTCCCCACGAGCGTACGTTTTCAGCGACCAAGGTAGAACGCCTCAGACTCATGGAAACCTGTCATGCCAATTTTTGCCCTATATTTTCCCTGTACTCGGATCGAGAGAACAGGGTTATCAGCCGGTTAAAACAGGCGATTGCAGGCAAGAGTCCTGATATAGCTTTTGAAGACCGGGATGGGTTTTACCACCGGTTATGGCGGATCACAGATCCGGGTGTAATCGATACTGTGTCAACAGATATGTTGGAAAAACCATTATATATAGCCGATGGGCATCACCGTTATGAAACAGCCCTGAACTACCGTAACAAACGTATTGCAGAGAATCCTGATTTGGCCGAAGATGCTTCGTATAGATATGTTATGATGTATTTGAGCAGCATGCACGATCCAGGCCTGACCGTACTCCCGGCGCATCGTCTTATTAATGATCTCCCAAAAGATAGCTTGGATACATTTTTTGAGAGGGTCAGCCCTTTTTTTGATGCGGAAACCTTTAATGGGACAGACCGGAAGAAGACAGAAACCGCCTTTTTGGAGAACTTGGAATCAAATGCAAAAGCGGGGAATGCCATCGGGGTATTCATGAAGGGCAAAGATGCATTTTACATATTGCGATTGAGAGAAGGAGTGATGGAACGCCTTTTTGGGGATAAGTTGCCGAATCCCTTGAAGAGACTTGACGTTACGATCTTGACTCAGGTCATCTTAAATAAGATTCTTGAGCTTACTGAAAAGGATTTAGACGATAAGTACAAGATTTCATATACCAGTAAAATGTCTAACGCCGTAGAAGCCGTCGGCAAGCAAAAAAGCGACGTAGCGTTCATTATGAATCCTACAAAAATTGAGCAGGTTCAAGAGATTGCAGACGCACGATTGATCATGCCGAGAAAGTCGACCTATTTTTATCCCAAGGTGGTTACAGGACTTGTGTTAAACAAGATAGATTAATCCTTTCACATCTTAATCTCCCGACCCAAATCCGAACGCAAAAACTATGGACTTATTTTTGCGTGAATCCTAAAGAAATTATTTGGCAATACCGATACATAAAGCAAGAATGAGACCTTTGCAAAACCGCCATTTTCAAAGGCCTCAGAATACCAAGGGCGTAACAAACAGGTAGAGGCCCCTCCTTACATGTCGTGGGAGTGTGTAGTGGTGGATAGGCGGTTAAGGATAATACAGTATGACTACAGAAGTCGAACAAGTAGAGCACGTTATATCAGACAACGGAGGGAAATATCTTACATTTGCCCTGGCAAACGAGGAGTACGGTATCGGTATTCTCAAGGTGAAGGAGATTATAGGTATGATGGCGATTACCACCGTTCCCCAGACACCGGATTATGTAAAGGGCGTAATCAATCTTCGCGGAAAAGTTATACCGGTACTTGATCTCAGACTCAAATTCGAGATGGAGGCTGTCGATTATACCGAGCGTACCTGTACTGTTGTAGTTGAAATTGCAGGGGAAAATGGCAATGCCCTTATGGGCGTTGTTGTCGATTCCGTTTCAGAAGTGTTGAATATTGAGGGGAGTGATATAGAGGAGACCCCTACCTTTGGCGCTACGTTGGACATCAAGTACATACTTGGGATGGCAAAGACTAAAGGGGGAGTAAAGATACTCCTCGATATTGACAGGGCATTATCGGACACGGATATGCTTACTATTGAAGGGATGGAATAGGAATAGTGTTCATTGGGGAGAAGACCGTGAATAAAAGTGCAGGATCTGATCCGAGAGTCGGCATATTAAAGGCGATTTCCAGCTGGGGGTCTGTTGCGTTTGATCTGGATCAACTTTTACAACTCATCATAGAAACGTCTACCAATGTGATGAATGCAAAGGCGAGTTCTTTATTGTTACTCGATAATAAAACAAAAAAACTCTATTTTAAAATCGCTACAGGAGAGAAGAAAGAAGAGATAAAGAAATACGAGATAAATGTAGGGGAAGGGATAGCAGGTTATGTGGCAGAAACAGGAGAACCGCTTTTAATCCCTGACGTGGCAAAGGACGAAAGGTGGGATAAAAAGATCAGTGAATCGATCGGCTTTCAGACACGGTCAATTGCCTGCGTTCCCATGAAGACAAATGGTGCAGTAATTGGAGTGGTTGAAATTATTGATCGGGAGGATGGCAGGCCTATACAGGAGGAAGATCTTGAGATCTTAACAAGTTTTGCTGACTTAGCCGCTAAGGCTATTAACAATGCTCGGAGATTTGACGCGGTAAAAAAGGAGAACAAGAACCTCAAAGAAGAGCTTAGTAATAGATATGAGATTATCGGTGAAAGCGAGTCCATTCGAAAGGTTATAGGAGATGCATATAAGGTAGCCAATTCAAAGGCAAGTACGCTTATCGTTGGGGAGAGTGGAACAGGCAAAGAATTACTTGCCAGATTGATACATAGAGCTGGTCCAAGAAAGGATAAACCATTAGTTGTAATCAATTGCGGTGCGTTGCCCGAGACCCTGTTGGAAGCAGAGCTTTTTGGTTATGAAAAAGGCTCATTTACAGGGGCTGTTGCCAAAAAAATAGGAATGTTTGAAATGGCTGATGAAGGTTCTGTGTTTCTGGACGAAGTTGGTGAGATGAGCCCTACAATGCAAGTCAAGCTCTTACGGGTGTTACAGGAAGGGATCTTTTATCACATTGGGGGACAGAACCCTATCTCTGTTGACGTCAGGGTTATATCGGCAACGAACAAGGACATTTTAAGAGAGGTCTCCGAAGGAAGATTTAGAGAAGACCTTTATTATCGTTTAAACGTAGTCCAGGTCCATATGCCCGCACTTAGAGAACGAAGAGAAGATATCTCATTGTTGGCCGAACACTTTTTGAACATTTTTAAAAAAGAAAGGGGGACAATGGATCTTAAAATATCCCCTGCCGCCATGGAGGAAATCGTTCAGCATGACTGGCCCGGCAATGTCAGAGAACTGGAGAATGCTATTGAGAGAGGGGTGGTCATGGGGAATGGGAAAGAGATATTGCCGGAAGACCTGCCAATACAGACCTCATCAACTGATTATGGCAATGATATACAGGTTGGCATGAGTCTTAAGGATGCGGTGGATCACTTCAAAAAAGAATTTATCATCATGACACTTAACAGCACCGGAGGGAACAAAAGCAAGGCAGCCAAGGTGCTTGATGTCCAGAGAACCTACCTGTCACGTTTGGTGTCAAAGTACAACCTCAATTGAAACTGCCTCACCGATGAAGGTTATTTTTTACAAAAAAAGCCTCCATTTGTCCACTAAACAATACACTTGGTACAGAGAAGGGCAAGCAAGCCAACTGTAATTATGACGACTTCGCAAGAAGCCGACAACACCTTTGCTCTCGATAGAAGATGGCTATGATGTGGATGAATAAGGATATTTTTCAATTAGTTATCCTCACTCTGCTCTTTCTTCTTTTCCACCGGGGCAACGGGGTCAACAATTATGGAAAACTAAAAACAGGCCTTTCTGGCATGCGGCTTGCTAATTCACCAAGTCGAGTAGATAGGACCGTTAAAAGGCCCAAAAAAGGGGTGATAAATTTGAAACGCAGAATTATTGTAATGATCGTGGGATTTTTAATCTTTGTATGTACCACTCAACCCGCCTATGCAGAGGATAGTTACAACAGCACGGGCCTATTCCCCGAGGCAATTGCGCAAAAAGAGGCAACATTGGAGCCTCTCTGTGATGATAACATGGAGATAGGATTGGGAGTTGAGTATAAGAAAAATAGAGTAGGCATATACGGCGTGTTGCAATATCCATACAATGTAAATAACAGTATGGAACTTAACCGGATTTTTGATTTTAGTTCATATATAGACCTCCCGGTTTTGGTGGGTGTTACGTTCTATTTTTAGTTGGACACTAGTTAGTGGACTCACCAGCTATCGGAAGTATGACCGTGAATCTGCTTCCCTCTCCTTTTGTGCTTTCAGCATGAATACTGCCATTGAATGATTCAACAATTCTTAAGGATATCGCCAGACCTAAACCGTTACCTTTTCCCGGAGATTTGGTTGTAAAAAAAGGATCAAATATTTTTTCCAAATTACTTCCGGCGATTCCTGTGCCGGTATCCGAGACTGTCAGAAGGGCACAGACCTCCGATGTTTTTTCTTTGTACGACTGGAGGTTCGGATGATCAGAAGAAGCTTTTTCTGTTGTGATAGTGAGTATTGGTACCCAACCCTTTTCTTCTTTGTTTAGCAGTCCTTGTTTTTCCAGCAGGGCATCATAGGCATTGAGGACCAGGTTAATTAGCACCTGTTTGATTTTATTGGAATCTACCCATATCGGAAGGGGTTCATGATACAATTCTAATACGAGTTCGACTTGATTTGCTATTTTTTGATGGGAAAAAAACGATATTGTTTCGTTGACGATCAGGTTCAGGTCTACCTTTACAGGTTCTGAGTGTGACGGCCTGGCGAAATCTAAGAGTTCGCGGACAATGGAATCTATACGGATAATCTCTCCTTCAATTCTCTTGAGATAATTTTTTGATGGTTCATCGTCTTTTGTCTCCTCGAGGAGTATATTTGTATAGCCCAGTACAGCTCCTATGGGGTTCCCGATCTCATGTGCAACCCCTGCAGCCAAACGTCCGAGCGAGGCGAGCCTCTCTGACCGGACAGCCTCTTCGCGTGCTTCTTTTAATTTCTGATTTGCCTTGGTCAGAGACTCTATCTGGGCTTCTAAAAGCTTCTTGTTTTCTCCCAATTTTTTTAGCATTCTGTTGAGTGCGATAGCCAATCTGCTGATTTCATTCAAGCCAGAGCTTGTTGAAAGAGTGAAAATATTAGTATCTTCAAACTGATCAGTTAGTTTGACGAGACGCTCTATAGGTTTGATCACGATTCTTGACAGCAGAAAGTTGCCGATTATCACCAGAATAAAGGTGTTCAAACCGATATAAAGCAAAAGCATTACATGCAGTTTGCCGATGGTTTCCCGAACATTATCGATGCCGACTTCGACGTTTGCAGCGGCGATACAATCGGCGCCTAAGAAAAGAGGAGCCATAATGCTCAGTGTATCTTGATTGATGCGGATATCACGTTTTTTAGACTGAAAAAAGAAAGAGAAATGAGGAACCGTGGTTTGAGGTGGGAGGGTGTCTGTACTGGATGCCCATACAGTAAGATCTTGTCCTATGATCTCTATTTTTTTAAAGAGTTGGGGTAGGTACATCCTCTTTATTTGTTCAGACAGAAGCTCTTTTAGTCGATTGCGGAATAGCGGGGCGGTCGAATTTATTCCGGTTTCATCGATCGTTTTTTGTAAGCTTTGAACAGTGGAAAGACCCAGCTTTTTTGGATATTGCACAAGATTCCCCTCTGTTATTTTTAGGGTAACTATGCTTATGAGCCCCATGCCGATTAACAAAAGGAATAAAAGTGTCAATAAAATTTCAGTGCGAAGATTGGGAGTGGTTACTTTCATTGGTTATTTTTTAGGAGTATGTCTTACCTCAAGAGTTCAAAATACCACCTGATGATTTCAGGGCCTTGAAAGATGTATAACAACGCCCCGATACTCAAAAATGGACCAAAGGGTATGGCGACCTGACGTCCCTGCCTTGTTTTAAGCGCAACAAACATTCCAACCACGGTCCCGAGAACGGAACTGGAGAGTATCGTGAACAAAACCCCCGGCCATCCTAAAAAACCTCCGATCATTGCCAGGAGTTTAATATCTCCCCCGCCCATTCCTTCCTTTTTTGCAATAAATTCATAACTAATGGCAACTACAAGGAGACTGCCTCCCCCCGACACGATTCCGATAAGAGAATCTATCCAGGTCACATGTGGCAGAAAGAAGGATGCCAGAAAACCTATCGGGATGCCCGGGATTGTGATACTATCCGGAATGATTTTGTGATCTATATCTACAAAGGTGATAATTAAGAGTGAGGCGGCGAAGACATAGAGAATCAAGGCCGGCCAGGTAATACCGTATCGGACAAAGAGCGCCAAAGCCAGAATCCCGGAGAGGAGTTCCACTAAGGGATATCGAGCTGAAATCCTATGGCCACAAAATCGACATCTTCCGCCGAGCCACACATAGCTCAGTACGGGAATGTTGTCGTAGAATTTTATTGGCTGATTGCAATGAGGGCATGACGATCCCGGAAGTATAAGCGATCTTGAATTGGGAAGTCTAAAAATACAGACATTCAAAAAACTTCCGATTATCAATCCACCCAAAAAAATAAAGCCGGCAAGCACAAATGGAGTCCTTAATGTCCCTTGTCTAAAACCTCTCTGACTTTTTTTGTTAGCGTATCTATCTCATACGGTTTTTGGACAAAACCCTCTATCCCATCGCGAAAATCCTTGTGATTTTGGGTATCTTGACTGTAGCCGCTGGATATAAGAATCTTCAGAGAAGAGTTCATCCCTTTTAGGCGCTTATATGTCTCCATGCCATCCATTTTGGGCATGATCATGTCAAGGATGACCAGATCTATATTGCCTCCTTGTTTTTTGTACCGTTTAATGGCTTCTAAACCGTTGGAAGCCAGGAATACTGTGTACCCCTTGTCGGTTAGTATCTCTTGCCCCAGATTTCTTAACACCTCTTCATCGTCTACTAAGAGTATTGTTTCACGTCCGCCTGGGATCTTTGATTCCGTTACAATGTCGGCCGTCTCTTCAGTCTTATAGGACATTGGAAGGAGAATTTCAAAGGTGGTCCCCTTAGCCGGGTTGCTCTTTACATTAATATAGCCCCCATGGTTTTTCACAATACCGTAAACCACGGCAAGCCCCAATCCGGTTCCCTTTCCCTTTCCCTTGGTAGAAAAAAAGGGATCAAATATTTTGCTCTGAATCCCCTCCGGTATCCCCTCCCCAGTGTCTGAGATCGATACTTTAACGTAGTTTCCCGCTGGGACCTCTATATAACCAATGTCGGAAGTATCACCAAGATGAACATTCTCCGTTGTCACGGTAAGCTTGCCCCCGGTCGGCATTGCGTCGCGGGCGTTAATGCCCAGGTTCATCAAGACCTGTTCGATTTGTGATGGATCTGCCTCTACTGTCCACAGATCAGAAGCAAGCGATTTTGCTATTTGGATCTTTTTGGGTATGGTTCTTTCAAGAATGTGGAGAGTCTCATCAATCGCCTTGTTGAGATTGATGATCTGGGATTGATACTTTCCCCCGCGGCTAAAGGCCAGGAGCTGTTGTGTCAACCTGGATGCCTTGACAGCCGATTGTTCTATCGTATCTGCGTACTTATAGGTGTCGCAGTCAGGGTCGATCTTGATTTTGAGAAGAGACGCATATCCGAGAATGCCACTCAAGAGATTATTAAAATCATGGGCAATTCCCCCTGCCAAGGTCCCCATAGATTCCATCTTCTGTGCGTGCAGGAGTTGTTTTTGCGTTGATTTAAGCTCCTCGAGTGTATTGGCTAATTCAATATTTTTTTCGACCAGGTTATTGCGGGAAATTTCCAGATCATACATGATTTCTTTAATAGGCGAGATATCCCTAAAAACATGCATATAGCCAACAACATCCCCGGATGAGTCCGCAAGGAGCGAAGCGCTGATGAGTATAGTGATTTGTTCCCCGGTGGCGGTAGTTATGACCGACTCGATATTAAAGATATTTTCTTTGGAATCGAGTGCTTTCTTAATGGGGCATTCTGTTTCGCAAGTATCAGATTTAAGGACATCTTTGCAGTACATCCCCAGAGCTTCTTGAGGCCTGAAACCGGTTATTTTGCTCGCTGCCAGGTTAAAATAGTTGATCCTCATCTGGCGGTCCGTGGTAAAAACCGCATCCGGCAAGGAATGCAATATTTCGTACGGACTAACTTCTGAAGACCATTTAATTGTCTTGCCACTTCGCAAATTCATGATATACAGCTTACCTTGGGCGGGCGAGTTCAGCGACGAATTTGCAGATAGAATCACCCTTCGAACGGCACGTCACTTCTTTTGAAACAAAGGTCCCCATGCCGTCTGGGTATTGAGGAGCATAAACAAGGTCCATATAAGATGCGGTGCAGGCATTGAACCTATAGCACCGTCCTCGAGGCTGGGGGCCGTATTCTTCCAAATAACGACCCGGGTCGTAGGCATTTCTTACTGTAGTGACAAGTTTTTCCCCTGGGATTAGTTCTTCTACTTCAATATACCCGATGCCAAAAACATTCGTAAAAGCGACCAAGGCGTGGACCTCATCCTCCGGAGTTTTGATCATTGGAAGAATGAAATCCCGCCAATGCATAGATGTTCGTGCTCCATGGAAGGTATGATAACCGCATGCCAATACTGCATCGTAGAGCTTTTGCTCCACTTCCTGAGCTTCTTTATCACCCACCATATTAATGATGTTTGAGACCAATTTATAATAGAATTCATTGTAGTTCATGACCACATATACACCAAACGCGGCCATAATGCCTTTTTCATTACTTGCTATCGGCAGGCTCGAACCCAACTCGATTATTTTTTTACTATCAATCGCCATTGACTTTTTTTGATACGATAAATTCGCAGCGGTCATGACGCAACATCATGCACTGCGTTTCTTTTACTTCATATGTATTTGGCGCAGCATCAAAGATTGCGCCAAGTATTCCCGCGACATATCCACACGTAAAGTAACAGACAGGTGTCTCTCTGCGGCCATACTTTGCCAGCCATGACACCACATAGTAAGAAGAGTCTGCGTAAACAGTGCCACCGTTTTCAGTAAGTTCGCTTAGATCCAGCCTGCCAAAACCCATGAACCGATAAAGCTCAGCCGCTTCCTCCAACGCCTTAACAGGAGATATCCCTTTTAACTCATTAGAGAGAAGACCTTTAAAATTCGCGCAAAATTCTTCAGCCGCGCTTTCTATAATTACGGCAGGTCCATCAAGACTGGGGATTTCCTCGATCGCCTTTAACAGGCCACAATTGTAGTGGTGACAATGGAGCGAAATCATCGCCCCATTAAACTCCATGATATTATTGTCAGAATCGAATTTTAACGAAGGGACCATAAGCAGCCGTCCGTACTTTTGACTTTATTTGTTAATCGGACACGTGATATTTTTCCTTTAGGTATTAGGTATATAATAGTACTATGATAGTCAAGCTAAAAAAGCTTGTGTAACAGTCTAATGTCTGTTAAAAGAAATTTGTGGCTCTCATGAAGGGAGCCGGGTTTCGTAAAGTCGTTCACAAAAGACTTTTTACGAAACTATCAGAATTGGTGATTGTGATGAATAAGGCCGTGAAGGTTTTGATAAAAAAGACCTATGGCCTTTTTTTATGGGCGCTTAGCTGGGGGTAATTATGTCAGAGGGTGAAAAAAACCGGTTAATTCTTTTGATCAACCATTGGATCGAGCACAATAGGGCTCATACAGAAAGCTATCTGGACAGAGCGAAGGAGCTGGAATTTCAGGGGCTTGATAATGTGGCGAAACACATAAGAGAAGCCTCGGACCTTGTTTTGAAGGCAAACGAAGAGTTTGAAGCGGCAAAGAATTTGCTGTAAAGGTTGAGACTTTTTGCGAGGTCATCAAGCTTGGTTTTTTGAAAAGAGTTTACTCCAAGATGTTTTTATGATACACGGAGACTCAGATGTAGCCAGGAAGGCTAATAAATTTTTATTATCTGTAAAAAAATAAATAAGAAAAGGCCATGAAGGCTTTAAGGACTGGAAGCTTGTCCTTTTAAAGTGTCATGGCCTTTTTTAGATTTGAAGCCACGAAGGTTTCCATAATGGTCGGAAAGACCGGAACCTTTGTGGCTTTTTTTGTTTTGAAGAAAGGAGATAATAATGAAAAAGTTTTTGTTGTTAATCTGTTTACTCGGACTAATTTTTACCATTCCCGGCCTTGTCCTTGCTGAAGAAAAGGAGAAAGAGGCTGATATTGTACAACTTGAAGATGTGGTGGTGACCGCAACAAAAACACCCCACACCTTAAAAGATGTGCCTGTGGAAACTGTTGTGATTACCAGGGAAGATATCGAGCGAACAAACGCACAAAACGCCTTGGACATCTTGAAAAGCATTCCAGGGATCAACACATCTGTTCATGATGATGTTTTCGGAACGTACACATGGCAAGCCAACCTGCGTGGGTTAAGCTTCGATGACGGTTATGGCCTCATCCTTATCGACGGGCAAAGGGTTATGGGTTCCGGTCAAAGCGGCGGCATGGGCGAATACGGTATCGGGCTTAATCAGATTCCTGTAGATTTGATCGAGAGGGTTGAGGTGGTCAAAGGCCCGAGTTCAGCATTATACGGAAGCGATGCTGTTGCCGGTGTTGTGAATATCATTACCAGGAAGTCCCCAACAAAGGCGACCGCAAGAGCTGGCGCATCGTACGGCTGGTACAGGATCAAAGAAAAAAAGAGCGGCAGCGGCGCTGTGACAAAGCCTTCTGACGATGGGCAAAGTAGACGTCTCTCCACGAATTATGTTTCTTATGGTGACAAGCTTTCGGAGCGTTCCCGCTATTTGCTGCATTACAATTATGAGAGCGCAGAAGACACAGGTGAAGATCCTATCACGTCTGAACGCCACTCATTTATGGGCAAACTGGACGCTAATCTTAGTGATAGCATTGACGTCTGCCTGAAGTATGAACTGAGTGATTATGAAAAGTTGGACTACCGACAGGAGGAAAGTTATCGTGTGTCTGCCGGAATTGATTTTCGTCCAACGGATGA
>JBDRFJ010000216.1:0-31217 GCA_043818915.1 Pseudomonadota bacterium | reverse complement strand
ACCTGGGGCCTTTCTATCAAAAAAAGAGCGCTTTCCGAGATATTCACCGCGTGGTCCGCAACCCGCTCCAAATCGTTATTCATTTTTAAAATCATAAGCATTGTCCGCAAGTTTTTGGCTTTAGGCTCGAATTGAGCAATAAATGCGGTACACAATTCTTCTATGTTTGTCTCAAAAGCGTTCGCTTTGACTTCATCCTGTTCGATGATAGCGGTGAGCATCTCTTTGTCCTTTGTAATAAGGCCCTTTATGCTTCGCTCAAGCATATGCTCCACCAATGTAGCGAACTCATGGAGTTCTCTTTTAATAGCGTTGATCTTTCCTTCTTTCATCATGACTCCTATCCATCGGTGTCCAATATAATTTGTTTTCTATTGAGGGGGCTACGCATCCAGAGCCATTCGTGATGGGATCCGCCTCTGAGAAATTCATTGGAGTATTGGAGTGCTGGAGTGTTGGATATTCTTTTTTCCCATTACTCCACTACTCCATTACTCCAATCCCCCGCATGCCAAAAGAACGCCCTTTGCTCAATGTTCATAGACCGTTTCAGCAACTTCGATCATTGATTTTGGACAAGAGCGGACACTACCCAAATTTTCCGGTCAGGTACTCCTCTGTTCTCTTGTCTTCAGGTACGGTAAACAGTTTTTTGCTCGGCCCGAATTCAATAAGCTCTCCCAGATATAAAAACGCGGTAAAATTAGAGACGCGGGCCGCCTGGGCAATATTATGCGTAACAAGTATGATTGTCACGCCTTTTTTCAATTCAACAATCAACTCTTCTATATGCGAAGTTGCTTTGGGGTCGAGAGCGGAAGTAGGCTCGTCAAGCAAGAGGACCTCGGGCTTCATGGCCAACGTTCGTGCTATGCAAAGCCTCTGTTGTTGCCCGCCGGATAGAAACGTCCCTTTCCTGTGCAAAGAATCTTTTACTTCGTCCCACAATGCCGATTTTCTTAACGCATCCTCGACGATACTGTCCTGTTCCGTTTTCGGCAATTTAATCCCGTTTAGTTTATATCCTGCGATGACGTTATCGTATATGCTCATGGTGGGGAATGGATTCGGCCTTTGGAACACCATGCCTATCTTTCTCCTCACCAGCATGGGGTTCATGCTATAGATGTCTTCATCATAGAGAAATATTTTACCGGTCACGTGCGCATCCGGTATTAACTCGTGCATCCTGTTTACGCACCGGATAAGCGTTGTCTTGCCGCATCCTGACGGCCCCATAATCGCGGTGACCTTTTCTTTAGGAATACCGAGGTTGATATTTTTTAATATGCGGTTTTCGCCAAAAGAGGCGCTGAATTCTTCTATTTTTACAACTCGATGTCTCATCTTCTGCTTACCACTTTCGCAAGGATATTCAACGTCAGTACAAACACAACCAAAACAAACGACGCACCCCACGCCAATGCATGCCAGTCGGGGTAAGGGCTTGTCGCATAATTAAAAATCAAAAGAGGCATTGAGTTAACCGGCTTCAAAATATTCACATCCATAAAGGGGCTGCCGAATGCGGTAAAGAGAAGCGGTGCGGTTTCGCCCGCAATCCGGGCAACACTGAGCAAGATGCCGGTCAAGATGCCGCTCAGTCCTGCCGGAACAATGACTTTGAGCATGGTTCTATAGTACGGGACCCCCAGCGCAAGGGATGCCTCTTTAAGTGTACCAGGCACTAATTTAAGAGTCTCTTCAGTTGTCCGCACGATGACCGGAAGCATCATAATCCCGAGCGCAATCCCTCCTGAGAGAGCAGAAAACATCCCCATCGGGACAACGAGCCATATATAGGCAATAATACCAATAACAATGGAAGGGATACCTTGCAATACATCCGCACTCAATCGTACCGCATACGCCAGTCTTCCTATTCTATGTTCAGAAAGATAGACCCCCGCGGCAATCCCCAAAGGAATTGAAAAGAGGCATGCAATGAAAACCAAAATCCCGGTCCCAACAAGCGCGTTTGCAATCCCCCCGCCAAGTTCACCGACAGGTTTGGGAAGTTCGGTGAGAAATTGCCAATTGATCGCCGCGACGCCGTTTTTTACTATGTACAACAGTATAAAAAGTAATGGCAGGATGGATAAGACGGAAAAAAGAATAGCTACGCCCTTGAAAGCTCTGTCTTTTATGATACGCGCGAGAATGCTTTTTTCTCTCATGTTACGTCTCCACACTCATCTTCTGGATAATATACCTGCCGATAATATTGATGATCATTGTTACAATAAAAAGAAGCAGCCCTATTTCGACCAAACTTGCAAGATACAAAGTTTCTGTGGCCTCCGTAAATTCATTGGCTATTACACTTGCCATAGTATTTGATGGACTAAAGAGTGATTTAGGCAAAAAATTAGAGTTGCCGATCACCATGGTCACCGCCATTGTCTCCCCCAGAGCCCTCCCCAATGAAAGTAAAATACCGGCAAAGATTCCTGAGCGGGAGTACGGCAGGATTACCTTTTTTATCATCTCAAACCGTGTGGCGCCAAGGGACAAGGCTGCCTCCTTTAGATCAGCGGGAACCAATTTTATTACCTCTCTTCCGATTGATGCCGAATACGGAATGATCATAATGGAAAGAATAAGTGAAGCGGTGAGTATCCCTACGCCATATGGAACAATACCCAATTGAATTTCCATATCCCTTACGATCGGCGCCAACACAAAGAGCCCCCAAAACCCATATATGATGGACGGGATCCCTGCCAGGAGTTCGACAGCGCTCTTAAGAACGGTGGCAACAACCCCTTTTCTAAAATACTCACCCAACAAGATAGCAATGGCCAGCGAAAATGGTATGGATATTATGAGGGCCAGAAAAGAAGTAAGAAGCGTCCCCACCAAAAACGGCAACGCTCCAAACTCTCCCGAAACAGGGTCCCACACTTTACCATACACAAAGCCTATGCCAAACTCCTTGATCGCGGGAAATGATGCGTGTAGAAGCGTAAAAAAGATCGCTATCAGCAGAGCGACAACGCAAAACGCGGAAATGTAGAGTGTGTTTTGAAAGATTTTTTCTTGTATCATCCTTTATAAAATCTTATCCCCTCCGTATGCTACCGATTGTAAAATCTTTTCCGCCTTTTTCACCGCTTCTTTAGGAAGAGGCGCATAGTGGAGCGGCTCCGCAAAGTCCTGCCCTTCGTGAACAGCCCACCAAAATAGTTTAACAAGTTCCGCGGCCCGCTCTTTACTTCTCCCTTTGTAGTTCTGCTCCTTATAAAGTATCAACCAGGTAAAGCTGCTGATCGGATATCCGTCTTTGGCATCGGTGTCTGTGATGGAAACCCGCGTGTGATCCGGTAAATCTACGTTCGCGGCGCTGCTTACTGCGGCCATACTCGGCGTTATAAAATCCCCAGACTTATTCCTGACAGAAGACACCGGCATCTTATTCTGCAACGCGTACACGAGTTCGATATAACCGACAGAGCCAGGCACCTGCTTAACTAATCCTGCAACGCCCGCGTTTCCTTTTGCTCCGAGGCCGACGAGCCAATTAAGGGACTTGCCCGCCCCTATTTTCTCTTTCCATTCACTGCTCACCTTGCTTAAATAGTCACTAAAAATAAAGGTAGTGCCACTCCCGTCTGAGCGATGCACTACAACAATATGCATGTCCGGAAGGGGAATGGCGGGGTTAATTTCTTTGATGCGAGTATCATTCCAGTTCGTTATCTTTCCAAGAAAAATATCAGCAATTATATCCGGGGTAAGCTTCAGCTTGGGGTCGCCCGGCAGGTTATAGGTTACAATTACCGCACCGAGGCAGGTAGGTATATGTAGAATGGAACCATCTGCTTTTTTCAAAGCCTCTTCGCTCATAAACGCATCAGTCGCACCAAAATCTACTGTTTTATTGATAAGCTGCCGTATACCCCCACCTGAACCGATCGCCTGATAGTTGATCTTCACGTCGCGTTGTTTGTAATAAGCATCAAATATCTTAGAATAGAGCGGGTAGGGAAAGGTGGCGCCTGCCCCCAAGAGTGCGCCTTCCTTTGCCCAACATACAGGCCCTTCTATGAAGAGCGCTGATATGAGCATGAGTACGAATGCGCTTTTGATAATATGTTTCATGTTGGATACTCCTTATATCTTTTTATTATTGGCAGAACATAGCCAATATCATGTTAAGGTTTTGTTAATTTTTGGTTAATTTTCATAAGCACTGAACCTACTCCCGGCAAAAAGATAGACATAATTAAAAGGCAATTACGATGTCCAATTGTATACGGTCTTCATCCTTCTTTCCATCTTTGCTTTCATCTTCACGCTCGGTAAAGAACCCTGTAGCCTTGGCTTGGATAGTATCAGTAAGACAGTAAAGGCCTTGGACATAGTGCCCTTTGTTATTGGTGCCACCGCCATGGAAGTCGGAATCAACGAATACGGCCGGGAAAGCATAATCTTCTAAGGCCTGGTATTGGTATTTCCCGTACCAATCACCTTGTTTCTTCTTGTTCCCTACTGAAAACCCCACGAGCCACCCTGTATCGCGGTCATCATTCCCGTAACTTGCAAGATCCGCGGGATCACTGTCCCCTGGATCAACCCCTTTGTTAATAAGGTCACTGATATCAGCCTCTGCATTCTTGATATAGTTTGCAAAGATGGAAAAGGGGACCGGCAGAGCATCTTTTACCTTCAGTTGTGCTCCAACTTCCCAGCAGCCGAACTCGTTGAGAAGTTTTTGATTGTTGTCGAAGATCATCTGCTGGCTGTGTTCATGATTGTACCCCAGAAACTCTGTCTTGTCATCCAGCACACCGTTAGACCACGCAAGTTTATCCAGGTTTTTAAAATCATAATAAGTACCGGCAATCTCGAATTGTATCGTCTTGGCAGGCTTGATCACGAAACCTAATTGATACGCAAGGAGGGTGGGATCTCTGTCGGTATCCTTTATATCTAATTCCTCGATGAACCACTGACCCAGGTTTGCAAAGACCTGGACACCGTCGGTCACCTTCAACTTAAGTTCCTCGGAATATCCCTCAGGATTGACATCGGGATCCCAGACCAGCGGCGTAGTGAGCAGAGGGTTCTTATGTTTCCCGCCCGTTATCTTAAAAAAATCGACGGGATGCCAGGACGCGTGGGCCTTGTCGATAAAAATCTCCTTGCCTCGGGCGTGCCCGTCATAACTTTGATTTGTGGTATTCTGATACCCTGACCCGGATGCCAGCCTCACCCCAAGCTTCGTGGTCTCGGTCGGTTCCGTTGTAAAACCGAAACGGAGGCGGAACCGTTCACGGTTGCGATCGTAATCGTCACTGTCCGTCTCTATCCACTGTGTGTCGTGACGAAGTCTCAGATCACCCGACCATTTTAGGTTGTCTAACAACTTACAACTCTTTTCTTTCGCCTGCTCCCTGCTGACTTCTTCGGCCTCCTCGGCAGTAATGATCCCCTTTTCTTTTAGTATATCCAAAAGGCTGCCTGCCTTGACCTCGACACCGGCCAAGAGCATAAAACTCGTACACAAGAATACAATTAGCGAGACTTTTTTCATCATGGTTCCTCCTAAGTAGTGCCTACATAGTAATATTTGGAGATTAAATAAGCATTCGATTATTAAAGTCGTATAAAGGAAAAGTTAATTTTTGGTTAAAAAAATTAGGAAAGGGAAAAAGGAAAGGAAATAGAAAATATTGTGCCAGTGCCGAGCATACTTTTCACATCTATTGTTCCGTTGTGCAATAAAACAATGTGCTTTACAATGGAAAGCCCCAGTCCGGTTCCACCGAGTCTTCGTGATCGGGACTTGTCAACAACATAAAAGCGTTCAAAAATTCTAGGGAGATCATCCTCTGGGATACCATTTCCAGTGTCCCTCACCTGGATCATTATCCGATTGTCCTTCCGGCCTATCGATATAGCAATCGATCCTTTTTCTGTGTAATTAATGGCATTATCTATGAGATTTATAAACATCTGTTCTAACTTAAAGGGATCGCCTTTAAGACAAGGCAAATCGGGTTCTACTTCACGTTTTAAAGTGATGCCCTTGTCTTGCAGCTTTTGCTCAAATATACCGAGGACATTTTCGAGCACGTCGCTCACGTCAACGTCTTCTAATTCCAAGGTTACGCCGCTTTCCTCAAGCTCGGACAAGGCCAGCAAATCTTGAACAATATGAATAAGGCGCTCGGTATGTCTCTTGATAATCTCCACATAGCGCAGACTTTCTTCATCTACTTGCTCCTCCAACGTCTCCACAAACCCTTTTACCGCGGTGAGGGGAGTGCGCAGTTCATGGGATACATTCACCACAAAGTCCTTTTTTATCTTTTCGACGCGTTTAATTGCTGTGATGTTATGAAAAATAGCCACTACCTCTCTTCTCGCATCCAAAAATGTAGCACTGCACAACAAGACTTTTTCGTATAATTCTATCTCTTCAATGCGGTTTTTCCTTTCATGCAGCACCTTTTTAATGAGCTCTCCAAATGCTGGGATTCTTAAAACTTCCCAGTAGAATCTTCCCTCAACATTCTCCTCCTGAATCATCGTTTCAAAACTCTCATTGCTGAGAACGATTTTCCCCGCTCTATCAAAAACAGCAAGCCCTTCCTGGATTGAAGAAATGACCCCCTGTAATTTATCCTTTTGATTTGATAGTTCGCTGACCAGCGTGCTAATCTCGCTATTCATATAATTGAAGCTATCCGCAAGTGCTTTTAGTTCGTCTCTGTTTTTCAAAAAGACCCTTACGCTGAAGTCTCTCGCTGCTGTGCGCCGGGCAGCCGCGCTCAATTCTTTGATAGGTTTTGAAAGGCTTCGCGAAAAAACACCGGCGCCTATGAGTGATATACCAAGGATAATCAATGCCGCCTGTGCTATCTTCAATTTTAATTCAGTAAGAAGGTTATTAATATCTTCCAAAAACAGACTTGCCCGCACAGCACCTATAATGTCACCCTGTTCAATCGGCACTGCGACATAGAGCATTTTCTCCTTCACGGTCGTGCTATAGCGTATCGATGTCCCGGTGCCCCCTTGTAATGCCTGGGCCATCTCAGGCCTTGTCTTATGATTCTCCATAAGGTGCGGGTCGTTTTCAGAATCTGCCAATACTACTCCCTGGGCATCGATGACAGTGATTCGCGTGTTGATATCACTTCCCAACTGCTTCACAAGAGCATTCATCTCTTGGAAGTTTTTTTGCGGAAGGAGTGGAGCGATTTTAAGCCTCACTGTGATGCCGAGATTCTTTAAATCATCTTCCAATGAATGTATGTAGTAATGTCGGATAGTTTGAAAAGAAAAGACAAGGATAAGCGAGGAAAGGACAAGCGTGATTAGTACATAACCTGAAAATATTTTGGCGAAAATAGATTTTTTCATTCTTCCAATTTATACCCCACGCCACGTATATTTTTGATCAAAACCGCAGCCTTGCCTAATTTTTCTCTCATATTTCTTATGTGTACATCCACAGTCCTGTATAAGACCATCTTTTCATGCCCCCACAGGTGATCGAGAATCTGCTCTCTCGAAAACACCCATCCTTTATGCGACGATAGGAGCTGCAATATTTTAAATTCGGTAGAAGTCAATGCTACTTTTTCACCTTCAACAGTGACCTCGTATCTGTCCGGGTCAAGCACAATCATGTCGCCTATAGTAATTTTTCCGGCCGGTTCCTTCTGAGCTTTTCTGCGCAACACCGCTTTGACCCTGGCAACCAACTCTTTAGGCGAAAAGGGTTTTGTCACATAGTCATCCGCGCCTAACTCCAACCCCAGCACTTTGTCGGTTTCATCACCTCTCGCCGTCAGCATAATAATAGGTATTGCTGAAAACTCATCGTTCATCTTGAGCTTTTTGCAAATTTCAATGCCATCCGTATCCGGCAACATTAGATCCAAGATTAGCAAATCCGGAACCCGTGAATTAAGGAATGTAAAAAAAGCTCCTGTTTCCCCGAAACCTTTAACGCTAAAACCTGCTTTTACAAGGTGCAGCGATACAAGCTCGACGATATCAGGTTCGTCATCAACTATGACTATAAATCTGCTCCCCAATTCCTCAATCCCTTAATCCCTTAAAAATATCAAGAATGGCCTTATTCCACCCTTTTGGTCCGATACCCGGGGCAAATACAATCTTTTTGTTTCCGGTCCAGGATTCGTACTGTCCTGTTTTCTTTTGCACCAAAACAGGAACTTCCACATTTTCAAGCATAGGCAGATCATTAAGGCTATCCCCCAAGCCGATCGATATGAGAGGTCTCCCCTCTTGTTGGTACAACTTCCTGACTATACGTACAGCCTTCCCCTTGTCATTGTCTCCGATCAAATGGTAAAAGCGGCCACCTCTTGTAATTTTCAGACCCTTACTCCGCGCAGCCTTCTCAAACACTTCAAGCCTGCTTCCCTCTTCCATGAAGAGAAATGGTTCGGAATAATCGCGCATGTGTGCCAATTTTGCCGCGTCGTGACTCAGTCCGGTAAACTCCACCACCTGTGTCAACGACATCTCGGAAAATCCTAAAAGCTTAAGACCGGTTTCAGCCTTGATCTCCGCAAAGCACGACTTGATTCTGTTGTACGAAATGCCCAATTCTATAACCTTATAGCCTTCATACTCCACAAAAGGGATATCCTTAACGTCCAGTGTTCCCTTCCCAATGAAAATAGCTGCACCGTTTTCGGGAATAAACGGGTCGTCCAGACCAAGCTGTTCACGATAATATTCTATCTCGGGTCTTGTTTTGCTTGAACAGAGTATAAGGGGAATTTTTTCATGCCTGATATATTCCAGGGCCTCTGCGGCATCCGCATACTCATACGTGTCATGATCAAGCAGCGTTCCATCAAGATCCGAAAAAATGATATAGAATGATTTCATATCAGACACTTCCACACCAAAATTGGTGATTCAGCAAAAAGCCAAGGGAAAGGGAACGTTTGGACTGTTTACGAAGTCATTAAGCTTACTTTAGGTAATCATAGCATAATTTTATTTATGACAAAAGGGCGATACAGCGATTACAAGGAAATCAATCAAGAAAAGTAGAAAACTCGGAAATCTATAACGCGGCAAGGAGTCGTTCATGTATGTTGTCAAAACCGCCGTTAGACATGATAAGCACAATGTCATCGCTACGGAGATTCTTTTCCAAGAACTCAATGATGGCATCGGTATCAGGAAAGCAGTGGGAATCTATTCCGCGAGATTCGAGATCCGCTGCAAGCTGTTCGGAAGAAAACCGCTCATCCACAGGGATCTTTTCCAACAAGGTTGGCTTTCGGACGCAAACCAAATCCGCGCTATCAAATGAATCTGAATATTCTCTTTGGAAGATATTCCTACGGCTCGAGTTGCTACGCGGTTCAAACACGGCGACAAGCCTCTTGTTGGAATAGAACGCACGAACAGCTCCGATGGTCTCCTTTACCGCGGTAGGATGGTGGGCAAAATCATCAATAATGGTAACCCCACGCTTTTCTCCGCGTATCTCCTGTCTTCGTTTTACCCCTTCAAATGTCTCCAGCCCCTCTGCTATCTGCTGAATGGACAGTCCAATATCGTGTGCCACGGCAATCACGGATAGCGCGTTTAAGAGGTTGTGTTTTCCCATAAGGGGTGCTCTGAAACGTCCAAATGATTCCCCATTCCTTACAACAGTAAAATGCGCCTTCGGCGACTCAAATAGCAGGTCTTTGATACGCCATTCGGCACTTTCATTTAACCCATACGTCACGGTACGACAAGACCCTTTCGGGACCAACTCCATGACAGCGGGGTAATGATTGCAAGCCGCCAAAAGGGAGTCTTGAGGAATAGCTGCAATAAACTTTGAAAAGGCCTCTTTGACATGATTGAGATCCCTATAAATATCCGCATGGTCAAATTCTACGCTGGTAATGATCGCTCGTGAAGGAGTGTAGTGTAAAAATTTTGGACCCTTGTCAAAAAAGGCCGTGTCGTACTCATCCCCTTCCACAACAAAATAGGGGCCACTCCCTGTCTTATAATTACGACCAAAATTCTTGAGAATACCGCCGATCATAAACCCGGGGTCAAATCCTGCCGATTCCAAGATCCATGCCAGCAGGGACGCTGTGGTGGTCTTGCCATGGGTCCCCGCCACTACCAACAACTTCTTGTCCTGAATGAAAAACTGTTTCAAGGCTTGGGGAAAAGATAGGTACGGAAGGTCCATTTCAAACATCCTGACAATCTCGGGATTGTCTCGGGATACCGCGTTCCCCACGACAACAAGGTCGGGGGAATGCGAAAGGTTCTCCGGCTGGAAACCTTCCATAATTTTGATCCCCTGCCCTTCAAGAAAGGTACTCATTGGGGGGTATACCCGATGATCCGACCCGCTTACCTGAAATCCCGCATCCTTAAACATACCGGCAAGTGCGCCCATGCCTGTGCCGCAAACGGCAATCAGATGGACGGATTTAGGAAGACTCGCAGTGTCTCTCGTTTTCTGGATCATTTTCATGTCAAATTAAGTTGGAGAAATACAGTTTACAAACTATACATTCCTCAAGTCATCCACAGGCTCTCTCCACGCCCCGTAAAACTCGAACACCGGCTCCACAGCAACATTGGTAACGTTCTTTAATATCTCGTGTGTCTTCTCATGAACCCTTGATTCTTCCATAACCTTTTCTTCATCAGATGCTTCAAAGTTTTGCAAAAATTTACCAAATCGTACAATATGGATGAGTTCATGTGTAACAATGTAGAGGACAAAAGGGAACAGTTCCAGCTTGTCGTTTTCGGCAAGTGCCTTTAGGATTGAGTGGTCTTGAAGACATATTTTATAAAAATCGTAGTGTGAAAGGCCGAGCGGGTCCTTTGCCTTTCTACCCTCGTAACGGATGATCTGCGCAAACGGCCCGGGAACAATCTCTTCCGGCTTTAAATCAATCAATGTTTTGATATCATAGCGATGGCGTTTCCATTCATTGGCAGATACCTTGTAACTATTAAACGTTAGTTCTTCAGCCACACTCACCGCATCGTTCACACGAGCAAGTTCGTCATCTTTAAAATAAATTAATTCTTCCATGATATCATCATATACCATAATATTTATCCAATATCCACTTTGTAACGCTGCTATTCAGCCACGAAGAAAGAGTTCACGGTTCAGAGTTCACACGGTTCAGGGTTGCTCTCTTCTCATTTACAAGGCAGCATAAAGTTTCCTCTAAACTCCGTTGCAAGACCGCTTGGCGTTTCGCAAGAACCGGATGAATTCCGCATTCGTATAGCCTCTCTTTCACCTGCTTAACCTTGAACCCCTGAACCTGAGTAGTTCTTTTTTTCCAACTTACCGCCCCTGATTTATTGACAAACTTAGGCAAATAGTATAGCGTGATTATTTGTTCTTTATACCAAAGGTATTTTTGGGCCAATTAAGAGATAAAATTCAAATGCTTTCAAGGGAACAAACTACCATGAGTTCACCAATCCAGGGTCTTAGAATAGGCGTTGCCAATCGTGGAATACCGGCTCTTCGTATAGGGCGGACCATCCGGGAAATGGGGGGCATATACGTGGCATTTGCCACAGACGCGGACAAGACCGCCCCTCATGTCTCAAAGGCCGACAAGGCATATAATATTCATACGGAATCAGGATATTTGGATATAGACGAAATTGTACGCCTCGCAAAACAGCATAATGTCAAAGCGCTTCATCCCGGGTGGGGCTTCGCGGCGGAGAACAACCGCTTTCCCGCCCTGTGCGAGGAGAACGGCATCATCTTTATCGGCCCTTCAGCAACGCCTATGGAAAAGCTCGGCAACAAGGTTAAAGCTCGAGCTATTGCCCAGTCGGTTTCGGTTCCGGTTATTCCGGGGTCTGAAGGCGCGGTAACTCTTGAAGAAGCAAAACAGATCGCCAAAGAAATCGGTTACCCCGTTATGATCAAGAGCGAAGGGGGCGGTGGCGGCCGCGGGATCGTAATAATTAATTCTCCCGAGGAGATGGAACATAATTTTGAAAAGGCTTCCGCCATGGCAGAGGCGAGTTTCGGCAACCCGAATCTCTATGTTGAAAAATTTCTCCGTTCAGTGAGACATCTGGAAATACAGGCTATCTGCGGTCCGTTCGGCAATACGGTCGTGCTTGATGAACGCGATTGTTCCACTCAGAGGAAAAATCAAAAATTATTGGAGATTACCCCCTCGCCCTGGAAGAAGATGAGCGAGGAATTAAGAACGGCATTGAAAGAAGCAACTTTAAAGATTGCGTCCGCCGTGGGGTATGATTCGATCGGGACATTTGAATTCCTGGTAGATGGGGAACAAAATTACTACTTTATTGAGGCCAACACCAGGCTTCAGGTGGAACATGGCATATCAGAACTCCTCTACGGAATAGACTTGGTAGAAGAGATGATACGAGTCTCCTTTGGTGAAAAACTCCGTCTGAAACAGGAAGACCTAAAACCACGGGGATTCGCCATGCAATGCCGTATCAATTTTGAAGACCCTCAAGACAATTTCCGGCCCAATGCCGGTGAAATAACACGGTATCTTTCCCCAGGAGGCGAGGGGGTGAGACTCGATTCGTGTATCTTCAGCGGATACGAATTCCCAAAGCTCTATGATTCCTGCGGAAGCCTCTTGATGACGCATGGGGCCACGTGGGCAAAGACCATGTCAATCATGGAACGGGCGCTTTCAGAATACTTTGTGGGTGGTTTGAAGACAACGATTCCGTTTCATAAGAAGGTGATATCACACCCCAAATTCAGAGCAGGTGAAATCGATACAAAATTCATTGATAACACGCCTGAATTAATGGTCTATACGGAAACTACCCCGGAAGAGATACGACTTTCCCGTCTCATGGCTGAAATTACGGCGCGGGGCTTCAATCCCTATATAGGATTTGGCAAGTATCGGAAGTTCGGCGACTCCAAGATCGGACCTATGTCTGTAGATGTCTCCTCCGTGGCCAAAGAGGCGGCAAGCGACCGCTCGTATCAGCCGCCGTTTGATCCCAACGATCATCGGGACAATGTCTTGAGCCGTCTGCGAGAGTCTGAATATGTGGAGTTCTGCAATACCACACCCAGAGACATTACCCAGTCGGAAACCGGGAATCGATTTCGACTTTTCTCAGACCGCTTGATCGGACCGCTGATTGACCGATGCGGATACGTATCCATAGAAAACGGCGGCGGAGCCCATTATCACGTGGCTATGTTGGGCTGTATGACCGATCCATGGGAAGAAGCGGAAGATTGGAATGAGCTTGCTCCAAACACGCAGAAACTTATCCTCATCCGTTCAACAAATGTGCTCGGCTACGCCCCCCAGAGCAGGGAGGTTATGCAACGAACAGGCGAGATGATTGTCAAGCATTATCATGTAATACGCTGCTTTGACTTTCTAAATCACATTGAGAACATGGCCCCGTTTGCCGAGATCGTCCTTAAGAATGAAAATCGCATCTTTCAGCCGGCTATCAGTCTGAGCTGGGCACAAGGGTTCGATGTTCCACACTATCTTGGCGTGCTTAATGATATCCTCTCAATGTCAGGGCGGATTCTGGAATGCGGCAAGGCAGAGGCGTCTAAAAAGATTATTTTCTGTCTTAAGGATATGGCGGGGGTGTGTCCTCCGCGATTTATCAGGAGCTTGGTTTCGGCAATACTTGACAAGTATCCTGACCTGATTGTTCAGTACCACCGTCACGCCACAGACGGTCTTGCAGTGCCAGCTCTTGGCGCCGCTGCCGAGGCAGGAGCCAAGATCCTGGATGTGGCCGACGGCCCGGGCGTGCGTTTTTACGGTCAAACAGCGGTCATGCCGGTAGTGGCTTACATTGAAGGGGAACTCGGATTAAAGACACGTCTCGATAAGGAGAGGATCAGGGAAACCGCTTTTGTTCTTAAGCAGATCATGCCTATATACGATCACTACTGTAGACCAACATTTCTTGGGATCGACCATGATGTCACACTGCACGGACTTCCGGGAGGCGCCACTTCAAGCAGCCAGGAGGCCGCCCTTAAACACGGATATGCCTTTTTGCTCCCCAGCATTCTCCTGGTCCTTGAGCTGTACAGAAAGCTTATCAGGTATCACGACGTTACGCCGGGCTCGCAAATCACATGGACGAATGGATACCTCATGGTAGTCAAGGCCTATGAACGTGGTGGGATGTCAGAGGTGCAAAGGATTATCGAAATCCTTAAAAAGGTCACATCCATGCCTGAAGAAGAACTTGACGGACAGGTCAAAAAAGACCGACCGCTACTGTTTGCCAATGCGAACGATGCCCTCAAAAATCTGCTCCTGGGAAAATTCGGCAAACTCCCGCTTGGCTGGCCTCCTGACTGGGTTTACCAATCATTATTCGGAGACAAATGGAAAGATGCGATTGCTCAAAGGACAGAAGAGAGCCCTCTAAATTTTCTGCCGCCTGTCAATATTGACGAAGTCAGGATTGAACTGGCCGGACACATTGGGAGAGAGCCCACGGAAAATGAGTTGGTAAATTATCTTAACCATCCCGGAGATGCCTTAAAACTCATCAAGAATATTGAAAAATACGCCGATCCAAACGTGCTCTCCGATGATATATGGTTTGAGGGATTGGTAGAGGGGGTTGAACGTGAATTTCGAACCTCTGACGGCAAGGTCCATACTGTAGAGGTCATGCATATCGCCGATATAAGCAAAAACGGAACAAGAAGAATAAGGTATAAGCTTGACCACGAAGTCTTTGTGGAAGAAATACAGGTTGAGGAGAAGGCCATTGAGAAGGCGGGAGTGGAGATGGCCGATGAAAATAACCCATATCATATCGGAGCTCCATTTGATGCTGACTTATGGCTTGTCCACAAAAAAGTGGGCGATAGCGTAATGAAGGGTGAAGAGATCTTAAACCTTTCGCTTATGAAAGTCGAATACGGGGTGACTGCCCCCGTGGACGGTGTTGTAAAGCGCGTCCTGGTATTTGCCGATTATAAGACCAACAAAAAAATGGTGCCGGTAACAAAGGGACAGTTGCTAATGGAGCTTGCCGTGCCTCGTGAGCGTTGCGCAAGTTGCAATGCGGAGATCAACGAAGGAGACAAGTTCTGTTCGGAATGCGGAAATAAAATTAGCTGATGGCTATAGAAAAAAGTTTGACGGGATTTACAGGATTTACAAGTTTTTTTTATCCTGTTCATCCTGTCTAATAAGACTTAAGATTTTAATAGGAGGAAATTTTAATGGGAAGTGTGATAAAAAAGCGTAAGAAGAAAATGCGGAAGCATAAACATAGAAAACTGCTGGCTCGTACACGTCACCAGAGAAGAAGGAAATAAAGAATGATAATTTAGGAATTGAGAATTACAGAAGATTTTAAATTCCTCAATTCCTAAATCTTCAAATTCCTAAATCCTTAACTCTCTTTTATTTCTTAATCCTGCTATTATCCAAGTATTGCAAAAACTCGCTCTTTGGCGAAAGAACCAAAGTGGTATCCTTCCCCATCGACCTTTCAGTAGCCTCCAGGGTCTTCAAAAAGCTAAAAAACTCCGCGTCTTTCCCGAATGCCTCTGCGTAAATTTTAAGCGCCTCCGCATCCCCTTCTCCTTTAATGGTCTCGGACTTTTCATAGGCCTCTGCCAAAAGGATGGTTCGGTCTTTGTCGGCGGCCGCTTTTATCTTGAGAGATTCTTCCTGACCTTCGGACCGGTATTTTTTGGCCTGCCGCTCACGCTCGGCCCGCATTCTTCCATAAACAGCATTTTCATTCTCCGGGGGAAGATCAGCGCGTTTAATGCGAACATCAACGACATCAATGCCATAATCTTTAGCTATCGTTTTACTCTTGGCCGTCACTTTTTCCATTACATCACTTCGGACCTGGGAAACAATCTCGGTGAGCGAATGCCTTCCAAGCTCCACGCGGAGCTGCGCATATATAATATCATCAAGACGGGCCTGCGCACCCGAAAGATTTCTCACCGTCTTGTAAAAAAGAAGCGGGTCTGAAATATGCCATCTGGAATAGTTGTCCAGTACTAACGTCTTCTTGTCCTCGGTGAGTATCTCAGCGGGAGCAGCGTCATATTCCAAAAGGCGTTTCTCAAAATATATAACCTCATGGATGAGCGGGAGTTTAAAGTGTAAACCCGGCCCCTTGACCTCCCCTACCGGTTTCCCAAGCCTTACCACGATCGCCTGCTGAGTCTGGTCCACAGTAAAAAATGCCATGTTCGCAACAACGAACAGTGAGATCAGTATAATCAATAGACCTGTTAATTTCTTTTCCATGCTTCCCTAATTCCCCTTTTTCTCTTCCGGTAACGACAACAACCTGTTCATAGGGAGAACCGGAACGAGGTTCTTAGACAAATTGTCCTCTATCACTATCTTGTTCGCGCGTTCCATAATTTTTTCCATTGTATCAAGATAGAGTCGCTTTCTTGTAACCTCTTTGGCCTTTGAATATTCTTTCAACATAGCCAGGAAACGACTGGCATCACCCCTGGCATGGTTGACTTTGGAGGCCCTGTAGGCAATCGCCGCATTGACCACCTGTGCGGCCTTACCTTTTGCCTTTGGGAGAATATCGTTCCGATACCCTTCAGAATCGTTAATATATTTAATCTTGTCTTCTTTGGCGCTGGCAACGTCTTTGAATGCGGCTATTACCTGACCCGGAGGATGCACATCCTGCAGTTGCACAGCCACCACCGTGAATCCGGATTGATACTTATCGAGTATCCCTTGCAATAACGCCTTGGTGTCTTCCTGAACCTTAAATTTTTCAGTTGTAAGGATCTCGTCAATTCTGCTTTTGCCGCTTATCTCTCTGATCGCGGCTTCTGCGGCGGCGCGGACGGCGTCTTCCTGTTGCGCTACATTAAAAAGATATGCCGCCGCATCGTGAATTAGGTACTGAACAATAAATTTTATGTCTATAATATTCTCATCACCCGTAAGCATGAGTGACTCAATAGGGACATCCTTATACCGCGCGGGCTGGCCCTCACTCACTGTCCTGAAACCGATCTCCATTCGCCTCACCTTGGTAACCTGTGGTGTCAGGACTGTCTCAACCGGTATCGGCAGGTGATAATGGGGCCCGGGGCCAACCTCATATACCATTTTTCCGAAACGTTTTACTACACCCACCTCATCAGGCTCCACAATATATATGCCGGTCAGAAGCCATCCAACTACAACAATCGCTATAATGATGGATACTCCGGGCAGCTTCAACTGTTTGAACTTTTTAACAAGCTCATCTACCTGCGGAGGCGGCCCCCCGCCTTGAGTTTGTCGCTCCTTAAGCTTATCCCAATCCCAGTTCATCGTTTACTCCTCAAACAATATTTACGATATCTCACTCTCTTACCACAGCACATGTAATTCCTCATACAATAAAGTCTCATTTTTTTAAGGCACGATTAGCAACAGAAAGATTGAAACCAGTTATGCCGGGCGATCATGGAGTTTTTACCTAATTAGGTTTTAGAAAAGGTACTATAAAAATATAGAATCTACGCACTCTTATTGTTACAAGGGTAAGTATCTCAATAAAGGTATTGAGTCAAGCAAAAAGGATATTCCCGCGTTGACATTGAGGACGTGATTATATAGATTCAACTCAAAACATAAATCGAAAATATCAATACTGACAACTTCGTAAAATACCTACCATGCGAAAACCTGTACGCAAGAAGTTAAATAAGCCCTTACAGATCGGGGATGTATTGCGGGACGCTCTGAAGGCATCCAAAATCAATATTAATCTTGACACATGCAAGTTATGGGATCTTTGGGATAATATCGTGGGTCCGGCAATTGCGCGCAACGCACAGCCCGAGGTAATAAAAGGAAATCTCTTGATTGTCCATGTTTCAGGAGCGCCGTGGATGCATCACTTACAATTCATGAAGGAAGAGTTGATTGAGCAACTGAATAAAGCGCTGGGCAAAAAGACTATTTCCGATATCAGGTTTAAGATAGGACCGTTGTGATTCCGAACATCGTCTGTACTTCCCCCGTATAACTCCCGTCCCTGTTATATATAATAAGCGGATGTTGTATCTTCATACCCGGTCTTCCCCCCTTTCTCCCTTCTAAAATCACCAATTTTGCCTCTGAGTCAACATAGGAATAGACCACCCGTAGAAGCTTTGGTTCAAGGCTGAACTCCCTCATCCCATACAACAGGTCGGTTAAACGCTCTACAGGATAGATTAAAATGACGCGGCCTGCCTTTTTCAAAAAAAAGGCGCTGGTTTCAAGAATATCATGTAGCCTGGTCTTTATCTCATGACGGGCAATCGCCCGCTGCGAATTCGGATTCACACGCCCGGAGCCGGTCTTTCTGTATGGCGGGTTGCTACAGACAAGATCAACGCTTCCCGCAGGCAACGCTCCTTTAAGTTCCTTTAAGTCTTTATGATAAATGGTGATAAGATCCTCCATATTGTTCAACCGGACATTCTTGTCAGCCATTTCAGCAAGATCTTTTTGTATCTCGACCCCGATGATATTGGCGCTTGATTCTTTGTAGGCAAGGATAAGAGGGATAATCCCGCACCCTGTCCCTAAATCAATAACAGTGTCCGTGGCCTTTGGTCTTATGTGATGCGCAAGCACAACCGCATCAATGGAAAATCGATATCCTGCCGCGTCTTGCACAACCTTGATACGGCCACCGAACATAGAATCTAATGTCTTCGTGTCTTGCATATGCCAATAACCGGTCCTGCGTTTTTATGCTATTTTTACACTTTACTTTACATAATTTTTAAGGTATAGACAGCTACATATCATAAGATGAAATCTTTGCAAAACTGCCATTTTTGCAAAAGTCTCAATACCCTTTTGATGGGAAGTTCTGAGAGCGTAAGTTTTTTGTTTATATTTGTATTAGGAGGTTCAGAATGGATACACCTCGAAGAATAGGTGCGGCAATCGATTTTGGTGTTCCCGCCATTGTCGGCGGAGGCTTGATTCACTATTTTTCCGAAAGCTGGCCGGCAGTCGTGATCTTTGAGATCCTCCTGCTGATTATAATGATTTCCGTCATATCCAAAAAGACCGCCTAATAAAACTGGCTTCGGTCTTATCAAGTTTTAAATTCTTGATTTCGTGAGATAATCTTACCTGGTTTCGTCCCTCATTTTTAGCCTGGTAGAGTGCCTTGTCGGTCGCTTTAATTAAGTCTGACGCTGACGTTCCACACTCGGGGAACAGACTGGCAACCCCAAGGCTGACCGTTACATGATCAGCCACCTGTGACCCAAGATGTGGTATCTTTTCCTCCTCGATTTTTGTGCGCATGGTTTCCGCCAACATTCCAGCGAATTTCATGTCCGTGCCGGACAAAACAATCGCAAACTCTTCACCGCCATAGCGTGCTACAAGGTCGCCGGGGCGTCTCGCGATACTACCGAGCACGGCTGCGACGTTTTTCAGACAATCGTCTCCTGCCTGATGGCCGTATGTGTCATTATAATCCTTGAAAAAATCTATATCAGCCATGATGATCGAGATATGCTTCTTGTCGCGCATATTCCTTCGCCACTCCTCATCCAAGAATTCGTCAAAATGGCGGCGGTTGGCGATGCCCGTTAACCCATCAATTAGGGTTAAGCGCTCCAGCTGTCTGTTCGCTTCTTCAAGTTGCCGTGCCAATTCCATACGGCGGTCCATTTCATGCTTTAATTTGAGTGACGAGCGGACCCTTGCCAGAAGTTCCACTTTATTGATAGGCTTTGTCACATAGTCGATCGCCCCCACTTCAAATGCTTGTTTCAAACTGTCGTCATCGGCATTTGCGGTAACCATAATTACAGGCAAATCCTCGAGTAATTTCACTGACTTTATCGTGCGGCACGCCTCAATACCGTCTATTTCCGGCATTGTGATGTCAAGTAGAACAAGATCTACCAGTTGTCCGGAGCATTCAGAATTATCACGAACTTCTGCATCAACACCTAAAATCTTGAATGCTTCGTGGGCAGATTTGGCTGTCAGCACATTTGTATACCCCCCTTTTTCGAGGATATGTTGGATCAACGCTCTACTATACTCCGAATCATCAACTATAAGAATACTCATTGGTTGCATCTAAATAACCGCTCCTGCCACATGAAATTTAAACAATCAGGACTTCTTACCGCTCCTTTCATACTGTGGCCCAATACCCGTATGGTCTCATAATCACCTTTGCCCAGGGCGTCCTGCATCGACACTATATTCTGCTGTCTATTTTCAAGAAATCCCGATCCTCGTCTATACGAGCTATAATCTTTGGTAATTGATTTAGCGCCAGGACTTAATTAATTACCTAATATTTTTAACTTATCTGCCATTCGTATCCTCCGTAATCATTGTCTTTTTACTTTACCACCTTAAAATAGAGTAATATCCGTTGGTTTTTTGATTTCCTTCTGGATGCGCTCCAGATATTTTTGTTCTTCAATTGTAACCTTCTTGTAGTACCTGGAACGAACTCTCTTTAATAACACGTCGCCTGAATCCGTGTGGAAAAAGATGCTTCTGGAGTCATAACCTCCGATGTCCTGACTAATGACCCTTATCCGTTCTACTTTAAGGAACTCACGGACGAACTTCGCATTTTTCAGTCCCGGACTATTATTTTCCGAAATCCCCGACAGCATATTGGCGCCGCCAAAGATCTTAGCCACCAGTTTATTCCGGTTGCCGCCTAAGTTCATAAGCCTGTTGATCAGAAGCTCCATAGCGTTTATACCGTAGCGTGTACTACCATCAAAGCCTTTCTTGTCAGGTCTTCCCGGAAGAAGGATATGGTTCATTCCTCCGATTCGGCGTTTCAGGTCAAATAAGCAAACCGCTATGCAGGATCCCAGAATTGTGTGGATTACCGTGGGCTCTTTGCTTGCATATAACTCACCTATATGAATAACAATTTCCTTTTTCATCTTATTTAATGTTGATGACTTCGTAAAAAGTCGGATTCAACGGATTTGTCATTTTGACAGCATGTAACTCCAGGTGTCCTCAACTAAAATAAAACCTGCCTTAAATATTGTTCGGCACTTATAATTATAGCTTTACCGTAATAATGATGGTTGGAGAAGTGTTGACTTTTTTGTGTATAATAGGGGGCTTGAGTAATCTACTGGGGAAACATGCGTGAGATAGCTTTATGATAAGGTATTAAAATTGTTGCTAATGAGAGTAGCTGAGAGACCTTTGAAAAATACAACATTTTTTCAATAGCCTCCCGTTGTAATCATTGGTGCCTAGGACGAGAATCGAACTCGTACAGGGACAAGCCCCGAGGGATTTTAAGTCCCTTGCGTCTACCAGTTCCGCCACCCAGGCACAATGCTGTAGTTGTTGATTTTCTTGGTGTTTTGACGGGATCTTCGCAAAAACAGCAACCATTAAATATCGTCAAAAACCATCAAACTTGACGGTATTTCCCGTCAAGTTCTCAGTACAGTTTTGATGTGCTCTATCTGCTGATTGCAAATCAATTATTTCTGCCTCCGAACCACGTCAACTGTAAGGTTGTTTATACTAATTTCTTGGCGTTGGTCAAGCGAAAACCCCAAAGGTGAGGAAAATCCGCCCCAAGCCGGACGAATATGGCAGGGGCAGTGAAGACAGGAACATTTTCATGTCCCGGATAACTTGAGTCTACGCTTCTGTATTTTAGTTCGACATAGGCGTCAGGGTGTTTTTTTTTCCTGTTCATAAGTTAAAAAACGACATCTCATATCGCTTTTCCTCTTAATCCGTCCATCTCAGGCAAAGGTTTGGTGATGCCAAAATCTGTCATTAATCATCTTGGTCTGCCTGTTAAACCATATTACACAACTCAGGATTTATGTAAGGTTCTTAATATAATGCCGGATACTTTGAGATACCGATTCAAGGTGGGATATTATCCTGAACCTGGCAAGGTCGGCAATAAAAGACGCTTTGCCTGCGGCTTCCTTCAGATTCCACCTCACGATGGACACCCTTGCTGTCCGGCTAACAGTTCCCCCTGTCGGGCCGCACCTCCAAGTGAGTGCGCCCTGCCGGGCGCACAAATGGAAAAGGCGGTTAAGAAAAAAGCTCAACCGCCTTCTTGTATGCTGAAAACTTAATATTTAAGACCCGGGCCTAGTCCTGGTCCTCTGGAGATCTTTTTAGAAGCCAAAATAACCCCATAGCGAAAAACAATACTACCCAAAACTCAAGGCCAAAAAGGAATAGGTGAACAATTGAGTAAGCGATTAGTATGACCCCGGTCAACTTTTTCTTTATATTTTGTGAATCCTTCGTAACTATGGGCATGGGTTTTCCTCTTCGTTAGATTCGATACGTATCCTCTGTGCCGTCTTGTTCATGGGAGGGATAATACCGCGAACCTTATTTGTCGTTCTCTCGATGAGTTCTGGAACACCTAAGGCTTCTTTAGCCACCTGCTTTAGCATATTCACGGCTGATCCAACAATTGCCCCACAAACGGCGCTGGGCACTGCACCAACTCCCGCCAAAGGTGTACCGGCAACACCGCCAAGGACTAATCCTCCTGCTGCACCTGAAATTCCAGCTGTTATAATTCTTTGTCCCTCTGGGCTATCCACATATTCTGCCACTTTATCTTTTACTGCGGCACCAGTTAGAAATTCCGCTAATTTATCGTACCACTTTAAGCCGTCTGAATCCACCAAGTTTATTGGATCATTTAGGCAATACCCATACAGATTAACATCGCCACCAGCAAACAGTATAGGATCCTTTGCCGTCCATCTTCCGGTCTCTGGATCATAGTCGCGGAATCCGAACCGTACCAACCCCGTATCCCTGTCATGCAGCCCACCTGCAAACCCAAACGGCACAACAAAGGACGGGTTACTATTATTAAGTATATTCCCAAAACTGTCATAGTCAATCTTTTTTACAATATTTCCAGGGGCATCCACGACCAATCGGATGGAGCCGACTTGATCCGGGATGAGATAGTAGGTGCTGCCTCCCTGCTCCATAGCCACCGGTACCCTGGCATCAGCATAGGCAAAGCGTGCAATCAGACTATCGCTTCCATCGTACACCGCAAGGAGCCGTGTAAGCCCCTGCCAAAGGTATTTTTCAGTAACAACACCGTTGACCTTCTTGGCGATCCTTCTTCCCAGTGGATCATGGAGGTATTCTATGGTCTTTCCATCGGCAAGTACGACCTGCTTCAGCTCACCGGTTGAGGCATACGTATAGGTCGTAGTCCCTTCCGCAGTGTACCGTGCTACCAGGAATCCATCGGCATCGTACAGATACGTATCAGCGCCAACCGTGAGAAGATGATCTTCGATGTCGTAGGTACTTGTCCGTCCAGCTATTCCTCTTAGATCATTTCGCTCATACGTCCTGTTCCCATTTGCATCATACTGGTACTCTTCAACCACTATGCCGTTCTGTGTAACCGCAACAAGTCTGCCAAGATCGTCATACGCGTACTCCCAATTGATGCTTGCACCATCGATGGTCTCTATCCTGGTTATGATCCTCCCCGCCCGATCACGGGCAAAGGCAAGGTTGTACGAGGCACTGCCTACAGCGTAGGCAAGGTTTGCCGGTTCTCCGTATCCATTGAATCCCCGGTTCAGCCCAAACACCCCGTCACTGACCGCAAGCGGCAGCCCATTTGCCGCATCACGCGTAATGCTAAAATCTCCGGCCCCGGTCAACAGCCCGTCATTGTCATAGGCATAGGCAGACGTATCACCTGCATAAGTAAACGACGCTACATTAAAATCATTGTCATACGTATACCCCAATACCTGATTGATCGTTCCGGAAAGAGCTTCTTCTGTTACCAGAGACGCGTCATAGGCATAGTCAACCCGCTCTGTGCCTCGGCTGATCGCCGACACCTTAGATGCACACTCATATTCAAATGAGGTGCTTCCTTCTTGCGTCTCAATCGAAGCAAGGAGCGCTCCGGTGTAGACATTGGTGATCTCCTTGCCTGAAGGGAACACAATGGAGTTCAACCTGCGGTCTCTGTCGTAATGATAGAGATATCCGCCGCTTTGCGGCGTGGAATAGGCTGACTGGAGATTCACCCCATTATGGTCAAACCGATGATTCACGCCTGCAGGTGTTGTCAGCACCGTCATATTCCCGCCCGCGTCATAGGCAAAATTAACCTGGCCTCCATCGGGCCTGAAGATTGTCCTTACCCTACCCATCAGGTCATAAGCATACGCTGTGGTAAGTCCTGTGGCGTCCGTGACCGTTGCAAGGTTGCCGTAGGCGTCATAGGTAAAGTTGGTCATTCGTTCATTGGTGGTTGATGCAACCAACCGACCCCGTTCATCGTAGCCGAGGTATGTTGCATAGAGCCCCGGCACTTCGATACTGCCTGCAAGGAGCGTTGCGGGATCATACAGCGTGGCAACCTGCCTTCCTTCAGGAGAGGTACTGGTAATTTGTCCCTGGTTCACGTCCTGGGTGACGGTTGCGGTCTTGCCGTTGACCGTCACCGTCTCGGTGATCAGATCGGTCAGCTCATCACCATCGGTATCCACATAGGTCTTGTCCCTAGTGGTTGTTCTGACCAAACCACTTTGGGTTGTTTCATTCATTTCCGTGACGTATTTGAACTTGAACTCCGGATCGAGGCCGTATTGAAAATTCAGATTCATCCCACATGGGAGTTCCTTTACCACGCTCAACCCGTCAGAAGAGCGATAGTAATTGGTAACAGCGCCGGTCGGATCAGTGATATATGACGTATACGCCCCGGTTGAATCCGTATTGTCAAGATAGGTCGTAAGGTTCCCTTCACCGGTCACCAAACTTGCAAGGATATTTCCTGCGGCGTCCGTCTCACGCCCGTATTGCCAATGGCCCCCTTCAGGGTCTACGATATCGGCAAGTCTTCCGTTTGCATCAAACCAATGCTCAAAGCGGTTCCCATTCGGGTCATATTCGTCGGCCATCAGGCCGTCAGCAGTGTAAGCAAAGCCATAGGAGGAACCGTCCGGATACGTAACTTGCGTGAGATGGTTGTTTGCATCTATGGTCAGGCTCGTCACGATGCCGTCAGGGGAAGTAATAGAAAGCGGCGTGCCTGCGGCATCCCTTTGGATAATCGTCTGATTGCCGAACCGGTCGGTGATGGCAATGAGTTGCTCGTTTTCATTGTAATCAAAGGTGAGCAAGGTCTCGCCGGTATTGAGGTCGATAGTTTTTTCGTGACGCCCTGCGCTGGACAGGGTGTGCCCCAGGCCGTTCTCATCTGCAAAGGGGACCTCGCCAAGATTCATGGCGCCGACAAAGGTAGATTGAGGAGCCACCTTACGGATACGCTGATTGGCTGAATCGGCAATATAAAGAGTGCCCTCAGAATCTACGGCAACACCGTAGGGGGACCCCATCTGGGCCTCAACGGCAGCGCCACCGTCGCCACTGTAGCCGGCGTCTCCTGTGCCGGCAAAGGTGGTAATCATGCCGCTTGTATCGACTTTCCGGATGCGGTTATTGTTCCAATCTGCAATGTAAAGATTGCCCGCAGCGTCCACTGCCACATCAAGGGTCGAGCTGAGCTGGGCTTCGGTGGCGGGACCGCCGTCGCCGCTGTAACCCATAGTTCCATTGCCGGCTACGGTGGTGATGATGCCGGTTGTATCCACCTTGCGGATCCAACAATAATTATAAGCCGTGATATAGAGGTTGCCCTCAGAATCTACCGCGATGCCATACGGACTCCGGACCGCAGCCTCAATGGCTGGGCCGCCGTCCCCATCATAGCCTAAAGTTCCATTGCCGGCCACAGTGGTGATAATGCCGTTTATATCTATCTTTCGGATACGGTGATTCTCCGTATCCGCAACGTAAAGATTGCCTGAAGCGTCTACTGCTACGCCGGTAGGGTAACGAAACTGGGCCTCGGTGGCAGGGCCGCCGTCACCGCTATATCCCCTGGTGCCGTTGCCGGCCACGGTGGTGATGATGCCGTTTGTGTCGAGTTTGCGTATGCGAAAGTTATATGTGTCAGCAATATAGAGATTGCCTGTCGTACCAACAGTTATACCGATAGGCATAAAAAGCCGGGCCTCGGTGGCGGGTCCACCGTCGCCCAGACCATCTGGAGGGTTCCCCCCTCCGGCCACGGTGGTGATGATGCCGTTTGTGTCGAGTTTGCGTATGCGGCTATTGGAAAAATCAGCGATATAGACGTTGCCGACGGCATCTACAGCTATGTGCCATGGGCCTCGAAGCATCACTTCGGTGGCAGGACCATCGTCGCCGCTATATCCGGCAGTTCCGTTGCCGGCTACTGTGTTTATGATGCTGACATTGTTCTTGATTGTTGTGCCGTTACCCTTATGAAGGGTGGACAGGTCCATGGGGCTGACCCAGTGGTGGGGAGACAGGGTCCAGCCCTCGGCGATGGTGCTGCGCCCCTGTGTTACATCAATGAGCGCCTTGCTGCGTTTCCAGGCGATTACCTCTTGCCGTGCGCGTATCTGAGTTGTCTCGCTCCCTGCCATCGCAAACGACCGTAGCGTATCTGATGCAGCGCCGTAGTAGACGGCATCGTAGAGGAAACCAATTTCTATATGAGCAGTTGTCCGGTCTTTTATTCGGTCTCCCAAATAGTTTAGTCCATCCCATACAATTTCCATTGTGAGGTTCGGCAGAGGTTCAAAGGTCTGTTCCCATTTGCGGCCGGCTATCTTTACGTTTACCATGACTCGCTTAACGGTTGCCGGGATCTCTTCTCCACTTACCGGAATGGTTATCACGGTTTTATACCCCTCAACCCGCTTGCTCGCGTAGTGAAGGGTTATGTCCGTACCCGCGATGGGGATGTCTTCATGGAATATTCGGCTTCTCGCCTCTGTAAAGGAGTTTGTGGGTATGGGGCAGTCTTGGCATTTTGCCTGATCCACATCGATCTCACCCCGTGCGTTTGGAAAGAGCCAACCAAATGGAAAACCCCACGGCCAGTTCCAATCACGCGCGCTGAAGTGGCTGACCGCAACCCTCCAGAAGGTGGACCCCGGTACGTATCGCTCCGCGTCGCTGAGGCCCCGTACCTCATCGCTGTATGAACCATTCTGATTGAGATCGTCGGGGGCATCATCTCCGTCTGCATCCAGGGCGTCTGCGATACCGTCGGTGTCGGTGTCAAGGAGCTGCACCACCACGCCGTTTTCTTCCGGCACCCAGACACCGCGATCCCTGTCATAGTATCCCACGGGTACGACTTCCCCCACGTCAAAACCGAGAAAGTTGTCTATGTAGGTGATGACAGGTTTTGCAAACCGAACGCTCTTGGCTCCGTCCACGCTGAGCTCTGCACAATAGGTATACGCAGATGTCGGCGGAAGGATGGCCGGCATTGACTCCGGCGTGTCAAATTCCGTGGCACGGGTGGTGATGGTGGCAAGTTCCACCTCGTTGCCGTTTTCATCAACGGCATAAGCACGGTTGTCGCCGGCAAAGACCATGGTGCAGGCGCGGGTACCGAATTCGTCTGTGACCGGGGTGCTCTCGTGCACGGTGACCGTGCCTGGATTGCCGTCAAAGACGACTTGCGTTGCCTTTGCATCCTGCTGGATTAGAACAGGGTCGTCATCTACTATGACTATATCGTTCCACGGTGTCTGCACCTGCCGATGAGCGGTAATGTAGCCTTCTTTTTCATAGACAACGGTATAAAGGCCTCCTCCGTCTGCCGGAATCGAAAACCGCCCGTTTTCATCGCTGAGCGAAATTCCATATTCCGGATGGTTATGCAACGAGATGGCGACCCCGGAAAGGGGGACCATCCCTCTTTCATACACAAAGCCGGTGATGACGACAAAGCGCCTTGCGTCGTATGCCCCGATGGTGGCATCAGGAGGCACGAGGTCTTCGTATTGCTTCCCGAACGAGCCTTCGGGAAGCGGAGCGACCGCGGCGACGAGGGTGATGGTTGCTGAGCTTTGCGCACTCCCTGCGCTATTCGTGGCGGTAATCGTATAGGTGGTGGTTTGAGTCGGTGATACGATGAGCGAATCGTTCGGAGCTACGTCGCCAATACCATTGTCTATAGTGACGGTGTCAGCACTGGTTGAGCTCCACGTAAGGGTCGATAATTCTCCTAACGTGATCGAATCAGGATCGGCACTGATATCGACTGTGGGAGGCACAATCACCGAGACGGTCACGCTGTCAGTGGCGCTTCCTGCCGCATTGTTTGCTGTGACGGTATACGTGGTGGTTTCACCTGGAAAGACCGTAATCGATCCGCTTGGATCGACTTGCCCGATGCCGTTGTCTATAGCTACGGTATCGGCATTAGTTGCGGTCCATGAAAGAGTTACGCTTTCGCCGAGGACAATGGAAGTCCTGTCTGCGCTTATTGAAGTTGTTGGCGGTACAAGGACCGATATGGTGACCGTATCGGTTGCCGTTCCTGAGGCATTGCTTGCCGTTATGGAATACGTTGTCGTTGCGGTTGGGGACACTGCAAGTAAGCCACTGGGTGCTACCTGACCGATGCCGTTGTCTATCGAAACGGTATCCGCATCGGTTGACGTCCACGAAAGGGTTGCGCCGGCTCCCAGGATGATGGAGACGGGATCTGCGGCAATATCTACTGTGGGAGGAGGAATTACCGATATGGTAGCAGTGTCGGTTACGCTTCCCGCGCCATTTGTTGCAGTGATCACGTAGGTGGTGGTCGCAGAAGGTGATACGGCAAGCGAACCGCTTGCACCCACCTCGCCGATGCCATTGTCTATGATAACGCTTTCTGCGTTCGTTGAACTCCAGGCAAGAGTCGTACTCTCACCAAGGGCAATTAATGAAGGGGACACTGTGATCGTTACCGTGGGCGGTACGATCACTGATATAGTGACTTCGGCAGTGGCGCTGCCCGCAGAATTTGTCGCGGTGATGGTATACATAGTAGTCTGACTCGGTGAAACTGCAATTGAGCCGCTTGGTGCAACTTCACCAATGCCGTTATCGACGGTGACGCTTTCCGCGTTCGTTGAACTCCATGAGAGTGTTGATGACTCACCTTGCGTAATTGATGTAGGCGCTGCGGTGATGGTTACCGTGGGTGGCTCTACAGGGGGTTGGGCTTCGCCCGCATGCTTTCTCGCCATCCGGGCATGGTGCCAGGCCTTTTCAAAGCACTTGATCGCCCGGGCGTATTGTCCTCTTTCCCTCAGGCGTTCCGCCTTTTGTAAGTTCTTTTTGCTCTTTTTAATGAAGTGGTCGACTTTTTTGGAAGTACCTGCATAGGCGCCGGCCTCAGAGAGTGCGGCATCCGCTATGGCACTGTCTGCGGCGACCAGGGCTTGGAGTGCGTCAAGGACGGCATTCTTTATATCTTTTGAGATTTTTTTTGACTGCGCGATTTTTTTGAGCTGCTGCACAGCCTTGTGTTCTTCATGGAATACCTGCTTGCCCTGGGGGGCGGGTGCAAGGTGTGCCGCGTCTTCCCAGAGCCTGTCGGCAAGGCTCTTTTCAATGTGGGAGATGGCCTTTTCAACGGACTTGTCCACCTTTTTCTTGCCAACCTGAAGATTGGTGAGCCTTTGTATGGCTGAGCGCTTCAGGGCTTCCGGGCTCCCCTCTGCCCGGGCAGTATGCGCGATGGACGTAAGAAAGAAACTAATGAGTATTAGAACAAAGACTTTTGATATGAAGCTGCGCTTAAAGGGCATGACAAAACTATGATCTTCTTTCATGGATAACCTCCATAGCTAAGGTACCATAAAACAAATAAAAAAAGCCCGCCGTTCTCGAAAGAAAAGCAGGCTTATTATGCAATCCATTCGGCAGTCCCGCTGCCGTATCCATAAGGATGTAGGCCGGTGACTTTGTGCCCCACTCTTTCGAGAAGTTTACTCTTTTCGAATGCTGATATGTCAAAGATCGCACCGCAACGTTCGCAGAGAACGCACAGAAAAAATGAAATCGTTGCGGTGAATTGCTTATAGGTTTTCAGGACTTTTAAGCAATGCTTATGCCAAAAGGAGGTAAAAGGGTTGGATCGGGGTCGAAGGTCGGAACCCGTGTCTGTATCAAACGCCGTATTTTCAAGGATACATGGCGTATCTTTTTTGCACTTTTCGTGGAACGCCGAGTCGTAAAGGAACAGGCCAAAAGGATTTAAAGGAGGATTTTGGAACAATTTTGGGTAGAATCGTGACACTTTTTGTCAAACAGCGAATGGAACAGTGTTTTTTGATATGGAGTGACGCCATCTGGGCGTTGCAGTGGATCTTCATCCGCTTGAACCGCTCGGTCTGCACAGCCCTTGCAATCTGCCTCATAAAGCTATTCATTGACACATTCCGAAATGGGCCATTGAGATGAGATCAACATCGGCGGGGTTGGTTTCATGAGGATGTTTTGGGTCGTTATCGGACAACAATGCATCTGCGAGGTATCCTCCGAATAATTTCTTGAGCGTGCGATTCTTGAGACCTTCTTTCCTGTAGAATCTCATCAAAAACCTGTTGTCCTTGATCGATTCAAGGAAGTCGTTTGTTAAAGACTCCTTTTGGCTGTCCGTCATGGTGGACAGTTTTTCTTCAATCTTTTTTGCTTCCAATGCCTCCAAAGCTTGCTGGTGCTCTGCGTTCTTTACTTTTGCCCGTTTCTTCTGAGTATCTTCCTGTTGGTCCTCAAGGTCCTCAGCATATGCAAGGCCCCAATCGTTTTTCAAAGACTTGTCGAGATATGCCCGGTATTTTTTCTGATCCCTTACCTCACTGTTGGTATACAGGATGTTCCGACGCACTCTTTCATGGCCATACTTCTGAAGCGCACTTACAATCGCATTCTGAATCGTCTTTTTGTCCTGGAACTGTTTCGGAACCACGTCAAGGAGCGTCATATAATCCTCGGTGTCCGTGTCCGGCATGTTTGTCTCTTTGGGGACCTGTTCGGCTTTATCCGGGTTATTTTTAAAAACCAGAATCGCTTTGCCCCGCTTCGGGCGGCGCACGGTCAAGGATACGTTCAACGATGTATATTTCTCGATTTGCTTCAAGGCCCTTCGTATTTTAAACACGATATGCGAAGCGTATTTTTCAGCCAGCGGGATTTTTTTGGCCAACTTCAAAGCGTCTGTTTCCCAGATATCCCGCCCTTGGAAAGACTTAAGTAAAATTTCATAAAGCCGGATCGCCAATGGACTCCGAAGTTCTCTGACTCCATAAAAATCGATCATTTTGAAAAAATTGGAATGTTTGATTTTCA
>JBDRFJ010000215.1:0-4545 GCA_043818915.1 Pseudomonadota bacterium | reverse complement strand
CCCGCTCTGTTCGAACATGGCATCAACGAGCGTGGTCTTGCCGTGGTCAACATGGGCGATAATCGCAATATTTCGTAACTTTGTATTTTTTTCAGATTTCTTCATTAATTTGCTTTCCCTTCGAGGCAATTTCAAAATGTTCAATTTTGTTCAAGGTCAAGAAAGGCGAGAATTATAACTGGAGGAATACATTAAGTATTTCGAGGATTTATAATTTGAGCCTGACGCAGAGATTGAGTAAAATGGGACGTTTTTAAACTGCCTCTTTCTCCAAACAACAACATTACTAAATATAACATAAAAAAGTCTATTGCAAGCTTAAACATGAAAAGGCAACACAACTCTATTTTTTTCTTGAGCCGTGAGTAACTTATCATTTAATATGCAAAAGATGAATACACGCTTTTTCCACGTCTTTGGTCTGGGCCAATGTGCCCTCGACTATATCGGGAAGGTGGAAACCTACCCTCCGCTTGATGTAAAGTGTGAATTTACTGATATGGTGATCCAGGGTGGTGGGCCTGTGGCGACCGCCCTGGTCGCTCTTGCCCGATGGGGACTTTCATGTACGTTTGCCGGGGTTCTGGGAGATGATCAGTTTGGCGGCGCGATTAGGGAATCACTGGATGGAGAAGGGATAGATACCAGGGGCGTACTTATCAGGAAGGGGTTTGATTCCCAGTTTGCCTTTATCGTGGCTGAACCTGGCGAGGGGAGACGGACGATTTTTTGGCGAAGGCCAACAGGCCCTCCTCCGAATTCCGAGGAAATCGACTACAGCGTTATCCGCAAAGCCCGGGTGTTTCACACTGATGGACTATTTGCCGAGGCCTCCCTTGCCGCGTGCAAGGCAGCCAAGAAGGCTGGGGTCCAGATAGTGGTAGATGCGGGCTCACTCCGGGAAGGGATGCTTGATCTTGTACCCTTGAGCAATTATTTTTTGGCCTCTGAAACCTTTGCAAAGGCGCTTGTGGGTGACGACAAACCTCTGGACGCGTGTTACAAACTGGCGGCACTCGGCGCCCGCGTTTCCGGTGTGACCCTGGGGCCGAAAGGGTATGTGGCGCTGGCAGAGGGGAGGGTGATTGAGCGTCCCGCCTATCAGGTGGAAGCGGTGGACACCACAGGCTGCGGTGATGTCTTTCATGCGGGCTTCATCTACGGACTTATTCGGGAGTGGGATGTTGATAAATGCCTTGATTTTGGCGCATGGTCTGCTGCCATGGTCAGTCTCAAACTCGGAGGCAGGGCCGGCATTCCCTCACTCGAACAACTTGCCCAAAAGGGTTATTTATAGCGGAAAAGCACATTATGATCAGCCATTACTTTGAACACGGAATGTACGTTCGGCAGTGTGAAGCCAAAGATCCCGGGGGAACGATCGTCTATATACATGGGCTCGGAGAATCTGGTCTCTGCTTTGAAAAGCTCATTGTCGATGCCCGGATGCAGGGTTGGTCTCATCTGGCGCCGGATCTTCCGGGTTACGGTAAGAGCCCGTGGCCGGAGCAACCGATGGGTCTTGAAGAGTATGTAGATTATCTCGGCCGCTGGCTGAAAGAGCGCGCCATTGATAATGCAGTGCTCCTCGGCCACTCCATGGGCGGCGTTATCGGGTTAATGCTTTGCGAAAAACATCCGGAACTTGTGCGCGGATTCATTAATGTCGAGGGGAATATTTCCCTTGAAGACTGTACGTTCAGCAGCATGGTGGCGAGCTATCCGGAGGATGAGTGGAACACCGAAGGATTTGAACGGGTCTGTGACGTTATTTACCGCGACGGCTTAGAGGACAGGGCGTTGCGCGGCTACTACGCGAGCATGCGGATGTGCGACCCCAGAGTTTATCATCTTAATAGCAAAGAGTTGGTGGAACTATCTCAGTCCGAAGATCCGGCCGCCAGACTTGGAGCCCTCAAGGTACCGAATATCTATATCCTGGGTAATCCTCGCGGTACCGGTGAACACTCACGCCGCCTTCTGACATCGGCGGGGGTGAAATGGCACGCGGTGGAGCATGCCGGGCATTGGCCGTTTATTGATCAGCAAGCCGCGTTTGTCGACGAAATATTGCGGTTCATGAGCCAGTGAAGATTATGACAATAGCCCCTTGTGATCTTGATATTTAATGTGGTAATGTGACTTGATATTTTTGTATTTCTTGTGTCACTACTGGTCTCTCGGTTATAAGAGGTTGCCATGCTTGCCCTTGCCGGATACACCATGACAGAAAGAGTAAGTGAACACCGCAGACTACATACTACCCTTATTAACTGTACTTCCGTCCCCTTTGTACTGAGCTACAGGGCTAAGGTTACTGAGCTGAACATATTTTCACACTGTCCTTATACACGGAATTGGCAAACTTTCTCTACCTGAGTCTAATCCAAGATTTTTTTAAAGAGCCAGAAAAATGACGATCTATTCAATCCCTCCATTAATTTCAAGCATCCTAATTTTATTTCTCGGCGCATTTGTATTTCTCAAAAATAGAAAATCAATAATCAACAGAACCTTTTTCCTGGAGTGCCTCAGTGTGTTCTTATGGCTGTTTGGATACGGCATGATGTATTCGACAAGAAACGAGGCATTTGCTCTGTGGTGTGCGAAGTTTGTTTATACCGGAGTGGTTTTTATCCCAACCTTCTTTTATCATTTTGCTGTAAGTTTTCTTCACAAAGAGAAGGAGCGAAAACAGTCAATTGCTCTTGCTTATGTTTTCGGCTGTGTCTTCTTGGTCGTTCTACATTCTTCAAATTCATTCGTAGCAGGGGTATACAAATATTATTGGGGTTATTATACGAAGGTTGGCAGCATTCATAATCTGTTTTGGCCGCTATGGACAGCATTTTATGTTTTGAGCATCAAGGAACTCATAGCGGCATATAGGAGAACACACAGAGGGACATCAGAATATAACAAGCTGAAATACGTTATGACCGCATATTTCATAACGTTTTTTGCGCTGACAGATTGGTTGCCAGCTTATGGATATGAATTCTATCCCTTTGGTTTTATGTGCATTGTCTGCTGGATATCAATCATGGCCTACGCCATAGTCAAGCACCAACTCATGGACATCGCCGTTGTCATCAAGAAGACCTTTTCGTATTCATTGGTCCTCTTGTTGCTCATTGTACCCTCTTTTGTTGCGGTTATAGCCACGGAAAAATATCTTCCCCAAAAATTCTATTACCCAGTTTTGGCGTGCTTGTTCGTTGTTGTCGGCTTCATATTCCCGAGGATAAAGGTAAAAGCTGAGCGCAACCTTGAGAACGTATTATTTAGGGGATCATTTGACTACAGAGAGACGTTAGACAACCTATCCAAGAAGATGGCCTCATTGCAAGAGCTTGAAGAGCTTCTATCAGATACGGCGGCAACAATTGCCAAGTCTATGGACACAAATGCGATTGGTGCGTACTTGTTAACCTATGATCAACAATACGAACTCAAATGTTCTTATGGGAACTATAGAGGCGATTATACTAAAATCGATAGAAGCAGTGCATTAGTACAATATATGCAAAATTCGGATGAAATAATTAAAAATAACAAGATGGACAAAAATAGTAACTCCGACAACTCGTCAATAGGCAGAGAACTTGATGAGTTAGGAGCATACGTAGGCATTCCGATAAAATTTGAGCATGAGCTAAGAGGGTTTATAGTCATAGCTGAGAAGGAAAGTGCCGGAGATTATACGAAGGAAGAACTAAAAGTCCTTTCAACCATGGCTAACCAATTGGCAGTGGCTGTTGAGAACAGTATTAAGTATGAGGAGATAAGAGAATTAAACATCAACCTCGAGAATAAAGTAGATGATAGAACCAACGAACTTAAGCAAGCCAATGAGCAGTTGCAAGGGGACATTATCCAGCGCAAGGAGGCAGAAGACAGATTGCGCTACAGCAGGCACTTGCTCGAAAGGACACTTCACAGCCTCCGCGACGCGGTTTTTCTTCTCGATGCCGATACATTAGAGATCATAGACTGCAATCCTGCCGCGTCAGAGATCTTCGGATACAGCCACGATGAGATGATCGGGCAGGCAACAACCTTGCTGCACGTGGATAGATCAGCCCTTGAGGCGTTCAGAGGACATCTCTATGCCGCCATAAAAGAAAAGGGCTTTCTGCACAAGCTTGAGTTCAGCATGAAGCGCAAGGACGGGACGGTCTTTTCTACCGAGCACAGTGTAACACCCCTGGTCGATGAGCAAGGAAAGCGCACAGGCTGGGTGAGCGTAGTGTCCGACATCACCGAAAAACGAAAACTGGAAGAAGAGCTTTTAAAGGCCCAGCGGCTTGAGTCAATCGGCACACTTGCCGGCGGCATCGCGCATGATTACAACAACATCTTAACAGGAATTCTTGGAAACATCGCCCTTGCACAGATCTACACAGAGCCGAAAGATAGGGTTTTTGATCTCTTGACCGAAGCAGAGAAAGCCTCCTTGAGGGCAAAGGACTTGACCAGGAAATTGCTTACGTTCTCCAGGGGCGGAGCGCCAATGCGCAAACGCACTTCCATAGCAGGAATCCT
>JBDRFJ010000214.1:0-38517 GCA_043818915.1 Pseudomonadota bacterium | reverse complement strand
ATTAGACGTCATGGCTATACTCCTCTTTTGATTCCGGATTACCAACCAACTTACTGTAACTGGAATCGAAATGAGTATAGCCTTTTTCATTTGAACTCAAGGCTTACTGCAATATAGCAAGCTTTGCAAAACTGCTATATTAACCGAATGCGACGCTCTAATTCCGGGACGATGTGGTTGACGAACATCTTCGGCTTCCATTGAGCGAATCGACCGATTTGGTATATCCCCATCCGGTCGAGTCTTTTTACCAGGGCATCTGTTTCGGGGTTGGGGACAACCTTGCCGGGGAATATTTTTGCATCAAAGTTAATCCCTGGATAATCTTTGTTTAGCAAATATTCTTCAGAGGCCTGGGCACGAAAAGATGTTCTCCGGTAATACGGTTCTTCTCCGGGGAAATATTCTATCAGCATGTAGTCGATGGGAGGTATGGGATAAAACTTTATACCAATGGGGGTGTGATGGAAAGGAGGGGGAGATAGTTTCGTAAAACGACACACCAACGGGAGAGCGAGTGTGGAAATCAAAATGTTATGATCTATTGTATGGCTTGCTCCGCTCTTGTCCTTATAAGAAACTGCATTATCGTCGATGGCTGCGACTTCACCTTCTATAAAGGTTGCCGGCCTTATTGCTTCCATAATTATATCGGTATCCAAGAGAAAACTATGCCTTGTATCCCAATTGATGCTGACCTTTTCTACGCTATGTTCTCCATAGATCTTGGCACGATACATGGCTCGTGCCTTTTCCAGATCATCGATGCCGTGGATCTTTTTTACCACCTTAACCGGCCGGGTGGCGCACCACATCTTTTCATGGGCATGAAATGAGACATGGTTCCTTGCAACCACAAAGCTTTTCCCCAATGCCTGGCGATCGATAATCGTTACCTTGGCACCCTTGTCCAAGAAAAACTTCGCGGCCAAACACCCTGCCAGACCGCCACCTAATATAAGAATGTTTTTGTTCATATCACTGCGTGTTTGATATCCGTGTTCTAAACGTCAAAGGTCTCAAAGCCCTTTTAAAGAACTAAAGACTGTGTTATACCGTAACTGATAATTAATACCTCATAGTTGAAGGATTGACAATTAAATTTTACTATGAATCTACAGCCCAATGCCATTAACTTAGGGCGCATAACCGTTTAAAGTCCCCGTTTTTTAAAGGGGATTTAGGGGGATTTCAAAACGTTGCACAAAATCCCCCCGCCCCCCTTTAGAAAAGGGGGGAGATTTGATCCTTAAGTTAATGACATTGACTCACAGCCATGAGCTAATACGCTAACAGGAGAACTCAATGAAGCAATATTTAATAGATGAATTAAGGCCCAATGACTACAAACAAATAAAGGAGTATCTGGATGAAACCTATGGTTCTCAACAACCTGTAGAGGGTATGTATTGGATACCCCTTGATCCTGATCTGATGGATCCTGTCCAGGTTGCCCATACTGACTGCCAGCCGTTTTACTTTTCGGTTATACTGGAACCCGCATCGATATCCTTTGAATTGTTGTTGAGAACACGCAACCGAATGCGATGCGATTGTATTCACTATGCAGATAAACGCCAGCGCGACAGCATCATCGGATTTGCCGACAGTATATTTGAGAGGTTGGAACTTACGGCTTGATGATTTCGTAAATTTATAACTGCGAAGGTTCAAAGTTCAGGGGTTCACGGTTCAAGGTTAGAAAGCGATCAACCCTGAACCTAACAACCAGAGTAGTTACAAGGAAAATTTGACAGGTATGTTTAATATTGTGACGATGACGATAATGGCCGCTATTATCCCGACCACTTTGTTTTTTGCTATACTCATCATTATTGTGTCCCTTTTTCAGAAAACAGGGGATATACCACATTGTATAGCAAGGTGCTGGGCTCGAACTGTCTTATTTATAAGCAGAGTCAAGGTTAACGTGAAGGGGCTTGAAAACATTGATCCCGGGAATACGTATATTTATATGGCGAACCACCAGAGCATGTATGATATCCCGGCGCTTCAAGGACATCTTGCAGTCCAGTTTCGTTGGCTTGCAAAGATCGAATTGTTTCGGATTCCTTTTTTTGGACAGGCCATGGCAAGGGCGGGTTATATTGATATTGATCGGTCCAACCGCAGGGAAGCGTTTAAAAGTATAGGCAGGGCGGCTGAAAGGATACAAGAGGGGACCTCAGTCGTTATTTTTCCTGAAGGGTCCCGGAGCGCGGATGGTAAGATCAAGCCGTTTAAAAAAGGGGGATTTGTGCTTGCCCTGAAATCGAAACGACCGATTGTTCCGGTGACCATTCTTGGAAGCGGGTCTATTCTACCGAAGGGGAGTTTAGATATTCAACCCGGCAAGATTATTGTGAGGGTTCATTCTCCTATTGATACTACCGGCTTTACAAGTAAGACTATAGATGGGCTTATGGAGAGTGTTAGGTCTGTTATTTTAAAGGACTTAGAGAATTATTAATAGATAAACTTGCTTAAATTCGAAATTCGAAATTCGAAATTCGAAGCACGGCACGCAGTGAAGCGTCAGCGCTCAATCCGAAACAATTTCAAATGACCAAAATTTAAAATCCGGCACGAAGTGAAGCGTCAGCGCTCAACAATACGAGTTGGAAGTTTGTGCTCTTGATTCGCAAGTAATACGGTACTATATAAGTTTGAAGATTGTTTTGAAAATTTGATATTTGAATTTTAGGATTTGTTTCGGATTTCGATATTCGGATTTCGGATTTACTTTTAGCGTTAGTCTAAAATAGACAGGACATAAAAAGAACAATGGAAGAAAACACACTACGCATCATACCATTAGGCGGGCTGGGGGAGATCGGCCTTAATATGATGCTGTTTGAATATGGCGATACCATTATGGTGGTCGATGCCGGCATTATGTTCCCGGAAGACTATATGCTTGGAGTCGATATTGTTATCCCGGATATTACCTACCTGAAGGGAAAAAAAGATAAGGTCAAAGGGATCATATTAACACACGGCCATGAAGACCACATTGGCGCGATTCCGTATGTTCTGCCTGAGATAAACGCGCCGATATACGGTACCCCCTTTACCCTCGGCCTGCTCGAATATAAGCTCCGGGAGCACAAGTTGCTTGATAGGGCCTCGCTCAACAAGATAGCCCCGAGAGATAGGATAGATATAGGGCCGTTTAATGTAGAGTTTGTTCGGGTGAGTCATAGCGTGGTGGACGGGGTTGGCCTTGGGATTCGAACTCCTGTAGGGCTTGTGGTCCATTCGGGAGATTTTAAGATCAGCCAGATTCCGATACAGGGGGAGATAACCGACATCGCGCGGTTTGCCGCGTTTGGGGAAGAAGGTGTCCTCGCCCTTATGTCTGATTCAACCAATGTGGAAAAAGAAGGGTATACTATTTCTGAAAAGGAAATCGGAAACACACTGGAGGATATATTCAGAGAGTGTACCGGCCGGGTCATTGTGGCTATGTTTTCCTCCAACGTCATACGCGCCCAGCAAGTTGTTAATATCGCGCAAATGTTTGATAGAAAAGTAGCCTTTAACGGGCGCAGCATGCTGGCAAGTGTGGCGATCGCCAAGAACTTGGGATACCTGCATGTTCCGGAGTCGCAGGAGATTACTATAGGAAATGTCAAGAATACGCCGGATGAAGAGGTGTTGATTGTGACAACCGGAAGCCAGGGCGAGCCGATGTCCGCCCTGAATCGTATGGCGTCAGGTTCCCACAAGCAGATCAAAATTAAACCTGGCGACACAGTTATCTTATCGTCCAAGTTTATTCCGGGCAACGAGAAGGCGATTGCCCACATTATTAATCATCTTTATAAAAAAGGGGCGGAGGTTATCTACGAAAAGGTTTCCGCAATACATGTCTCGGGCCATGCGTTTCAAGAAGAACTAAAGCTGATGATCAATCTCACCAAACCGAGGTATTTTATCCCGATACACGGCGAATATCGGCACCTGATCCGTCATGCTCACCTGGCACAACAGGTGGGGATCCCCGAAGAGAACACATTCCTTGCCGAGAACGGCGGGACTATTATATTTGATAAGAGTAGAGGCTGGTTGGGGGAATCAATTGATACCGGTCGGGTTCTTGTCGACGGGAAAGGGGTCGGCGATATCGGGACGAGTGTGCTGAGGGAGCGAAGAGACCTCTCGGAGGACGGACTGGTTATTGTCGCGATGGCCATTGATGAAGAGACGGGGATAGTAGTGCAAGGTCCCGATATCATTTCTCGGGGTTTTGTATTTGAAGACCGGAGTCGTGACATCTTGGAAGATGCAAAATGTATTGTGTTGGAGATCATAGAAGAACATACACGAGAAGACTCTGATGATTGGGAAGGTACTAAGACCAAGATCGTAAAGGCCCTTCGCCGTTATTTCTTTTTTGTGATTGAGCGAAGGCCTGTTATTATTCCAATTATATTGGAAACTTAGGATTATGCGTAAAGAGATTATAGGAATTGCTCTTGTATTTTTGCTTATCTTTACATCGGTAAGTCTTTTTACGTACCATTCGGAAGACCCTTCGATTAACCATGCCTCGCCTGTGAGATACATACACAACCTCTTCGGACCCGCGGGCGCATATACCGCTGGTTTTTTAATCGCGCTTTTTGGGCTTGGGGCATACTGGTTCCCTCTATTATTCCTTCTTATTACCCTTGATGTGTTCAAAGAAGCCAGTGTCAGGAGGACCCTTCTAAATATTGCCGGAGGTTTCCTTTTAGCTCTCTCCACAGGGTCGTTACTTGCATTTGAAAGGACCAACTATATCATAGGCGGCCGAAAATTTTCCAGTGGCGGAATTTTCGGAATCTCCATGTCGCAGTTTTTGGAGAGGTATTTGAGTAACATTGGCGGGCGTATTTTTCTCTGGGCGGTTGTAATAATAGGGTTTATTTTGATGACCCGTTTTTCGTTGTCGGCTTTCTTCAAATGGCTTATAGCGGTCACACGTCTTGTACTTACCCGCATAAAGACATCGTGGACAATTTATAGGGAACGCCGTATCAAGGCAAAGGCCCGTATCAAGGCTAAAAGGCTTAGTAGTGACAAGGAGCCGAGGCAGTTGAAGATCAAAGAGACTTTGCCCAAGCCCATTAAGGAGCCCCCCGTGCGTGAGCAGGAGTCTTTTTCCTTTATGGACAGGGGAAAGGCAAAATATCAACTTCCACTGCTAAGTTTTTTGGATGGGCCTGAGAGCCAACCTAAAGGATCGGATCACGACAGCCTTGTTATGCTGTCCAAGCTTTTAGAAAAGAAAATGAACGATTTCGGCGTGTCCGGGAAAGTGGTGGAAGTATGTCCCGGACCGGTCATTACGACCTTTGAATATGAGCCGGCCCCGGGCATTAAGATCAACAAGATTGTAGGCTTGGCCGATGATCTTGCGCTGTCATTAAGGGCGACCAGTATTCGCATTGTTGCTCCGATCCCCGGCAAGGCAGCCATCGGGGTTGAGATTCCAAATTCAGATAGGGCCGTAGTAAAATTAAAAGAGATTCTTATGGACGGTTCATTTCAGAGTTGTGAATCAAAACTTACTATTGTTCTTGGAAAGAGCGTTGCCGGCAGTCCGATTGTGTCCGATCTGGGCAAGATGCCGCATTTACTGATTGCAGGCGCGACCGGAACTGGAAAGAGCGTTGCTTTGAACTCCATGATTTGCAGCATACTTTACAAGTCAACACCCGAAGAAGTGAAGATGATAATGATCGACCCGAAACGGATCGAGCTTTCGATTTATGATGGTATACCCCATCTGATAACACCGGTTGTAACCGATCCCAAAAAAGCGACAAACGCTCTTTGCTGGGCGGTGCAGGAGATGGAACACCGTTACGAATTAATGGCGGAGATGGGAGTTCGGAATGTCGATCGTTACAATTACAAGGTCGGAAAAGGGCTGAAGAGTACGAAGAAAGCAACGGATGAGGAGATAAAAAATGAGAAAATGCCTTGGATCGTCGTGGTCATTGATGAGTTGGCCGATCTGATGATGGTGGCATCCCGCGATGTCGAAGTGGCCATTACGCGGCTTTCGCAGATGGCCAGGGCTGCCGGGATACATTTGTTGATCGCTACCCAGAGGCCTTCGGTAGATGTTTTGACCGGGGTTATTAAAGCGAACTTACCGGCGAGGATCTCCTTTCAGGTCTCTTCAAAGACGGATTCCAGGACTATTCTTGACGCCAATGGGGCTGAAAGCCTTTTGGGGGCCGGAGACATGCTGTTTCTTGCCCCCGGCACGGCCAAGCTTCAGAGGATTCACGGCTCTCATGTTTCAGAACCCGAGATCAAGAGGATCGTAGAGTTCCTCAAGAAACAGGGGCAACCGAGTTACGATAAGAGTGTCCTAGAAAGCAGGCCGGCAGACAAGACTCAAAACGGAGATGACGAATACGACGAAAAATATGATGAGGCGGTGGAGATTGTTACGCAGACACGTCAGGCCTCCATCTCTATGTTGCAAAGGAGGCTCCGCGTAGGATACAATCGTGCCGCCCGAATGATAGAGATGATGGAAAAAGACGGTGTGGTCGGTCCATCTGATGGGAGTAAGGCACGAGAGGTGCTGGCGAAAGGGTTTGGCGATTGATGATTGATTGGATAACCGCTCAGGTTCAAAGTTCAAAGGTTCACGGTTCAAGGTTAAACAAATGTGAAGAGAGCAAGGCGAACAACCGTGAACCGTGAACCCTGAACCTGACAAGCCTGAGTAGTTACGTTGATTGTTGATTATTGTCCATTGTCTATTTAGTCTCTCTTCAATATCTAAGGGGATAATTATGGTGAGACGAACCATTTGTTATGTGATTATGTTGCTTGGGTGTTTTGCTTTTAACGCCTGGGCTCTTACTGTGTCAGAGGTGGTAGACCGTGTGGAAGCGCGGTATGCTTTGCCTGATTGCCAGGCGGAGTTTTTTCAGGAGTCAACGCTCAAGGCAATGGACGTGACTGATACGGCAACCGGGAAGGTCTATTTCAAGAAGCCTGATATGATGCGTTGGGATTATGAGGCCCCTGAAAGGCAGACCATCGTTACCGATGGAAAAACATTGTGGATGTATCGTCCGGATGAAGCCCAGGTGGCAGTCGGCCGGGCGGCGGACTATTTTGGAGGTGGCGAGGGGTTAAGTTTCTTGTCCGATATTACGATACTGCGCTCCCAATTCCAGATCCGTTTTCCCGGTCCAACGAGTGAAAAAATGCGGGACGATCAATACCTTTTGGAGTTGACCCCTAATGTTTCAAGGTCTAATCTATCATACCTCTATCTCTGGATATCTAAGAACACCTTTGACATTGTTTGTTCAAAGGTCTTTAATCCATTCGGAGACACTACTATGATCACGTTCAACAATGTTCAATTCAACCGGAATCTAAAATCGTCTTTTTTTGTTTTTGAGATTTCGGAAGGGACCGAGGTGGTAGAGATGGCCGGAGAGGAGGCGGGACAGTAGGAGTGCACAACAGGATACGAGAGCTATTAAGAGAAAAAAATGCCATCTTGCTGGCGCACAACTATCAAAGGCCCGAAGTCCAGGATGTGGCCGATCTCTGCGGCGACTCTCTTGAGTTGAGCCTCAAGGCGTCAAAGACGGATGCCGAAGTCATTGTGTTCTGCGGTGTTCATTTTATGGCGGAGACCGCATCGATTGCCTGTCCGGACAAGACCGTAATCCTTCCTGTGTTGAATGCCGGATGCCCAATGGCGGATGATATTACGCCGGAGGCGCTTTTAAAGAGAAAGGCGGAACTGCCCGGCGTGCCTGTTGTTACGTATGTCAATTCCCCTGCTTCGGTAAAGGCCTTAAGCGATATATGTTGCACGTCCGCCAATGCAATAGAGGTGGTAAACAGTCTGGACGCGGACAGAGTTTTAATGACTCCGGACAGAAACCTGGCAAAGTATGTAGCAACAAGGACCGACAAGGAGATCCTTTTTTGGGACGGGTGTTGCCCCATCCACGACAGGATGACGCGGGAAGATGTGTTGGAGGCAAAAGCAGCTCATCCCGGAGCGCTATTCATGGCCCATCCCGAGTGCAGCCCGGAGGTCTTGGAGCTTGCTGATAAGATCTTTAGCACTTCGGGAATGCTTTCTTATGCCCACGAGTCGGATATAGAATCTTTTATTGTGGGCACTGAAGAAGGGCTCCTTTATCCCATGCGGCGCGATAACCCCGGCAAGAAATTCTACCTGGCCTGGGAAGGATTGATCTGCGAAGACATGAAGCGGACGCACTTAGCTGATGTACTGCGTGCTCTTGAGAATGTGGACCATATCATCAAGGTCCCCGAAAACATCCGGATTCCCGCCTTTAAGGCTGTTAAGAGGATGCTGGAGATTTTTGTGTCACCCTCCTCGAACGATTCTTCCGAAAGATAAATTCTCAACCCCCTACTTGGCAACGTAGACTAAACGAGGAATTTTGCCCCATCAACATAGACAAAACTCCCCGCCATAAAAATTACTACCCGTCACTTGTGCAAAAAAGAACAATACATTCCCTTGTATTTTATTGTTAAATCAGCCTATTATATTTTTCTTGCAATTGGTTTGTTTCTGTTGTATGGTTTGGCACTAAAATAGCATTTAAACTGGTACTTAGCATATTGCAAAAGTTTCATTGTATGCGAGGAAGGTTTATGCCGGTACCTGGTTCGGGGTGTAAGAAGCTAATCCTCATTGTTGACGATGAGGAGGCCACAAGAGATTCTTGCTTTCAAGTTTTGGCAAAAGCAGGATACAGGGTGCTGACGGCGTCTAATGGTGATACGGGTCTGGCTGAGGTGAGAAGGTGTCATCCTGATTTAGTGTTAATCGATCTTAATATGCCGGGTGTTTCCGGGCTTGAGGTGATAGACCTGTTAAACAGGATGGAACCAAAGATTCAGAAGGTGGTGATTACAGGCAGCACCGCTATCGATCTGGACAAGGAGGTTATAAGTAAAGGAAGGGCCTCCGCGTATCTTAAAAAACCTTTTATCCCGGATGAATTGAAGTCAATTGTGAAAAGGGTTCTTAAAGAAAAGGAGACTGATTATGGCTCTTGATCCAACTAAGTACAAGGACTGGCAGATTTCTGAAGATGCTGAAAAGAACATGCCTATGCCGGATGAGTGGAGGGAAAAACTTGGCCTCCAAAAAGAAGAGATCCTTCCCATGGGTAGGCTGGCAAAGCTTGACTTCCTTAAAATCATGGACCGCCTCAAAGACAAGCCCGACGGAAAGTACATAGAGGTTACCGCCATTACTCCCACGCCGCTGGGCGAAGGAAAGAGCACTACTTCATGCGGCCTTATGGAAGGTCTCGGCAAACGCGGCGTAAACGTCGGCGGCGCCCTCAGGCAGCCTTCAGGCGGCCCTACCATGAATATCAAGGGCACCGCGGCCGGAGGCGGCATATCCCTGCTTATTCCCATGACCGAGTTTTCCCTGGGCCTTACGGGTGACATCAATGACATCATGAACGCCCACAATCTCGCCATGGTGGCGCTTACGGCTCGCATGCAACACGAGCGAAACTACAACGACGAACAACTGCAAAGGCTCACAAAAATGCGCCGTCTCGACGTTGATCCTACCCGCGTTGAAATGGGCTGGATCATCGACTACTGTGCTCAGGCCTTGCGAAACATCATCATCGGCATTGGCGGGCGTTTTGACGGATTTACCATGCAATCCAAGTTCGGCATTGCCGTGGGTTCCGAATGTATGGCCATTCTTTCCATTGTCCGGGATCTGGCAGACTTGAGAAAACGTCTCGACGAAATTACCGTGGCCTTTGACAAGAGCGGCAAGCCGGTCACCACGGGCGATTTGGAAGTAGGCGGCGCCATGACCGCATGGATGCGCAATACGATCAATCCGACACTCATGTGCACTGCCGAGTACCAGCCCTGCATGGTACATGCCGGGCCTTTTGCCAACATCGCCGTGGGGCAGTCTTCCATCATCGCGGACCGCATAGGGCTTAAGATGTTTGACTATCACGTAACCGAGAGCGGTTTTGGGGCGGATATCGGCTTTGAAAAATTCTGGAATGTCAAGTGCCGATACAGCGGACTGAAACCCCATGTCTCTGTTCTGACGACTACCATCCGCGCCCTTAAGATGCACGGTGGAGGCCCCAAGGTTGTTGCGGGTCTGCCGCTTGCTGAAGAGTACACCAAGGAGAATGTGGGGTTGGTGGAAAAGGGTTGTGCGAACATGGTCCATCATATCAACACCGTGCGCAAGGCAGGGATCAATCCGGTGGTTTGTATTAACTGTTTCCATACTGATACGGATGATGAGATTGCAGCGGTCAGAAAGGCGGCCGAGGCGGCGGGAGCGCGCTGCGCCAAATCCACCCACTGGGAGCATGGGGGTGACGGAGCCCTGGAATTCGCCGATGCAGTCATTGATGCCTGTAACGAAGAGAGCAATTTCCAACATCTGTATCCTCTGGAGATGAAACTTCGCGACCGAGTGGAAAAGATTGCCAAGGAAGTCTACGGCGCGGACGGTGTTGCCTGGTCACCCGAGGCCGAGGCAAAGGCCAAGATGCTTGAGGGTGACTCCCAATATAATGACTACGCCACCATGATGGTCAAGACCCATCTCAGCCTTACCCACGATCCGGCCCTGAAAGGTGTTCCCAGTGGCTGGATACTGCCGATTCGCGACGTTCTGATTTACTCCGGGGCGAAGTTCTTATGTCCATGTGCAGGCACAATTAGCCTGATGCCGGGAACCAGCTCAAACCCGGCCTTCCGCCGCGTTGATGTAGATGTGGAGACGGGTAAGGTCAAGGGATTGTTTTAGTATAGGAGATTAAGATAATGTCTGCAAAGATTATCAGTGGAACCGAGATTGCTAAACAGATGCGGGAAGAGCTGAAAAAAGAGGTCGCGGAACTGAAAGAGAAGCACGGCGTGACTCCCGGGTTGGCTACGGTGCTTGTGGGCGACGATCCGGCCTCTAAGGTATATGTGGGCCAGAAGGAGAAGTCGTGTAGTAATCTGGGGATCTATTCGAAACGAATTGATTTGCCGGCAGATACTTCCGAAGAAGACCTCCTTGCGCTGATTGATCAGCTCAACAATGATCCGCGGATTCATGGAATATTGGTGCAGCTCCCCCTTCCAAAACACATTAATGAAGCCCGAGTCCTTTATGCCATTGATCCCGAGAAAGATGTGGATGGATTCCATCCCGTGAATGTGGGAAAGATGATGATCGGGGAAAAGTGCTTTCTTCCCTGCACTCCTCACGGCGTATTGGAGCTTCTCATACGTTCCGGCGTACAGACTGAGGGAGCCGAGGTCGTTGTTGTAGGGCGAAGTAACATAGTGGGCAAACCGGTCCTTAATCTCATGCTTCAGAAGCGACCGGCCGGCAACGCAACAGTGACGCTGTGCCATACACGAACAAAAGACATGGCCTTCCACACAAAGAGGGCGGACATCCTGATCGTAGCCACCGGTTATCCTAAGACCGTTACCGGAGACATGGTAAAGGAAGGGGTTGTAGTAATTGACGTAGGCGTAAACCGGATAGGACAGACCCCTGAGGGCAAATCGATTTTAGTCGGCGACGTAGACTTTGATTCTGTGAAAGAAAAAGCCGCTGCCATTACACCGGTGCCCGGTGGCGTCGGTCCCATGACGATAGTCATGCTGATGAAGAATACGGTGGAAGCGGCTAGGAATACAATTTAAGTGCCTAAAGTGAGCTAAAGTGCCTAAAGTTAATGGAGTGCTAACCATTTTAGGTAACTATAAGCTATATCGTGTTCATTCAGAGATGGTAGATTTTGTTCCAAGACAAGGCCGCACAAGGGTTTTTACCGGAGGCGTAGCAGCGCTACGTCGAGGATAGAAACCCGCGGAGAACGCGGTATTGGGACAAAAGATACCGTTTCTAAATGAACACTAACTTGGAGGTTTAAGATTATGGCAACAAAAAGAACTCCCATTGGTTTAGCGCCTCGTTGTCTCGGTATTGATTGCGAGGGAAGCACCTGTGTTGCGAAAGAGGCTGAAGGCCAGGGTGTTGTTACGTATATACAACGGATGGGGAGGCGGGCTATTGAGCCGTGCCTTTTCGGCCAGGGGGGGACCTGCTGTCGCAATTGCTCTTTTGGGCCGTGTATGATGATTGAGGATATCCCTGAATCGATTGGGCTCTGCGGGGCTACTCCCGCCACGGTAGCGGCGCGTAACTTTGCCCGTATGGTGGCTGCGGGAGCGTCCGCCCACATGGACCATGCCCTGGAGACGGCAATGGCTTTTCTGGCCGCGGCCAGGGGAGAATCCGAGTACGAAATCAAAGACGAAAAAAAGCTCCGCGCGATGGCAGAGGTCTTTGAGATTAAGACCGAAGGCCGGAGTAAGAAAGATATTGCTATTGATCTCGGTGAAAAGGCCTTGGCTGAATTCGGGAAGCAGGAAGGAGGCCTCTACTGTACACGGAGAGCCTCTGAAAAACGGCAGGAATTGTGGAAAAAGTTGGGTGTTCTCCCGAGAGGTATACAGCGGGAGGTGGTAGAAGTTATGCACAGGACCCACATGGGTACCGACCAGGATTATAAGAATTTGATTTTCCAGGCTACCCGCTGCGCACTGGCGGACGGATGGGGCGGCTCCATGATGTCGACCGAACTGCAGGACATCATGTTCGGAACACCTGTCCCGACCCGGTCGGTAGTCAATCTCGGCGTCCTTGCCGAAGACGAGGTCAACATAATCGTACACGGTCATGAACCGATACTGTCCGAAGCGATGGCATTGGTTGTCCAGGATCCGGAAATGATCGAGGCGGCCAAAAAGGTCGGGGCAAAGGGGATCAATTTAGCCGGTGTCTGCTGTACCGGTAATGAGGTCCTTATGCGTCACGGAATCCCTATCGCGGGAAGCTTTATTCAACAGGAAATCGTCCTTGCGACCGGTGCGGTAGAGGCAATGGTCGTGGACGTCCAATGTATCATGCAGTCTTTGCCGGTTGTGGCCGGATGTTTTCATACCGAGGTGATTACTACTTCTGACAGGGCTAAAATCCCTGGCGCCACGCACATTGAAGTGCATCACCATAACGCATTGGACACAGCTCGGAAGATCATCCATCGGGCGATTGACCGGTATCCTAAGAGAGGAAAGGTCAATATTCCTGAAAGCAAAATGGATGTAGTCGCGGGCTTCAGCCATGAAACTATTAATCACATGCTGGGCGGCGCTTTCCGGGCGTCGTACCGTCCGTTGAATGATAATATCATCAATGGCCGTATTCGAGGGGTTGGAGCAGTTGTAGGCTGTGACAGCATGCGCGTCCGTTCAGGATATGTGCATACTACGGTGGCAAAGGAGCTGATCAAAAATAATGTCCTGGTCCTTGTTACCGGGTGCGCCGCCACTGCATGCGGACGCGCGGGCCTTTTGCGGCCCGAGGCCGCTGAACTGGCCGGGCCGGGCTTGAGAGAGGTATGTGAGACCGTGGGTATGCCGCCGGTGTTGCACATGGGATCATGTGTGGACAACAGCCGTATCTTGATTGCCGCGACAGAGATCGTCAAGGAAGGCGGTCTTGGCGACGACATTAGCGAGATCCCGGGAGCAGGGTGTGCACCGGAGTGGATGAGTGAAAAAGCAATAGCCATAGGCCAATATTGTGTTGCAAGCGGCTTTTATGTGGTGTTTGGCCGCACATTTCCCACGACCAACAGCAAGGAACTGAGCAATTATCTGTTTGGTGGCATTGCTGAAGAATATGGGGGGAAATGGGATGTTGAAGAAGATCCGGTAAAGATGGCTCAATTGATGATACAAGCCATTGAGGCAAAACGGGAGGCCCTTGGTATCCAGGAGAAGAAGGAAAGGGTACTTTTTGATATGGAAATGAGACGCGAGTTGTAATTATGAAAGAGAATCAAGCAGCAAAAAAGGGCGCTGTCCTTGTTGTGGGCGGCGGGGTGGCCGGTATTCAGGCGTCTTTGGACTTATCCGAACTGGGTTATTTTGTGTACCTGGTTGAAAAGTCCGCGTCTATTGGCGGGGTAATGGCACGGTTGGACAAGACCTTTCCCACCAATGACTGTTCTATCTGAATACTCGGGCCTAAATTAGTTGAGGCCGGTCGGTCTCCAAACATCAAGATTTTGACAAACGCCCGATTGGAATCTGTACAGGGAGAGGCAGGGAATTTTACTGCCCGCGTACATACTGCCCCGCGTTATATCAATGAAGACCTTTGCACTGCCTGCGGGACCTGCACCATGTACTGTCCGGTCATAACGGCCGATTTCTTCAATGAAGGATTGGCGCTGACCAAGAACCTGCATAAGGACTATCCTCAGGCAATACCGTCGAGTTTTTACATTGATCCGAGAGAGTGCCTTTTTCTAAATCATGAGATGTGCCGCATCTGTGTCTCCACCTGCCAGGCACAGGCGATTGATTTCAGTCAGACAGAAGAAGAGCACGAGCTATCGGTGGGATCGGTTATATTAGCTCCCGGGTTCGGCAGGATTGATGATGAGGTCCTTGCGCGTTATGGTTTTGGCACGTACCCCGATGTCGTCACCAGCATCGAATTCGAACGGCTGACCAGCGCGGCGGGTCCCACAGAGGGGTCGATTATCAGACCTTCGGATCAGCGTCACCCGAAACGGATTGCATTTCTACAGTGCATCGGGTCGAGGGACGTGACCTGCGGTAATGGGTACTGTTCCTCGGTATGCTGTATGTATGCCGTCAAAGAGGCCTCAGTGGCAAAAGAACATGATCCTGAGCTCGACATCAGCATATTCTATATGGATATGAGGACCCAGGGGAAGGAGTTTGACGCCTCCCGTGATCGGGCACGGGAAAAGTACGGATTAAAATTTGTCAGAGGACGTATCGCCGGAGTTAGGGAAGACGGCGATCAAGTACGGGTGGCATATGTGGACGGCAAGGGTGTTCACCATGGTGAATCCTTTGACATGATTGTCCTCTCAGTCGGGTTGGATGCCCCTGAAGGAGCTGATGAACTGGCAAAGACCTGTGGCGTTGATATTAATAAGTATGATTTTTGTGCCACTCATCCGTTTGCGCCATTAGAAACGTCGAGGCCGGGGATTTTTGTGGCCGGAGCCTTTGGCGGTCCAAAAGATATTCCCGAGAGTGTTACCGAGGCGACCGGCGCTGTAGCCTCAGTTGACTCCATGCTCAGGGATGCCAGAGGGAGCCAGGTCGAGAAAAAGGACTACCCCCCAGAGGTCGCCATTGGAGATGAACCGAGGATAGGTGTCTTTGTATGCCACTGCGGGAGCAATATTGCCGGTGTCATTGATGTGGCGGCAGTGAGAGAATATGCGGGGAACCTGGACGACGTGGTGTTCGCCGATCAGAGCCTTTACAACTGTTCTCAAGACGCCCAAAAGACCATAAAAGAAACGATTGAAAAACATAACCTCAACCGTGTGATTGTTGCTGCCTGCACACCCCGCACGCACGAGCCATTGTTTCAGGAAACACTGCGTGATACCGGACTGAACCGTGCGCTGTTCGAAATGGTGAATATCAGAGATCAGGGCTCCTGGGTACACGCCGGTGAACCGGAAGAGGCTACTGAGAAGGCCAAGGACCTGATAAGGATGGCGGTTGCCAAGAACCGACTTTCGCAACCGCTTCCGGAACAGGAGGTTCCGGTCATTCCAAAAGCATTGGTTATAGGCGGGGGGCTTTCGGGAATGACGGCTGCATTGAGCATGGCCGACCAGGGGTTTGAAACCTTTCTCATAGAAAAATCAGATCAGCTTGGTGGCAATCTGAGGAAGCTCAGCGCCACACTTTCGGGTGAGGACCCCCGGGAGCTTGTGAAAGAGCTTGATCAGAAGATAGGGGCGCATTCCTTGATTCGAGTCTATACCGGAGCCGAGATTGAGAGCGTGTCAGGTTATGTAGGAAACTTTACCACAACCGTTGCTTCTGCTAAAGGGGCACAGACTCTTGAACATGGCGTGATTATTCTGGCCACCGGAGGACATCCATATGAGCCGAAGCAGTATCTTTACGGTCAGTCGAAACAGGTTCTGACCCAGCTTGAACTGGAAGGAATGCTGTCTTCCGGCACAATGGACAAAGATGTCCAGGATGTGGTCATGATTCAATGCGTTGGTTCCCGTGGAGAGGACCTATCCTATTGCAGCAAGGTGTGCTGTGGCCAGGCAGTCAAGAATGCCTTACGGATTTTAGACAAGAACCCGAATGCCAATGTCTATATCCTCTACAGAGACATACGCACGTATGGCCTTATGGAGGACTACTATCGGGAGGCAAGAAAACGGGGCGTTATCTTTGTCCACTACGAAAAAGAAAAACCGCCGGTGGCAACAGAAAAGGACGGCAAACTGTCCGTGACCTTTTTTGACGAGATGATTGATGAGGATATTACCCTTCAACCTGATCGCCTTGTGCTCAGCGTCGGAATAGTGCCTAATGAAGTGGATAAGCTGGCAAAGATCCTCAAGGTCCCCGTGACCAAAGATAAATTTTTCCTGGAGGCGCACGCCAAACTCCGGCCTGTTGAATTTTCCGTGGCCGGAATCTATATGTGCGGCCTTGCCCATGCCCCGAAGCCGATATCGGAATCGATCGCTCAGGCGCAATCTGCTGTTGCCAAGGCAGCGATACCGCTGGCAAAGGGATTTGTGGCAGTCGAGCCTATTGTTTCACGGGTGAATCCCGAGATGTGCATTGGGTGCGGGATATGTGCGAGTCTCTGTCCCTACCAGGCGATTCAGATGGTCAAGGCAGGCAAGAAGAAAAAGGCAGAGACCATCTCAGCGTCGTGTAAAGGATGTGGAATTTGCGCGTCCCACTGTCCTAAGCTGGCGATATCGATGGGGGGATTTAGCACCGAACAGATCAGGTCTCAGATTAAGGCCTTCGGTGAGCGTCATTAAATATTTATCATTTTGCATTGACCATTGCTAAAGAGGATGGTTGTTATTTTTGATGACAGATGACAGATAAGGGAGAAAGAATGTCACAGGATTCATTCGAACCGAAAATAATAGGATTCCTTTGCAATTGGTGCTGCTATGCGGCAGCGGATTCCGCTGGCGTAGCCCGGTATCAATACCCGCCTAATGTGCGAGCAATTCGGGTAATGTGTACAGGTAGGATGGACCCCCTTTTTATCATCGACGCTTTTTGCGCGGGAACAGATGGCGTTTTTGTGGGTGGCTGACACCTGGGGGAATGTCATTACCAGTTTGGTAATTACGACGCCATGATAACAGCCGAACTTGCCAGAAAGATGCTGATAAAGATCGGGATCAATAGTGACCGGGTTGCATTGGATTGGGCTTCAGCGGCCGAAGCTCCGCTGTTTGTCCAGTTGATTACTGATTTTACCAGTAAAATCAGGTCACTTGGTCCACTCGGGGAAGCCGAGGGTATCAGTAAGGATGAGTTGCAAGTTAAGCTTTTGGCGGCAAGGAGCACTTTAGAACAAGCAAAATTGCGAACCGGCTTTGGCAAACTTACCAAGGACTTCCGTAAAGACGGGGATTATTCCGAGCAGGCTATCAAAGATAAGGTCGAGGAGAATCTCGTAAGTACGATAGCTACCGAAACGGCTAAAAATGAAACGATCCTCCGCATTGAAAAAGAAGGGCCAATTTCGTTAGACGACCTGACCAAGAAGGTTGGGGCGGCGGCTTCAGATATTGAAAAATATGTATCCGCGTTCAGCAAAAAGGGATTGGTGACAGAGACTGATGGGCAGTTTACAGTAACGAGTAACCAGTAACCAGCAACAAGCAACCAGTAGGGAATTATGGCAATAGATAGAGATGACTTAGAACCGCGATTCAAGTTTGAAGTGGCGGAACTTCCGGAAGGTAAGCATGTCAAGGAATGCTATGCGTGCGGAAGCTGCACCGGGACGTGTCCGGTCAGCCAGGTAATCCCGGAATTCGATCCGAGAAAGATCCTCCATATGATCGCACTCGGTCTGAAAAATCGTCTTCTTTCATCCGATTTGATCTGGTATTGCACGGGGTGCCAGACTTGTAAGTTTGTGTGTCCTCAGGATGTGAGCTTCAGCGAGGTGATCAAGGCGCTGAGGATCCTGGCTTTGCGGGATGGCTATGTAGATGCGCAGTCGTTGGGTGAAATGGGGAAATTGGCTGTTGTAGACCAAAAACGTTGCGTAGCGTGTCTCACGTGCGTTCGGGTGTGTCCTTTTGGTGTTCCCTATGTGGGGGAAGATAGTGTCGCCCATATTGAACCGGTAAAGTGTGTGGCCTGCGGGATCTGTGTATCCGAGTGCCCGGCCAGGGCCATTGAATTACAGACATCTCAAGATGTGAGGCAGTTTGCCTCGTGTGAATTTTTGCTCTCGAGGGAATTATGAATGATGTGAACCAACCGGATATTGTAGCATTCTGTTGCCATTATACCGCGTATGCGTGCTCTCAGGACTTGCAGAATTTGCCTCGGCTGGGGTTTCCAGGAAATGTCCGATTAGAAATACTTCCGTGCAGCGGCAGAATTAGCGTTACCCGGCTATTAAAGGCATTTGAACAGGGCGCGGACGGAGTTTACGTCGCGGGCTGTTGGGAAGAGACCTGCCATAATATCAGGGGTAGCAAGATTGCAAAGAAGAGGGTCGATTACGTGAAAAATGTTTTAGACCAACTGAATATAGAGCCTGAACGCATAGAAATGTATATGATTTCTCGAGAGCCGAATAGGGGGTTTATTGAGGTAGCCAAAGAAATGACCGAGCGGATCAAGAAGTTAGGACCCAGTCCGTTAAAGGGGAAATAGAACATGATTGTCGGAGAGAGAAAACCGATCCAGGAAATTGTCGGAATGCTGAAAGGGATGAAAAAGATCCTGATCCTGGGATGCGGTGGATGTGTAAGCGTATGTTCTGCCGGAGGAGAAAAAGAGGTCGAGATACTTGCTTCAATCCTTCGGATCGACCGCAAAAAAGGGGGGGAGCCGATTGAAACAGTAGAAAAGACCCTCACCCGGCAATGCGACACTGAGTATCTGGAAGGGTTGAAGGATGAAGCAGGTAACTATGACGCTATTCTTTCAATGGCCTGTGGTGTCGGAGTCAATTACTTGGCTGACATGTATCCCAAGACCCCGGTTCTTCCCGCGCTTAACACCAGTTTCATGGGTGTTTCAGAGGAACAGGGGGTATGGTCGGAACGGTGCGCAGGCTGTGGAAACTGTGTCCTTGACAAGACAGGTGGCCTTTGTCCCATTGCCCGATGTTCTAAGCGTTTATTCAATGGCCCCTGTGGAGGATCACAGAACGGAAAATGCGAGATTGACCCGAATGTCGCCTGTGTGTGGCAGTTGATCTATGATCGTTTGAAGGGATTAAATCAATTGGAAAAACTGAAGGAGATCTTTCCAATGAAGGATTGGTCCAGCAGTTTACACGGCGGTCCTAGAAAAATCGTCCGGGAGGATCTGAAGCTATGAAATCAGGGAGTAACTTGGAAAAGGTGTTAACATCCGGACAGTTTGCCGTAACAGGAGAACTGGGCCCTCCCAAAAATGCCGATGCGGAAGTCATTCGAACCAAGGCAAGACTTCTCAAAGGTTGCGTTGATGCGGTCAATATTACCGACTGTCAAACCGCTATTGTTAGGATGTCGAGTATCGCATCATCCGTCATACTGATGGAGGAGGGGTTAGAGCCTGTCACTCAGATGACATGCAGGGACCGGAACCGTATTGCCATTCAGAGCGATCTCCTTGGCGCGTCTGCTTTGGGGATGAAGAATTTGCTTTGCCTTACAGGGGACCATCACAAGTTCGGAAATCATCCAAACTCCATCGGTGTGTTTGACATGGATTCTGTCCAACTCCTGCAGATGGTAAAAAATATGCGTGACGAAAAGGTATTTCAATGCGGAGAAGAACTCAAGGGGACGGCACCAACTTTCTTTCTGGGAGCCGCTGCCAACCCGTTTGCAGATCCCTTTGAATTTAGGGCTCTTCGCCTGGCAAAAAAGGTCGTCGCAGGCGCACAGTTTGTTCAAACACAGCTTGTGTATAACCTCGAAAGGTTTACCTCATGGATGAAGGCTGTCAGGGATTTAGGGGTCCATGAGCAATGTTACATAATGGCGGGAGTGACTCCTCCCAAATCGATCGGGATGGCCAAGTACATGAAAAATAACGTCCCGGGTCTTGATGTCCCTGATGAGGTGATAGCCCGTCTTAAGGGCGCCAAAGACGCTAAGAAGGACGTACAGGAAGAGGGGATTAACATCTGTGTGGACATTATTAACCAGGTAAAAGAGATAGAAGGTGTGGCGGGCGTCCATATCATGGCGATTGAGTGGGAAAGCGCTGTACCGGAGATTGCTAAACGGGCAGGATTGCTGCCCAGACCGAGTGTGAGCTGAACGAATAATTTATCATCTGTCATTGAGCATTTAACATTTATCATTGGTCGGGTGAAAATGTCGTATTATAAACGTAGCTTTAATTGAGACTCAGCTATTTCTATTTGAGTAATTAATAAGCTTGATGGATTATTTTAATAGTCGCTCAAATTAGCTGATATTCAGTGCTGGGCAACCAATAATGAATGCTCAATGACAAATGCCAAATGATAAGGAGGTATATAAATTGACTATAGAAATACCAAGGGTTGCTTATGCCGGAAATATAAAAGAGATTCCGCTGGGACAGGAGGGGAAGACCATCACTGTTGGCGGAGAGTCGTCTTATCCATTTCACCTGTTTGAAGGCGCTATGCCGAATCCTCCGAAAATAGCCATGGAGGTGTATGACAGCGCGCCTGAAGAGTGGCCCGAGACCGTCCTGGAGCCCTTTGCCGACGTTGTTCAGGACCCCGTGGCATGGGCTAAAAAGTGTGTTGATACCTATGGGGCCGATATGATCGCATTGCAACTTGCCAGTACTGATCCGAATGCTCAAAATAGGCCGGCTGCCGAAGCTGCCGCAATCGCGAAAAAGGTCGCCGATGCAGTGGACGTCCCCCTGATTGTGTGGGGATGTGGCAACGTGGACAAGGACACCGAGGTCTTAAAAGCGGTGTGCGAGGCATGCGAGGGTAAAAACCTGATTATAGGCCCGGTTGCAGAGGGGAACTATCGGCAGATCGGCGCAACGGCGATCGGTTATAAACATACTGTGGTCGCGTCGACTCCGATCGACATAAATCTGGCCAAACAGCTTAATATCCTCTTGGGCAACTTAAACGTTCCCGATGATAAGATCCTCATTGATCCAACGACCGGCGCTTTGGGATACGGACTTGAGTATTGCTACAGCGTTATGGAACGTATACGGATGGCCGCGCTGACCCAGGAAGACGAACGACTTCAGTTCCCCATCCTTGCGAATCTTGCCAAAGAGGTATGGAAGACAAAAGAGGTAAAAGTGACTGAAACAGAGGCTCCGCTTTTGGGAGATCAAAAGAAAAGAGGTATACTGATGGAGGCTTTGACGGCTCAGTGTGTGCTCCTTGCCGGTGCGGACATACTGGTAATGAGACATCCCGAGGCGATCAAATTAGTCAAAGAATCAGTTCAAGATTTAATGACTTGAGGAGAGGAAAACCGTGTCTAAGATAATTTGTTCCGCAGCCATTCGAGGCGCCCACAATATTGTGGGTACGGCAGAGGCAAAATACGAGGAAGCAGTGAAAAAGTGGGGGCCTGATCAGGAGATCGGATTCCCTAACACCACATATTATCTTCCGATTATCTATGGTATGCTGGGTATCCCCGTGAAGACCTTAGGAGATGCTCGACAGGTACTTGACAAGTGCAAGGAGCTTGTTCCACCGACGGTGTCGGATAAGGTTTGGCTTCCTTATCTGGCTCCCGCGCTGGAAGCCGGTATGGCTACCTTTTTCGCGGAAGAGATTATTGAGGCGATACGATATTTAGAAGAGCCTGGTTGCTATACAGAGGGGGAGGACCCGCTTCCTGACAATATTTGGCTGGGAGCCGCCGATGACGTTATCATGCGAAAACGCGGAGTAGAATTCGTCGATGGCACCGCTCCAGGGTTTGCCGCTATATTAGGGGCCGCGCCGAGCGCGGAGATCGCGGCAAAGATCGCGATAGAGCTTCAAGAGAAGAATCTCTATGTGTTCATGTGCGCGGACCACGAAGGCAAAACCATGTCAGAGCAGTTGATAGAAGCCGGAGTTCAGGTAGGTTGGCCGACTCGCTTAGTCTCTTTTGGGCCGAGCTATACCGCAACCGTATTTGCCATAGGGTTTGCAACGCGCGCGGCTATGTCGTTTGGCGGAGTTAAGCCTGGAGATTTTGCGGCAAACCTCCTTTATAATAAAGACAGGATTTTCGCCTTTGCAATGCCGCTTGGGACTGTATCCGATGAGTGGTACGCTAATGCGGCCGGCGCCATCAACTGGGGTTTCCCCACCATAGCTGATACGCCAATTCCTCAGGTGCTTCCGACCGGGATCTGTACCTACGAACACGTGGTCAGCAATATTCCGCACGATGAGATAGTTGCCAAGGCTATTGAAGTTAGGGGATTGAAGGTCTCGGTGACCAAGGTAGATATCCCCATGTCTTATGGACCCGCGTTTGAGGGGGAGCGTATCCGCAAGGATGATCTCTACTTTGAATGCGGCGGTGGGAGAACCCTGGGAGTTGAGCTGACAGTTTCAAAGGATATGTCCGAGGTGGAAGACGGAAGGGTTGAGATGGTCGGTCCGGATCTGGATCAGGTCAAGGAGGGAGATAAGCTCCCCTTTGCCATGCTGATCGAGGTGGCCGGCCGGAAGATGCAGTCGGACTTTGAGCCGATCCTGGAGCGCCAGATTCACCACCTGGTCAACTATGTACAGGGCATCATGCATATCGGACAGAGGAATATTATGTGGATCAGGGTGGGCAAGGCGGCCGTTGAAAAAGGATTCTTGCTAAAACACCTCGGGACGGTTATGCATGCCAAGTACCATCAGGATTTTGGAGGTATTGTCGATAAAGTCCAGGTAAAGATTTACACCGATGAAGAGAAGGTCAAAGAGGTCATGGCCCTGGCCAAGAAGGTGTATAAGGAAAGAGATGCGCGAGTTGAAGGGATGTCCGACGAAACAGAAGAGACCTACTATTCATGTACGCTGTGTCAGTCTTTCGCTCCAAGCCATGTCTGCGTGATTACTCCGGAACGGACCGGGATGTGCGGCGCCTACAACTGGCTCGATTGCAAGGCATCCTATGAGATCAACCCCACAGGCCCCAACCAGCCTATTTCTAAGGAGGAGTGTCTTGATCCTGTACAGGGCCAGTGGAAAGGGATCAATGCTTTTATCGTAAAGGCTTCACGCCAGGCAGTGGAACAGGTGAGCGCTTACAGCTTGATGAATTTTCCCATGACCGCGTGCGGATGCTTTGAATGTATCGCGACAATCTTGCCTCTGTGCAATGGAGTTATGGTGGTGAACAGGGACTTTAGGGGGATGACCCCCTGCGGAATGAAGTTTACCACTCTGGCCGGAATGGTTGGCGGTGGAAATCAGACCCCTGGTTTTCTTGGGGTAAGCAAGCATTATATGGGGAGTACGAAGTTTCTCAAGGCCGAAGGTGGGCTGAAGCGTGTGGTATGGCTTCCCAAGATGTTGAAAGAGGAGATCGCCGAGCGCGTACAACCGATATGCGAAGAGATGGGGATTCCGGATTTCCTTGACATGATAGCCGATGAAACAGTGGGAACCACGGAAGAGGAAATCTTCCCATTTCTCGAAGAAAAAGGGCATCCTGCCCTTACAATGGATCCGCTGATGTAGAAAACTAAAGTGACTAAAGTTTGAAGTGAGCTAAAGTGCCTAAAGTTAAGGTATTCTGTCAATTTATAAAAGGATGGAGCGAAGCGACTCATTAACTTTAGCTCACTTTAGTCACTTATAACCTGTAACTTTAAATGTCACCTTAGTCACTTTAGACTCACGTTGGTAAAGGAGAAGAACAAAGATGGGACTTTCAGGAATAGAGATATATAAGAAGCTGCCCAAGACGAATTGCGGAAAGTGTGGAGTTCCTACCTGTCTGGCATTTGCCATGAAGCTGGCGGCAGGTCAGGCTGAACTTGATGCCTGTCCCGACATACCAGATGATGTGAAAGAAGAGATCGGGGAGGCCTCAGCGCCTCCTGTTAGGACCGTGGTTATCGGTACGGGAGACCGCGCGGTGAAGCTGGGAGGCGAAACCGTGCTGTTCCGCCATGAGAAACGGTTTGAAAATCCGCCCGCATTTACGCTTCTCCTTTCAGATACGATGGATGAATCGACTATTTCCGCTAAACTGGCTAAGTTCAAAGAGACGACGTATGAACGCGTCGGAGTAATATTGCGGCCGGCATTAGTTGCCGTCAAAGGGGAATCCGGAGATGCTTCCAAGTTTGGGGCCTTGGTCGAAAAGGTATGCGGTGAGACCGATGCAGGATTAGTACTGATGAATGAAGATACAGAGGCTCTTTCTCAGGCTGCAAAGGCATGTTCGGACAGAAAGCCGCTCCTTTATGCTGCTACCAAGGATAATACAGAAGCACTGGGGAACCTTGCCAAAGAACTGTCGTGCCCCTTAGCGGTGAAGGGGAATAACTTGGAAGAGTTGGCAGAGGTCTCCGAAAAATTGATTGGAATGGGGCTCAAGGATTTAGTCCTTGATTCAGGGGCCAGGACCTCTGCAAAGGCCCTGGAGGATCAGATTGTCATCAGAAGATCCGCATTGATGAAAAAGTTTAAGCCCTTTGGATTTCCTACTATTGTATTCCCGTGCGAGATAACCGACAACCCGATGAAAGAGGCGATGATTGCCTGTCAGATGGTTGCAAAATACGGCAGCATTATTGTCTTGTCAGAAATCGAAGGCCACAGCTTATTCCCGCTTCTTCTTGCAAGCATGAACATCTTTACGGATCCGCAGCGGCCGATGGCTGTCGATCAGAAGATCTATGAGATGGGGGCTCCGGATGAAAATTCACCTGTTCTTATTACCGGGAATTTCTCCTTGACATATTTCATTGTTTCGGGTGAGATTGACGCGAGCCGGGTGTCGTCTTACCTGTTGGTTAAGGACACCGAGGGACTTTCGGTCCTGACCGCATGGGCGGCAGGTAAATTTGCAGCGGATACGATTGCGCCTTTTGTCAAAAAATGTGGTATTGAGGATAAGGTCAAACATCGCAAGTTGGTCATTCCCGGTTACCTTGCAACGATTAGCGGTGAGTTGGAAGAAGAACTCCCGGATTGGGAGATTCTCATCGGGCCGAGAGAGGCAAGCCATCTGCCGGCGTATTTGAAGCAGTGGAGCGCGTAAACATTTAACATTGGGCATTTATCATTTAACATTGACCATTGTTAAGGATGCTGGGTGTCATTTTTAATGACAGATGACAGATGACAAATGATCCGCCGCAGGCGGAACAAATAAACCGGAGGTTTCTTATGGTAATCTGTGTTGCGGAAAATATTAATATTATGTCGAAGACTATTGGGCCGGCAATGAAAGAGAGAAACGCCAAGCCGATTCAGGATATGGCAATTGCTTTGACAAAGAACGGTGCAGACTATCTTGATATGAATATCGGGCCTGCCCGTAAGGGCGGGGATGAGATGATGGACTGGCTTGTAAAGACAGTGCAAGAGGTAAGCGATCTCCCTCTTTCACTTGATACAACCAACCCCGTAGCCATGGAAGCCGGATTAAAGGCGAATACAAAAGGGAAGTCGTTGATGAACTCTGTTTCCCTACAGCCTGAGCGGTTGGAAAAGGGTATCCCGATGGTCAGCCGGTATAAGGCGGACGTGATAGGACTTCTGTGGGGCAAAGAGGGGATGCCGCGGGATGCCAATGAGCGGGCCGCCATGGCGGTCGATTTTATTTATCAGGCAAATGAAGCGGGCATTCCTACCACGGATATATGGATCGACCCTATCGCCACTCCGATATGCGTTGATGTCAATCAGGTTTTGTCCGGTCTGGAGTTCATGAGCATGTTGGGGGACATAGCGCCTGAAGCCAAATCGATTGTAGGACTTTCCAATGTTTCTAATGGCGCTCCTGAAGATCTTCGCCCCTATCTGAATCGTACCTATATGATGATGCTCATGAAATACGGTCTCTATTCCGCGATTGTCGACGGGTATGACATGGAACTGTTGAGCATTGCCAAAGGAGAACGGCCTGACCATGTGAAATTGGTCCATGACATCATGGACGGAAACAAACCTGATCCGGCATCTTTGGGACAGACAGAATTGGAATATTACAAGACAACGCGCGTCCTCATGGGCAAGGTCCTGTATTCACATTCGTGGCTTACCACGTAGGATTGATGATTGACGATTTTCGATTGACGTATGGCTGGGTGTTACATGCTTCAGTGAATCCACTAAACTTATAGGCTATCTCTGGGCCGAGAATTGACTAATAGGAGGCTGTCCGAGAATTCTGATCCTACTACAAAAGAGTGAGAAACGGCCCAAATTCCCGCAAGTTTTCGTCAAATAGGCCTGCTATTCTCCTCAAATTTGCGAAAATTTTGTCTCGTTCGCACTCTTTTTCGTTACGGACATAATTCTCGGACAGCCTCCTAGGCTATAGTCAATCATAAATTTTCAATCGAAAATCATAAATTTTCAATCGTAAAATGGCTAAGTTAGAGATACAGATTGATGGGCAAACGGTATGGGTTGATTCCGGTGCAACGATATTAGATGCCGCACTCAAAGCAGGGGTTTTCATCCCAACGTTCTGCCATACTCCCGATAAACCTGTCGTATATCCGTGCGGGATATGCGTGGTTGAAGTCGAAGGAAGAGAGGAGTTAGCGCCCGCCTGTTCCACGGCCGTGGAAGACGGCATGGTGATCGCCTCTCAAAGCAAGCAGGTTGTCGCGTCAAGAAAGAAAACCCTCCAGCGGATGCTGTCGCGACATTATGGCGACTGCATCGCGCCCTGTTCCCTAACATGCCCAGCCCATATCAATATTCAGGGTTATCTCAGCCTGATTTCACGCGGTGAGTTTACAGAGGCCCTGAGACTTATTAAAGAAAAGAATCCACTTCCCCTTTCAGTAGGGAGAGTCTGCCCGCATTTTTGTGAAACTCGATGTCGACGAATGCTGGTCGACGAATGCATCTCCATTAATCATCTCAAACGATTTGTGGCAGACCATGCCATCGGTCACAAGGGGGCAGATGTGTTGCCTCCTCCAGCCTTATCCGGACATAAAATCGCGGTGATCGGTGGGGGGCCCGCCGGCCTCTCCGCGGCCTATTATTTGTCACATATGGGACATGCGGTCACTATCTTCGAAGCAATGCCTAAGTTGGGCGGAATGCTCCGCTACGGCATACCGGAATTCCGCCTTCCCAGGAAGATCGTTGACAAAGAAATAGAGAGCATACTCAGAGCAGGTGTGGATACCCGAATGGGAAAGAGATTGGGAGTTGACTTTACTATTAAGAGCCTTAAGGAGAGTGGCTTTGAGGCTATTTTTCTCGGTATAGGCGCGTGGCAGAACCAAAAACTGGATATTGAGGGGGAAGATCTGGAAGGGGTCCTCTCAGCCCTTGAGTTCCTTAAGAGTACGGGTACCGGGACCATGCCGTCCGTGGGGAGCAAAGTGGCCGTAATCGGTGGGGGTGACATCGCTGTAGATACTGCGAGAACCTGTCTAAGGATACATGACGTGGATGAAGTTGTAGTCATCTACCAGCGTTCGATGATGGAAGTGCCGGCTAGTCATCGGGAGGTCAAAGAGGCAGAAAAAGAGGGCGTTAATTTTATCTTTATGACCGGTATTTCGAAAATTGTCAGAGAGAATGGCAATCTTATACTCGAAACAGTTCGCATGAAATTGAGCGAACCTGACGAAAAAGGGAGACGTCGGCCGATTCCTGACCCAGGCTCCGAAGCAACCCGCGAGGTAGATACTGTTATTGCGGCGATTGGACAAAGTCCGGATCTTTCCTGGATGGAAACACCGGATGAAGGTGTAAAACCGAGCGTTCTCCCTGGCGGAACCATTATTTCGAGTCCCCAGACATTCCAGACTTCCGAGGAGTGTATTTATGCAGGCGGAGACGTTGTCCGGGGCCCAAGAACGGTTATCCAGGCCATCACCGGAGGAAGAAAAGCGGCCAAAGCAATCCATACATGTCTTACCGGAGCGTCGTTGCCACACCCGAAACGGCAGCTCAACTACACAAAGGGGAAAAAGTTTGAAGATATTGATCTGCACAATTTTGAAGATGTCCCTATGCGATTGGGTGAAAAGATGCCGGTGCGGGCGCCGGAACGACGTAACCGGGATTTTGATGAAATCGAGTTAGGATTTACCGAAGAGACAGCGCTTCGTGAGTCCAAACGATGCTTGCAATGTGGATGCGCAGCCCTTTCCAAATGTAAGTTGCGTGAATTCTCCATAGAATATGGGGTAAAATTTCCCACATCCAAGATGCTCAATCGGCGTCAGTACAAGATTGACAATCGTCATCCCTTTATCATTATCGATCCGAACAAGTGTATATTTTGCCAGCGTTGCAAGAATAGCTGCGAATACGAGGCATTGGAGTTAGGGGGGGCTAAGTTTGACAAAAACGGATTCCCTGAACGTATTTTTATTAGCATTAATGACAAGTGCGTTTCCTGCGGGGCATGTGTCGATAACTGTCCAACCGGGGCTTTGGTGAAAAAAACGGTTACGCTTCCGGTCTCTGCCGGCGAAACCAAAAAGATTAAAACCGTGTGTTCGTTTTGTGGCTGTGGCTGTTCAATCACCTTAAACGTAAAGGGAGAATCGATTGTTGAAGCGACTGCTGACCCCTCTGATGGCCCCAATTTTGGAAATCTCTGCGTTAAGGGGAGGTTTGGAAACGAGTTCGTTCGTCATCCCGACCGGTTAAAGACCCCGCTCATCCGTAAAGGAGAATATTTTTGGGAAGCGACTTGGGAAGAGGCAATTTCAATGGTTTCCCAAAAACTGTTGGCGATCAAGGAGTGGAGCGGTTCTGATAGCTTGGCTGGCTTGAGTTCGGCAAAGTGTACCAACGAAGAAAATTACCTGATGCAAAAATTTATGCGCACAGTGGTAGGCACCAACAATGTGGACCACTGTGCGCGTCTCTGACACTCCTCCACTGTGGCCGGTCTGGCCGCATCCTTTGGCAGTGGGGCTATGACCAACCCCATAGCAGATTTTAAAAAGGCCGATGTGATTCTGCTGACCGGGAGCAATCCGACTGAAAATCACCCCGTAATAGGCCTTCAAATGGTCAAGGCGATACGAGAACACGGTACCAAATTGATTGTGGTTGATCCCCGTGAGATTGAGATGGTGAGATATGCCGAAATCTGGCTCCGTCCGAAGCCGGGTACCGATGTGGTCTGGTTAAACGGCATGATGCATGTCATTATAGAAGAAGACCTGTATGATATTACGTATGTTGCGGAACGAACAGAGAATTTTATGGCTCTAAAAGAAACGGTGGTGAAATATGACCCGGAATTCGTAGAACGGATCACCGGCATTCCGGCTGGAGACCTGAGAAAAGCCGCGCGCCTTTATGCTAAGGTGGGGAAAGGATCTATTGCGTATGCAATGGGTATCACCCAACATGCATTTGGCACTGACAACGTTAAATCTATCGCCAATCTGGCTATGTTGTGCGGCAACGTAGGGATCGAAGGAGGAGGGGTTAATCCCCTGCGAGGTCAAAATAATGTGCAGGGAGCCTGTGATATGGGCGCCCTACCCAATGTACTCCCTGGATATCAGTCTATTTCTGATCAGGCGACCGTTAGCAAATTCGAACAGGCCTGGGGCAAGAAACTCCCCGCAAAGCCGGGCCTCACTGTGACCGATATGTGGCCCGCTATTTTAGAAGGTAAGATAAAAGGGATGTACATCATGGGAGAAAACCCTGTTGTGAGTGACCCCAATATCAACCACATACGAGCTGCCCTTGAAAAATTGGACCTTCTTGTAGTACAAGATATCTTCATGACAGAGACGGCTCAACTGGCCCATGTAGTGTTGCCTGCCGCCAGTTTTGCTGAAAAAGACGGTACTGTTACGAATACAGAAAGACTTGTACAACGCATCAGACGGGCAACGGAACCGGTGGGGGATTCCAAGCCCGATTGGGAAATCATATGCAATCTCTCTGAAAAGATGGGAGTCTCCATGAATTATAAAAGCCCTGAAGAAATTATGGAGGAAGTCTCCCGTCTTACGCCGATCTATGGTGGGATCCACTACGAACGCCTCAAAAAAAAGGGCCTGCAATGGCCATGCCCGAACTGGGAACATCCAGGTACTCCTCGTCTGCACAGTAAGCAGTTTACCCGTGGAATAGGACGGTTTCACCCTGTGGAGTTTAGCCTCCCTGACGAACTCCCGAATGAAGACTATCCCTTCCTTCTTTCGACCGGAAGGGTTCTGTACCATTACAATAGTGGTACTATGACTCGCAAGGTGGGGGGGCTCAATACGATTGCCCCTGAAGTGATTACGGATATAAACCCTTTAGATGCGGAAAAGAAAGGGATCGCAGACGGAAGCATGGTCAAGATTATCTCACGCCGGGGCGAGATTGCCACCAGGGTTCGTATTACACGCAGAACCCCTGAAGGGGTCATCTTTATCCCATTTCATTTTGGGGAAGCAGCAGCCAACCTTTTGACCAACGACGCCCTTGATCCCGTCTCTCGAATACCGGAATTTAAGGTCTGCGGCGTCAATATAGAACCCATATCTTAGTCCTACGGCAACTCCAATAATCCTCGCTTGCTCAAACCTTGCCAGAACTCTTTTTTTTATCTTCTAAGATAAAGGCCTCGCTGTGCTATCATCCTCTTGCCATCCGCCCTAAATTTCTCCTTGACATATTCTCTTCTTTCAGGTGAAATGACAAATGGCGGCTTTTAAACTTGATGATCTCCTAAAAAGTCTTTGATGAGCTTGTTTTGGTCATCTTTTTATAGGGCTTCTTAATGAGGTGAAGCGTCAAAATTGTAAAGGTCTCAAAGAGACAAGGGGAGTTGGAAATGGCTAAAGGAGTAACCGTTACCGAGTTTATTTTATCCCGTCAAAAGGAGCAACCAGAGGCCACGGGCGCCTTTACTTCAATACTGTCTGACATGACAGTGGCGGCTAAGATCATTGCCTATAAGGTGAACAAGGCAAATTTGTCTGATGAACTCGACCTTGTTGGACCAGAAAGCGTTTCCGAAGAGGCGGTGCAGAAATTGCGGGAATTTGCCAACTCTACAATTATAAACCGGCTTAGCCACGGCGGATACTTGTGTTGTATGGCTTCTAAGATGAATACGGATATAATATCAATCCCTAAACAATATGCCAATGGTGGCTATATTCTGATTTTTGACCCTTTAGGGGGTATCACCAATATTGACGTACACGTTGCAATCGGTACGGTTTTTTCAATTTTTAAAAGAGAAGGCCCCACAGAACTCGGTTTAATGCCACATGTGCTGCAGCCAGGCCATAAACAGATAGCAGCAGGTTATTTTATTTACGGATCAAGTACGATGATGGTTTACACAACCGGAGGTGGAGTACACGGTTTTACGCTCCAGCCGGGTATCGGAGAATTTCTCCTTTCCCATGAAAACATTCGCATTCCCGAGAAGGGGAAGACTTACAGCGTTAACGAGGGGAATTATTATTTCTGGGACGAAAAAGTACAGAATGTGGTCGAGTATTTTAAGACGCCGGACATAAAAACAGGCCGTCCTTATACGGCGCGTTATACCGGTTCTTTTGTAACGGATTTTCACCGGAATCTACTCAGAGGTGGAATTCACATGTATCCAGCGGACTCAAAGGATTCTTCGAAGTACCATGGAAAGCTGATGCTTACGTGCGAGGTGAATCCCCTGGCCTTTATTGTCGAACAGGCTGGAGGATATGCAAGCACTGGTTACGAACGTATTCTCGATGTTCAGCCGCAACATCTTCACCAGAGGGTGCCGGTCTTTATCGGCAGCGCCGCAGATGTCCGGTTAGCCGAAGAGATTATCCAGGGTAAGCGTTAGAAAGTGATTGAAGGAGCTAAAGTGCTATGGCTGAGGCGAGGGTGCATAAGATTCTCTCGGTTTTTGAAGGGGGTAAGGGTGATTTAATCTCCATCTTGCAAAGGATTCAGGAAGAGTTTGGATACCTGCCAGAGGACGCCTTAGCTACGATTGCGGAATTTTTAAAGTTGCCACCGAGCCAGGTGTTTAGCGTGGCAACATTCTATGACTATTTCCATTTAACTCGTCGTGGTGATCATCTCATATGTGTATGCCAGGGGACCGCTTGCCATGTGCGCGGCGCCCGCGACATTCTGGAAATGGCTGAAAAGACCCTTGGTATCAAATCGGGCCAGACAACGCCCGATTTCAAATACAGTCTTGACAGGCTTGCATGCGTTGGGTCATGTGCTTTGGCTCCGGTTGTCCTGGTGGGCGACGACGTTCATTCAAAAATGACAATGAAAAAACTCAAGGACGTACTCACCAAGGACCATGATAACACGGAACGTGAGACACATTGAGAAGCCGTATACTTTAATCCAAGATACCATAGTGCGCGTATGAAGAAACCGGCCCCAAGAGAATCCGCCAAAAGCTTCAAAATAGATAGCCCGGAATCGTTACAGCTCTTCAAAAAATCTCTGGTCGCTGGTGAGTCCGCAACAGGAAAGGAAGTAGTTGTCTGTTGTGGAAGCGGTTGTATGTCGTCTGGAAGCGAACACGTCAGAGAAGCCTTTGTTAGCGAAAGCAAACAGCAGGAGTTGGGAGACGAAGTAACGATCAAGAGATCAGGTTGTAGAGGATTGTGCGTAAGAGGACCGATTGTAGTTGTGGGCCCGGACAATATATTCTACCAGCATGTTACAAAAGAGGATGTACCTGAGATCATTTCTGAGACACTGCTTGAGAAGCGGGTCGTTGAAAGGCTACTGGACGAAGACCCTGCCACCGGTAAAAAATACCTTCATGAGGATGATATCCCCTTTTACAAGAAACAGAAAAGAATCGTACTCAAAAATTGTGGACGCATAGACCCTACCAGTATTGAAGATTACATAAAGGTGGATGGTTTCCAGGCGCTTGCCAAAGTGGTCTCACGGATGACTCCTGAAGAAGTTATCGAAGAGATCAAGCTTAGTGGTCTGAGGGGACGAGGGGGCGCCGGATTCCCAACCGGGATCAAATGGGAAACGGCACGCAATGCTCCTGGTGAAGAAAAGTATATTATTTGCAACGGCGATGAAGGTGACCCAGGGGCTTTTATGGACAGAAGCGTAATGGAAGGCGACCCCTTCAGTGTGCTGGAAGGGATGATGATCGCCGGTTATGCCGTGGGAGCCTCTCAAGGGATTATATATGTGCGTGCGGAATATCCGCTGGCTGTTCATCATTTGGCCGCGGCCATTGCTCAGTGTGCTGATTTGGGACTTCTTGGTCGCGATATCATGGGAGAGGGGTTTGACTTTGAAATTAAGGTAGTAAAGGGCGCCGGCGCATTTGTGTGTGGGGAGGAAACAGCGCTTATAGCTTCAGTCGAAGGAAGGAGCGGGCAACCAAGGCCGAAACCTCCTTTTCCTGCCATACAAGGATTATGGGGTAAGCCTACTGTTATAAATAACGTGGAGACCCTGGTAAATGTTTCCAGGATAATGCTTAATGGATCAGAGTGGTATTCGAAGATAGGGACGGAGACTAATAAGGGAACCAAGATATTTTCACTCGTGGGAACGGTCCGGAATGTGGGCCTTGTAGAAGTGGAGATGGGTACGACACTTCGCGAAATCATTTATGACGTAGGGGGAGGAATTCCGGGAGGAAAGCAGTTCAAGGCGGTCCAGACCGGCGGACCTTCAGGTGGATGTATACCCGAGGAACTCTTAGATTTACCGGTGGAGTATGAATCCCTGGCCAATGTAGGATCGATCATGGGCTCCGGGGGCATGCTGGTCATGGATGAAAGTACGTGCATCGTTAATATCGCTCGTTACTTTCTCGATTTTGCTCAGCATGAATCGTGCGGCCAATGTGTTCCGTGCAGACTCGGCACAAAACAGATGTTTAAAATTTTAAAGGACATTACAAAAGGGGAGGGGGACCCGCAAGACATAGACACCTTATTCTATTTGGCAGAAGCTGTTAAGGCGGGCTCCATATGCGGACTGGGAATGACCGTTCCGAATCCTGTACTTTCTACCATCAAGTACTTTCGCGACGAGTATAGAGAACACATCCACGAAAAGCGCTGTAAGGCTCTTGTATGCAGATCCCTTATTTACTATCGTATCAAGGAGTACAAATGTAAGGCGTGTCTGAAATGCCTGCAGGCATGTCCGGTTGATGCCATCATAGGTGCGAAGTGGCAGGTTCACGAGATCGACCAGACAAAATGTGTCAAATGCGGGACTTGTATGGAGGTGTGCCCGCCACGGTTTAGTGCCGTGGAATGTGTTTCTGGTCAAATAGAAGAAGCTCCAGGTGATAGGTATGAGTAACGTTAATTTGCACATAAACGGGGTAGAAGTAAGCGCACCTGCGGGTGTAACCATCCTTACAGCGGCCCGCAATGCGGGCATGTACATCCCCACTTTGTGCTATTGTCCTGATGTTAGCCCCCAGGGGGTGTGCCGATTATGTTTAGTGAGGATTCGAGGCCGAAAGAGGCTTGAGCCTGCCTGTCGCACCCTTGTTGAAGAAGGGATGGTAGTAGTTACGGATGACGCTGAAATTGAACAGTTGCGTCAGGTGATCCTTGAACTCATATTAAGTGATCATGACTTCAATTGCTTGCTCTGCCCCAAAAGTGGAAACTGTCGTCTCCAGGAACTGGTAAACCACATAGACTATAATGAACGACGGTTTAACCGCTTCGAACGCGTGGCCAAAGATCTTCCTATTGATACGAGCAACCCCTTTTTCAATTTCAATCCTAACAAATGCATTCATTGCACCATATGCGTCCGAACATGCAACGAAATTTCCGGTACTCACGCGATTGACATGGCTCATCGCGGCTATGACCTTAAAGTCAGTACTTTCGCTAATAAGCCGCTTAAGGAGTCGGTGTGTGTGTCATGCGGGGAATGTGTTGAACGTTGTCCGGTAGGAGCCTTGACACCCAAGAAAGTTGAGTATCCCACGAGGGAAGTAAAGACCACGTGTGCGTATTGTGGCGTGGGATGCGGACTCTATCTGGGAATTCGTGGAGGGGCAATCATAAGGGCGAGAGGTGATCGCGAAAGCCCTGTTAACCAGGGGAATCTTTGTGTTCGAGGTCGCTATGGCTATGAATTCGTAGACTGCCACGAGAGGCTTTCCTTCCCCCTCGTACGTGTATACGATGAATATGCTCAAGCATCCTCTATCGTTGATGAAGTAACAGAGAAGGGCAAACCGATAACGGCGCCCCTTGTAAAACGAGAAGGGAAATTTGTAGAGATCACCTGGGACCAGGCCATCAAATATGTGGCCAGCACTCTATCTCATTACAAAGGGGGCCAGTTTGCCGCCATCTCCTCGGCCAAGTGCACTAACGAAGAGAACTACCTTTTTCAAAAGTTCGCCAGGGTGGTCATGAACACCAACAATATTGACCACTGCGCGCGTCTCTGACACTCCCCCACGGTGGCCGGTCTGGCCGCCAGTTTCGGTAGCGGCGCTATGACTAACTCGATCAACGAGGTAGAAAATGCCGCTTGCATATTTACCATAGGGACGAATACGACCGCTAATCATCCTATTATCGGGAGACGGATTGACAGAGCTCTCTCAAAAGGCGCAAAGCTTATCGTGGCAGATCCGCGGCAGATACCTCTGTGCCGGAAGGCTCACATTTGGCTCAGGCACCAGCCCGGGACTGATGTAGCACTCCTCAAGGGTATGATGAGAGTTATCATCGAGGAGAGACTCTTTGATGACTCATTTATCGAAGAGCGATGCGAAGGCTTCGAGGCTTTTGAGGCTTCGGTTATGGGATGTGATCTCGCGACCGCTGCTGAAATAACCGGTGTGACCGCAAAAGAGATAGCCGAAGCTGCCAGGATGTTTGCCTTAACGTCACCGGCGACCATCCTTTATGCTATGGGTATTACTCAGCACTCGCATGGAACAGATAATGTGCGGTCTGTGGCCAACCTCGCCCTTGTCACGGGGAATATAGGCAAGCCTTCAACCGGCGTAAATCCCCTAAGGGGACAGAATAACGTTCAGGGGGCCTGCGACATGGGAGCGCTTCCCAACGTGTACCCGGGGTATCAAAAGGTGGATGATAAGGAGGTTCGGGAAAAATTTGAAAAGGCATGGGGTTGCGACCTTAACCCGTCGCCAGGTCTTACACTGACCGAGATTTTTGAAGCGGCTCATGCAGGCACCGTGAAGGCGCTCTATGTAATGGGCGAAAACCCTCTGGTTACAGACCCTGACAGCAAATCCATAGAAAAGGCTATTTCGCGTCTGGAGCTTTTCGTGGTGCAGGATCTCTTCCTTACAGATACGGCCCGATTAGCGGATGTGGTGCTTCCGGCCGCCAGTTTTGCTGAAAAGGACGGAACGTTTACCAACACGGAACGACGGGTACAGCGGGTTCGGAAAGCGATAGAGCCGGTGGACAATGCACGTCCCGACTGGATGATTATTTGTGATGTCGCTCGGAATATGGATGCCAAAGGGTTTGATTTTGATAGCCCCGAACAAATTATGGAAGAAATACGCAGCCTGACCCCGAGTTATGGCGGCATCAAGTATGAACGCCTCGAAAAGTCAGGCCTCCAATGGCCCTGCCCGTTTCCAATTCATCCCGGAACACCGTATCTTTACAGTGACCGTTTCAACACACCGAGTGGCCGCGCTCAACTTGCGCCCGTTGAGTACAGACCTTCGGCTGAGACCACGAGCAATGAGTATCCTTTCATCCTTACAACCAGGCGGAGCATCTTTCATTATCACGCTGTCCTGTCACGCAAGGTGCCAGGTCTAAACGCATTGCGGGGCGAGGAGCATGTGGAGATAAATCCGGTTGATGCCGCTTCTCTGGAGATTCAAGATGGAGAAGTCGTAACCGTGGCTTCCAGAAGAGGGCGCGTAAAGGCTAAAGCAAAGATAACAGAGGTTGTTCCACCTGGTGTTGCCTCCATGACATTTCACTATGGGGAGACCAGGGCAAACATTTTGACCAGCACGGCGCTGGACCCGATCGCCAAGATACCAGAATTCAAGGTGTGTGCAGTTAAAATCGAACGGGTAGAATCCGCTTATATTAGTAAAGATTACCTGAGGTGGGGTACCGGGGAAAAACGATAGGCGTCGAAGATCAAGGAAGACACTTCCTGCATGGGCTGTATCCCTTCATAAAAGCCTCTTTTTTCGTTTTGAACTGTACCAGATTTATCGCGGATGTTTGCTCCCCGAATGGACAAATGGGACGGTGAAATTTTTTGGATCTTGCGTTTCCTATATACGGTTTTTGCGAAACTGCAAGGATGTGTGGCCACATCCCTTTTTGTGCCTCAATCGCTTTCCGTTGTAAGGTGAGAAGGCTCTCGTAATATGTTACATTCTGAGGTGCATAAAGCACGTGCGCACAGCCTGCCCTGACAAGTTCTGCATTCACAAAAGTTCCGTCTTCAAGATAGACGTAGGCAAGGGTCCTTCCATGGCGATCTTGCTGTTCTCGATCAAATTCAAGCCTTATCCTTTTCCCCAAGACAAGCTGTTTATTACATTCCCTTGCCTCATGCCCAAAATATTCAGCAGGTTTCATGTCGTGAGCGATCTCCGGCGCGTTGATCCCGATATAGCGCACGTGCTGTTGATTGGAAAGGATGATGGTATCCCCGTCACATACGTGGGCTGCCGTAAAGGTTTCTGTTCGTGCGAAAAGTGGAGTGGCAAGTACCAGGAGAAGGGTGACAAGATTTAAGAACCATCTGACTTTTGTGGGGCACATCTCTTCCTCAAAAATCGCTCAACTTAGGTTATAGAAATCTTTGCAAAACAAAAGGGCATCTCGTCGAGGTAAGACGAAGTGCCCTTATGACCTTGTTGCAGTGTGAACTAAGCCTTGGTGACGTTCTTGGCCACCGGCCCTCGGTCGCTCTCTTCAACGTCAAAGCTCACCTGCTCGCCTTCAGCTAGACTTTTGAACCCAGACATGTTGATGGAGGAATGGTGAACAAATATATCCTGCCCGTCTTCCTGCTCAATGAAACCGAACCCCTTTTTATCACTGAACCATTTTACTGTTCCTTGTGCCAAAGCGCTAACCCCCTTTCAAAAAAATTCTATATGGTCCCAAACCTCAGGTCGCCACCATAGGAGGCTGTCCGAGAATTCTGATCCTACTGCAAAAGAGTGAGAAACGGCCCAAATTTCCGCAAGTTTTCGTCAAATAGGCCTGCTATTCTCCTCAAATTTGCGAAAATTTTGTCTCGTTCTCACTCTTTTTCGTTACGGA
>JBDRFJ010000213.1:0-62147 GCA_043818915.1 Pseudomonadota bacterium | reverse complement strand
AGAACGGTTTGTCGTATCATTTCTTTTAACCTCGTTGGTTACAGTATTTTTTGTTTTTTGTCGAACTTATCATACTGAATCAACGAGGTTTTTTCAATTCTTTTCCCTTTGTTTTTTTGCTCAATATCGGAGTTACGGGTGAGATCTGTGAGGTCGGTTACAATTAGGGGAATTGCAACGTTTGAGGGTTCAGTAGATTAATCCGTTATCCTATTTTCATGAAACCGTTTCACCTGGTGCATAAATGCCTCAAGGCGGGTCATTGTGTTGGTTTGGGCCTGGCCGTCGTAGGCCATATTTAGGAACGGGATATTGTCGTGCTCTTCCCTGCAGCGTTTTAACAACGCGCTTGCGATAGTGCCGGGCATGCAGGTAAACGGCATAATATTGAGAATCCCCGCGGCGCCTTTTTGTATGAAGTCAATAACTTTGCCGACACTTAAGATTGCTTCCCCCCTGAAGGCACGGTGCAGATATGGCCGTGCATTCATTATGATCTTAAGTATCTCCGGGTCCTTGGAATAATGTTTGTCCCCCATGAATGCGGCGCCGAGGTGATGTTCGTCTCTCTTTTGGATGCGGTCTGTCCAGAGCGTGGCTAAAAATGGTTTGAGGCGACGGTGCTTCAGGCTTCGGTCCATGGCGACAAAGTTGATATAGAGGAGCCATTCGGCAATAGGAGGCATCCACACCTCTCCTCCCAGAGATTCTATTTTCCTCACAACATCTTCATTGGCAAAACGATTCGCGCGGGTATAGATCTCCCCCACAAGTCCAATAACCGGTTTATTCGGGGTCCCGTTTCTTGAAATGCTGTCAAATAATTTTCGAGCCCTCATTAATGTGTGTGTCAGGGAACCTCTCTTCTCGATTGTTTCGCTCACTTCTTTGAGTCCACGTTGATAGATACGATCCGTCTCGCCGGGCGTGGTTTCATAGGGACGGCTTTTTCTCAAAGCCTTCTCTAAGAAGTCAATAGCGACAACCCCTTGCCAGGAAAGTCGCGCAAAATCTTTGTCAACCATGCCGAGTTCTTTGTAAAATACCTCACTTTGAGTGGGGGCGTAGATAGGTACCTGGGGGTAGCCGAGTTCGTTCAGCACGAGCCGATGGAACCGATGATACTGGCCGAACCGGCAGGGACCGGTGCCCGAAGGCATAAAAAAAGCAGACCGGTCCTGATCAAAGTCCGGCCGGTTTAGACATTTTGCCATATCTCCTGTCGTCAGGATACACGGGTAACATTCCTTTCCTGAGGTGAGGTGACGCCCGAGGCTGAGAGATTCGTCATCAGATTCCGGAAGGACCTCGGATTCGATCCCGCATGCCTTAAAGGCCGCCGCAATGGAAAAGGCCTGATCTGACATGGCAGGTATAAACACCTTGCGTGTGCCGGTCTTTTTAACGCCGAGCGGGACGACATGGGCCTTGGGCTCTGATTTTGGTGTATAGTGTTTCAAGCTGTCCAGGAATGCCTCAAGGCGGGTTATGGCCCCTGCGTCAGCGCTGTGTTCGTCTATTTCTATTTCTAAGTAAGGTTTCCCCTTGAGGGAATCTCTGAAGAAATGAGCAATAAATGAGTCCGGGCCGCATCCGAAGTTTGTGATATAGATAGCAAACAGGCGAGGGTCTTTCTTGATCAATTCAGCGGCGCTCATAATCTTTTGACCGAACTTCCAATAATGACTCTTTACGCTTAATGAGGTTCGGATTGCGTCAAGGGGGAGAAAGTCCATGGGAATGGCCAGGGTATCCAGGTCTCTGAGTTTTTTGGGAAGATTGAGGTTAATCCCCGGGTCGTATCCGTTGTAAGGCCTGCTGACTACTACCATTGCCTTTTCATCCGGCTTCAGCCCGGAAAGGATCTCTTGTCCGCGGTGCCTTATCCTGAAATAGAACCGTTTTTGTGCTGCTTCGGCCTGTTCCGTGGCCCTGGAGATCTCCTTTGAATGGATACCGACTATTTCTCCGAGCCGTTTGAGTCCGCGCAGAAGGGATCCGTAACCACGCCCAAAATAGAGAACAGGCTGAATAAGGTGTACGCCCAATTCCTTGAAATTAATGGCAGAATGTACCGTATAAGGAAGAGTTTGTACATAAGGGCACAGATAACTGAACTGAAAATCCGGGGATTGTTTTTTCAGATCAACAATATGGGGGAGAAAGATCGTATCGATTCCTTTATCGATCAGATCAAGGATGTGGCCATGTGCTACTTTGATCGGGAAACAGGTCTCAGCCACCATCCGCTCCACGCCTTTTCCGATAAGCCTCTTGTTGGTCTGCTCGGATATGACAACGGTATATCCCAAAGATTCGAAAAAGGTGATCCAGAACGGCATCAGTTCCAGAAAAAACATCGTTCGAGGAATTCCTATGGTTCCCTGCTTTCCTGTACGTGATGTTTCCAAAAACGGCGTCTCAAGGAGCCATTGTTCCCGTTCTTTGAAAAGGTCAGGTATTGCATCTCCCCGGGTCTTTTTCTTCCCCACTTCGTACCGCTCACATCGGCTCCCGTAAAAGAGAGGCTTGCTTCCCTCCACGGTGACCTTCCGTACCTCACACCTGTTAGGGCAATGCCCGCACTCAAACGATTGAATCGTATACCCGGATTTGCTTAGTTCAAACCCTTTGAACGTGCTCTCTTTCCAATTCCGCTCTTTCATGGCAAGAAGAGCGGCCCCTATGGCACCGGTTACATCGCAATGTCCGGGAACGGTAATAGGTTTTCCCGTGACCCTTTCAAAGGCGGCCACGATGCCTTGATTTTGTGCTGTGGCCCCTTGATAAAAAATACGATTTCCAACCCGTCGATCTTCCACCACCCGGTTGAGGTAATTTTCCACGATCGAATAGCTGAGACCCGCTACAAGGTCCTCTTTTTCGCACCCCTGTTGTTGATAGTGAACTAAGTCTGATTCCATGAAGACGGTACATCGTTCACCAAGGCGTATGGGTCGTTTTGAGGAAAGGGCCAGGGCGCCGAATTCTTTCTCAATAGAAATCCCCAGCTTTTCCGCCTGCTCTTCAAGGAAAGAACCGGTCCCCGCCGCGCAGACCTTGTTCATCATAAAGTCTACTATCACGCCGTTATCAAGGCTGATATACTTGGAATCCTGACCGCCTATTTCAAAGATCGTGTCTACCCCGGGATCTATATCCGCCGCTGCGGTTGCCTGGGCGGTAATCTCATTCCTTACGATGTCCGCTCCTATAAAATCACCGGTCAAGTACCTTCCCGATCCCGTGGTGGCGGCCCCCAATACATGCACACGGTCCGCCCACTCTTTGCCGATGATCGACAGCCCTTGCTTTACCGCATCCAGGGGGCGGCCGGCGGTCATTAGATAGGCCTTTGCCACCAGGTTTTTGTGTGTGTCTATCAGCACGACATTGGTGCTGATGGAACCGACATCTATTCCAAGGTATACATCGAGCCGGGAGTCTTCAGAAGATAATTGTTTTGGGGGGAGAGGGGGAGTATGATTAGATTTTTCTGTTATCGCCAAAGGCGGCAGGCGTTTTGCCTCTGAGGTATGGTCGGCAAGATAATCTTTCAGGCGTTCGATACCTTCAAACGGCTTCCAACTCTCTTTGTGTTCTATCGTTATGAGTGCGGCCCCTATAGCGCCCATTGAAAAGAAGTGGTCGGGTATGATCAGTTCGCCCGGAGAGAGCTTCAGGATCGACTCAAATGCCTTGCGGACCCCAAGGTTGGCCGCCACGCCACCCTGGAAAGATACAGGAGGCCGTACTTTTTTCCCCTTCCCGATATTGCTCTTGAGATTTCGTGCCATAGCAAAACAAAGTCCGGCAATGATGTCATAATCCGGTGTAGCCTCTTGCTGAAGGTGGATCATGTCGGTCTTTGCAAAGACACTGCAACGGCCGGCAAGGCGTGGGGGGGTGTCGGATTTGAGGGCCAGGGAGCTGAACTCTTCTATAGAATATCCGAGCCTATGGGCCTGCTGGTCCAAAAAGGAGCCCGTGCCGGCCGCGCACATGGTGTTCATGGCAAAGTCGCCTATGGCGAGTTCACCGCTTGCCTCCTGTCTTACCAATATCAATTTGGCGTCTTCGCCCCCCATCTCGATAATTGTTCTTACTTCCGGGTGACACTGTTCGACCGCTTTGGCCTGGGAAATAATTTCGTTGACAAAAATGGCATCCAATTGCCTGGCAACGAGGGTCCCTCCTGTGCCGGTAATGGAGCATGAAAGGATATTTTTGGCGGGTACGGTTGAGAGAAGTTCGGAAAGGACCTTGACGGTCGCCTTGAGCGGTTCTCCCTTGGTTCGGGTATAATTATCGAAGACTACATGCTTTTTTGAGTCAAGGAGGACAGTGTTGACGCTGACAGACCCTATGTCTATCCCGAGGTGTAATTGAGTGTCATGTAAAGTGAGTGCTCCCTTTTTCATGGATAACTCTCTCCGTTACTGAAAATGATAATATTTCAGATAAATATCACTTATCTTCTCTCAACTATCCAAAAGAATTCTTCAATTCTATTATGGCTGACATTCTCTAAGCTTATGCTACCGGATTGAAAAATGTTGGTCAAGCTATTTCCCATATCCTGTTCATAGGAGGCTCTTGACTCTGTTTTTCCCTTCTGATACCCTTCGCATTATACATTGTAACAGATGTCAGATGTCAGGGATCGGGAATGGAGAAAAAGCCCTGACCGCCGTAAACGGTTACCATATTTTTATTGATGGAAAGCAACTTGGCAGAAAATCCAGAAAATAATGTCGCTAAGATTAGCTTTGACGACAATATGTTGGCCCGCACCCTTTTTGGAGAGCACAACAAGCACCTTCGCATTATTGAACAGGCTGTCGGTGCTAAGATTCATACGAGGGGAACCGATATAGAGATCCAAGGGGACCAGGTTATGGTTGCATTAGCCCGGAGAATTCTTAAGGAACTCTATGGACTTCTCGTAGAAGGGTATCCTATTTATCCGACCGATATCGATTTTGCGGTTCGTATCTTAAGCGCCAACGATCGGACTAAATTAAAGGACATATTTTTGGATACGGTCTATATCCCTTCCAAAAAAAGACCGATTACTCCAAAAAGTCTGACCCAAAAAGAGTATATCGATGCTATCCGTGCTTTTGATATCGTGTTTGGTATCGGTCCTGCCGGTACGGGGAAGACGTACCTGGCAATGGCGATGGCTGTATCTTGGCTGACCCAGGAAAAGGTGAGTCGGATTATTTTGGTTCGTCCGGCAGTGGAAGCAGGTGAGAGTCTTGGATTCTTGCCCGGGGATATGTATGAGAAGGTAAATCCATATCTGAGACCTTTGTACGATGCACTCCACGACATGATGCGTTTTGAGAAGGCAAGCCGTTTAATTCAACAGGGGGAGATTGAAGTGGCTCCCCTTGCATTTATGCGGGGCCGTACTTTGAATAACGCTTTTATTATTCTGGATGAGGCCCAGAACACCACTTCAGAGCAGATGAAGATGTTTTTGACACGTTTGGGGTTTGGCTCCAAGGCGGTCATTACCGGTGATATTACTCAAATAGATCTTCCTAATGGAACAACTTCAGGGCTTGTTGAGGCAAGGGATATTTTGCAAGGAGTGAAAGGGATATCTTTCATAAATTTTTCAAAGAGAGATGTGGTTCGGCACAAATTAGTCCGAGATATTATAAAGGCATATGAAGACCTGGAGATAAGGAAGGAAAGATTGAGGAGCAAGGGTTAATGGGGGACGATAAAACAAAAAAGGAGGGAAAGGCTGCAGACTTGAAGTCTTTCTCAAAGTCATTAACGGAGAAGCATATCCGGTGGCTGTTGCTTGTCGGGATCAGTGTTCTTATTACATTGCTTCTTTTCCCCAACCTTTTGGTGCCTGTCCATACCTATAAAGTAGGCGATATTGCGGAACGGGATATTAAATCACCAAAGGACTTTCTTATAAAGGATGAAGCAGCGACCGAAGAAAAACGCCAGGAAGCAGCTCGTTCCGTATTAATGGTGTATGATTTCGACGATAGCCTTATAGCCTATTTGAGGAATGGTATCAATAACGCTTTTCAACCGCTTTGTGCCCTCTTGGACCAAACACTTCCAAAACAGCCGGCCAAGATTCCATCGGGTACGGCTGACAAACAGGTTAGACCAAACATATCTGTTCATGATCAGGTCTGGGAGCAGAAGGGAACCTTTGAGAAAATTCTTGGAATAGAGGTTAGCGAAGAGACTTATACTATTCTTGAGAAGAATAAGTTTTCCATGACAGCCGAAAATTCAATCGTAAGGTTCCTTCAGGGTGTTCTCAATGTCGGAGTAACAGCCGAAGGAAACTTTCGGGGAGCACAAGACAGGGGAATAACGCTTCGAAGGATTGGATCAAAGGTGGAAACCACTGTCAAGGACGTCAAGAGGTTTTATAGCCTTGATCAGGCGCGGGAAGTTATAAAAACAACCGCAAGTGTGGATTTAAAAAGGTTTAGCCACCCTCTTCGAAGTGTTATTATAGATATCTCTCAAAGGTTACTTCAGCCTAATATAACGTTGAATAAAAACGAAACAGAAGAACGGAAACAGACAGCAATAGACAGGGTCAATGAGGTCTTTTCCCAGATAAAAAAGGGGGAGATGCTTTTAAGAGAAGGAGAAAGAGTACAGCCTTCTCATATTCTCAAATTAGAAGCATTGCAATCAGAGGTCAGTCAACAACACCTGTTAAGCACGGTTTTTGGGCTCGTCCTTCTTTTGGGGGTCGTATTAAGAGTGCTGTTTGTAACCCACCTAAAAGGTGAAAAGAGGTTGTTCAAGACCAACAAGGACCTCCTGTTTTTGTGTGTTATGCTTGCAGGATCGTTTCTCTTGAGCGAAATTTTTGTTTCGTTGGCAGAGGCGGTAAGGCAAAATATTGCCTATTCCATTCATGGGTCTTCGCTCTTTTTCGCTGCGCCGGTTGCGGCAGGAGCTATGATTGTCTGCTTGTTCATGGGGATGGAGGTGGCGGTCTCGTTTGCTCTGGTCATGGCATTTTGCGCGGCATTTTTGTTCGAAAATCGATTTGATTTTTTTAGTTATTTCCTTTTAAACGGCATGATGGGGGCCTATTGGACACGAAGCTGCAGAGAACGTGGTGTTCTCATAAAAGCCGGTTTAAAAGTAGGGCTGGTAAATGTAGTGATTATTTCAGCCCTGGATCTGTACCAAGGGTCCTTTTTTACTTTTAAGCTCCCGCAAGATTGGCTTTTCGGATTCCTCGGCGGGGTGGTAAGTGGTATCATAACCACTGGAATTACACCACTGTTGGAGATGGCCTTTGATTACACTACAGATATCAAACTATTAGAGCTGGCCAATCTGGACCGTCCTGTGCTGCGCAAACTCATGCTGGAAGCGCCCGGCACATATCACCACTCTGTTATCGTGGGGAATATGGTAGAGGCCGCAGCAGACTCCATCGGCGCTAATCCGCTATTGGCAAGGGTCATTGGTTATTATCATGATATAGGGAAGATTTCCAAGCCGCTTTATTTTATTGAGAATCAGATGGACTCTGGAAATAGGCACGATAAACTCGCTCCGTCCATGTCGAGCCTTATCCTGATCGCCCATGTAAGGGACGGCGTGGAAATGGCCAAAAAATACAAGTTGGGGCAAGCGATTACCGATGCCATTCAACAGCATCATGGGACCAGCTTAATCAGTTTTTTCTATGCAAAGGCGAAGCAGATGAAGGGAGAAGATGCTGTTACTATTAATGATTTCAGATACGCCGGTCCTAAGCCCCAAACAAAGGAGGCAGCGCTGGTTTTGCTGGCAGACGTTGTTGAAGCAGCATCCCGTAGCCTTGAGGACCCCACACCATCCCGGATTAAGGGGATGCTCCAAAAAATGATCAACAAGGTTTTTTTAGATGGTCAGTTGGATGACTGTGAACTCACTCTAAAAGATCTTCACGAAATCGCTAAGAGCTTTAACAAAACACTGACCGGAATTTATCACCATCGTGTGGAATATCCAGGGATACAGACCGGTGGCGGAAAGAGACAAGATGGAGATTCTGATAGACAACAGGCAAAATCTGTACCCGATAAACAAGGAGAGGATAAGGAAGAAGACGGAGAGTATCTTAAACGCCTTGGAATGTCCTGATGGAGAACTGTCGATTTTATTGGTAGACGACTCCCGTATAGCGGAGTTGAATAAAGCCTATCTTGGAAGGTCGGGCCCTACTAATGTGATTGCCTTTCCAATGCAGGAGGGACAATTTGACAATATCAATGCGTATCTTCTCGGAGATGTGGTTATATCTATGGAAACCGCAGACAGAGAGGGCAAGATCGGCGGGATTACTACCGAAGAACGATTTAATGAACTTTTGATACATGGTATCTTGCATCTTTTCGGTTTTGATCATGAAGGGGCGTCTGAGGAAGCTGAGAAGATGGAAGCAAAGGAAAGGGATTTAAAGAAATTATTATGAACTACAGACCTCAAGAAAAAACTTTAGTTTCTGTATATGATATACGGCATAAATAAATCCGAAATTCGAAGCACGAAATCCGAAACAAATTCAAATGACCAAAATTCAAAATCCGAAACATTATGCCTGCCCGCCATCGCTCTCGCTCAGGCGAGGCGGGCGGGATTTGGAGTCATTATACTCTTAACTCGTAAGAAATAGAGTGCTGAGTAAGACTTTTACTGTTTTGAAAATTTGATATTTGAATTTCGGATTTGTTTCGGATTTCGTGCTTCGAGTTTCGATATTGAGTCTTTATGTTATCCCGCGCACTTTTTTTCAAACTATAACGTATGATATGAACTAATTTTCCGGAGGAATATCTATGGCTGGTTTGGCGGTTAATGTTGATCATGTTGCTACCCTGAGGGAAGCGCGAAAGACTATCTATCCGGACCCTGTGGCCGCCGCCGCATTGGTGGAATTGGCCGGTGCGGATGGTGTGGTGGTACATCTAAGGGCAGACAGGCGACACATAAAGGATCGGGATGTTCGTATCATCCGGCAGACAGTTCAGACCAGGTTAATCCTGGAGATGGCCGCAACTAATGAGATGGTGGCCACCGCCCTTGAAATTAGGCCGGATTTGGTGACATTAGTGCCTGAAAAACGAGAGGAACTAACTACCGAGGGGGGGCTGGATCTCGTGGTACATCGGGATCATATTGAAGGCGCGATAGGATCTCTTCATCAGGGAGACATCCCGGTCAGCCTTTTTGTGGACCCTGATCCCGATCAAATAAAGATAGCCCATAAAATCAATGCGGATATGGTGGAGATTCATACCGGGACATTTTGTGATGCTGAAACTCCTCAAAAGCGGGAAGAGACCTTTAAGCAAATAGTCGATAGCGCAAAAATGGCCCGCAAGCTCAAGATGGGGGTCAATGCAGGCCATGGCATCGATTATAAAACGATTAAGGCCTTTAAAGGTGTCACAGAGATTGATGAATTCAGTATAGGGCACAGCATTATCGCCAGGTCGGTTATGGTAGGGATAGATCGGGCAGTACGGGAGATGATCGCCCTGATCAGGGAGCTTTGAGAGCTTTGAAAAATGTCGCATTTTTCAAAGCTCTCGCTTTAGCTTAGACTATATCGCCATATATTCATCATTGTGGACAAGGCAAATGCTGTTTTTTGTCATCTTGGCCCGGTACATGGCCTTGTCCGCGAGTTTTATATATTCATCCACTGTCTCAAAACTGTTAGATGTTGAAGCAATCCCTATACTTGCCGTCACATTTTTCAGCACGTTTATGTTTTCTCCGTCTTTGCCGATTACATCCATTTCGAGTTGGGCGATGCTTTCGCAAAGCTCTTTTGCCAATTTGGTTGCTTCTTGTTCTTCTATTTCCGGGATAAAGATCTCATATTCATCGCCCCCATACCGGGCCACCAATCCTTTTCTTCCATATTTATCAAAAACGTATGAGCCAAGAAGGTCCGCCACCCAAACAATTGCTCTGCTGCCCGTGCGATGCCCAAATTTATCATTAACTTCCTTAAAATAATCTAAATCTATAAAATAGAGATATCCACTTTTTAGTGCGTCAAGTTTGTCTGCGAGGCGGAACTCAAAGTATTTTTGAGTATATAGCCTTGTGAGAGAATCTTTTTTGTATTCTATGGCCAGGACGATATTATTGACAATATAGCGTTCGCAAAAATAGTTGACAAGCTCAAGATCACGTTTTGAGTAAGCGCCTTTTCCTTTTTTATTGATTAGCTGAAGGACACCCATGGTTTTATTTTCGATGATTATGGGAACGGCAAGGATGCTGTCTGAAACCAGGCCAATCTCCCGACTGTAGTCCGGGTCAAAAAACGGATTATTAGCAACATCGTTAACCAGCAATTTTTCGCCGGTTTTATAGACATATCCTGCTATACCTTTGTTGGCACTGATAGAGCGTCCAACCAGGCATTCCGACTTATCACCAAAGCATGCTGTAAAAATGAGTTTCATTTTATCGTAGTCAAGATCCCCGTTTTCGTCATAAGCTCGTGTTGACGGATCGTCTATGTAGATTGTTCCACTCCGGGAAGGGGCAACAAACCTATTAGCAAAGTCAAGGAATTCTTTGATGATTTCACTGAAATTGATGTGGGGCACTTCCTTTTTGTCACGCCTGCGTCGATCTAAGATTTCATCGATCAACTCATTTTCCAGACAGAAGATTTCCTGCATATGGACGCCTTTCTACCACCAAGAATGTTATTTTTAAAATAGTAACTGCCGAATGAATTATTAATTATCACAATCAATTGACCTGCGCAAGTCCGCATTGGCCCGACGTTCCGAGAGAATTGAATTTTCAAACCTTTTCTTATATTGACATATAGTTGACTTTTTAGTTATCATTATTAATTATTTCAAAATATTAGGTAATGGAATATTATAGTCCATGATCTACGGGATTGGTGTAGATATAGTAAAGGTTTCACGTATTAAGGATGCTATGGATCGTTGGGGTGAACGCTTTCTCGATCGGCTCTTTACAGACGTTGAAAAAGAGTACTGTCAAGACAGAGAAGATGCCGCTGCTCGCTATGCACTTCGTTTTGCAGCAAAGGAAGCCCTGTCAAAGGCCTTGGGAGTAGGGATGCGCCGTGGAATCCATTGTAAACAGATTGAGGTTGTTAATGAGCCCTCGGGGAAACCATCTCTCCGGTTTTATGGAAAGGCAAAATCTGTTTGCGAAAAGATAGGGATACAAAACAGTTTCCTGAGTCTGTCGGATGATGGAGGGTATGCGGTGGCGATGGTTGTGTTGGAGATTTAATGGTGAAGTGAACTAAAGTGAGCTAAAGTTTGAAGCGAACTAAAGTGCCTAAAGTTTGAAGTGCCTAAAGTGCGCTAAAGTTAAGGACTTTTACCATTATATAAAAGAGACTATCATCCTTAACTTTAGGCGCTTAACCGAGGATATTGATATGTTCATTGTAACATCTGAAGAAATGCGAGAGATGGATCGGTTGACGATAGAATCTTTTGGAATTCCGGGTGTTGTATTGATGGAAAATGCCGGCCGGGGCACTGCCCAGGTACTCTTCAAGGAAGTATCTGATCTTCAAAATAAAAAAGTTGGAATCATGGCAGGGAAGGGGAATAATGGGGGAGACGGGTTTGTCATCGCCAGATACCTTGCTGAAAACGGAGTGCCCGTATCAGTCTATATCCTGACAAAAAAGGAAAAAGTCAAAGGTGATGCCGCCGGCAATTTACAACTGATTGAAAAGATGAATATTCCCATTAAAGAAGTTACTGACGGCGCGGCCTTTGCTTCGTATATGTCTGATCTGGCCCACTACGATCTATGGGTGGATGCTATTTTGGGGACGGGGCTTCAATCGGACGTACAGGGCTTTTTTAAAGACGTGATCGATTTTTTGAACCATACAGGGAACCCTATTTTTGCCGTAGATATTCCATCAGGATTGAATTCAGATACGGGTGCGGTGTGCGGCACCTGTATTAAGGCAGCTGCGACTGTTACGTTCGGCCTTCCCAAAATAGGGCAGGTTATTTATCCGGGCATCGAATTTGTGGGTAGTCTGGCAGTTGTTGACATCGGAATCCCTGAAATGGTGATCGGTCAGGTTACACCAAAGCACAAAATATTACTGGCGGAGGATATTGCGTCTTCCGTAAAAGAGCGTTTGCCCGAGATGCATAAAGGGGGCGCCGGCCATCTCTTGGTAGTGGGGGGGTCTCCGGGAAAGACCGGCGCTGCAGCCATGGCCAGTCTGGCCGCGATGCGGACAGGCGCAGGTCTTGTAACATTAGGGGTTGCCCATAGTCTTAACCACATCATGGAGATACAGCTAACTGAAGTAATGACAGCGCCTCTCCCGGAAACAGAAGAAAAAACCCTTGGCATGTCCGCGCACAAAGCCCTATGTGCACTGCTGGAGGGAAAGAGGGCCCTGGCCATTGGTCCCGGCCTCGGAACAGACTCGGAGGCAAAAGCCCTTGTTAGACGCCTTTTGGCAGATAATATTCTACCGGCTGTTGTGGATGCAGACGGTCTTGCTGCGCTGGAAGGGCATCTTGATCTATTGCAAAAGGCAAAAGCTCCACTTATATTAACACCCCATCCGGGTGAAATGGGTCGCCTATTGGGAATAACAGCAGCCGAGGTTCAAAAGAGCCGGATTCCTGTTGCTCGGGATTTTGCCTCAAAGCATCAGGTATATGTAGTCTTAAAAGGGGCTCGTACGATTATTGCCGAACCAGGGGGCGGCATCACCGTTAATCCTACCGGGAACCCGGGGATGGCATCCGGTGGTATGGGTGATGTGCTTACCGGGATGATCGCCGGCTTTCTGGTTCAGGGGTATTCCCCGTTGGACGCAACACAATTGTCGGTTTATCTCCACGGCGCAGCAGCAGACTTCTTAGCGAAGGACAAAGGGCCGATAGGATATTTGTCAGGCGATATCATTGACATAATCCCTGAGCAGATGAAGGTCCTGTCAGAACCCGTGTCAGAGGCGAGAGAAGCAATTCCTTTGATAAAAAAGCTGTGATTCGTGTCCGGACTACAAGTGACCAGCAACGAGCAACGAGCAACCCGCAACCAGCAACGAGCAACCCGTAACCAGATTCGAGAACATGATGAGTAACCGCAATCCGCAATCCGCAATCCAAAATCCAAAATTGTACACCTGCCATTCCCCGGAGGAGACCACCCGATTTGGTGTACAATTGGGCAGACAGCTATTCCCTGGCGCCCTTATTGCTTTGAGTGGTGAGCTTGGAAGCGGCAAGACATGTCTGGTGCAGGGGATTGCGCTGGGATTGGATATTCCGGCAGAGGTCTATGTGACAAGCCCTACCTATACACTGGTAAATGAATATCACGGACGGCTTACCCTTTTTCATATTGATGTGTATCGTCTGGAAGGGGCAACGGAGTTGGAAGATATTGGATTTAGCGATATTTTGGCGGCAGACGGGGTAACTGTTATCGAATGGGCTGAAAAGGTCTTGGACGGACTCCCGCAAGAGCGACTTTCCATACTCCTTTCCATATTAGACGACCGGAGCCGATCGCTCGCAATAACAGGGTATGGGCAGAAATACAGAAATATGATAAACGCCCTTACGCCATCTCGTTCAAGGCGTCGATTTCATAAGCATTGAGTACCCGAGCGATGTCGAGAAGGATTTTGACCCCACCGTCCATTTTTGCCATTCCGAGGATGTAGTCCGTATCCAGCTCTGTGCCGAATGTAGGGGTCTCCTCAATATCAGAACCCTTGACATTCAATACCTCGGATACTGCATCTACAACGACCCCCATGAGAATTTGACCTGCTTTGCCCGCGATCTCCACTACAATAATGCAGGTTCGCTCTGCATAGTCGATGGGCTCCATTCCGAACTTGAGCCTAAGGTCAATCACAGGGATCACCTTCCCCCGGAGATTAATGACACCTTTAACAAACTCGGGTGTTTGGGGTACGGTGGTAATCGGCATCAGCCCGATAATCTCCTTGATCTTCAAGATACCGATACCGTACTCTTCGTTTGCCAGCGTAAACGTGAGATATTTCCCTTCCTTGTCTGCCATAGCCTTTACAGCCTGATCCATTGTCTCTGCTAACTCCGCCATTGTGTTTTTCCTTTCTTCTTGGTCCCTGAAATTATATTTTTTATATTTTTTGTATATATCGGCACAGATAAAAATTTCTTTAGGGAGTTTTATACCCCAAGAAGCCTTAATTGATACGGTGTTAAATACCACTGCAGCACCCCTGAATGGGTCGGAAGCGTTTCAACATCAATTCGGCATACACCTCCCATCTGAAAGTTTATGGTCGCTTTTGACCCTTCCGTAAGGAGAAGTGATGCTATTGCGGCTACTGACGGTAGGTGGCCCGCAATCAAAACGCGGTTTTTATTCGAGAGCCCGTTAAGGAAGTCGACTGTTTCCGGCGCCGGTGCCATTGGTTTTACCTGTTCGGTTTCTATAATATTGTCGGCCGCCAAACCCAATTCCTCGGCTACGATGGCTGCTGTCTGTTGTGACCGCTTTTTGGGGCTGCAGACAATGGCATCCAGGCTAATGCCCATGCGTTTCAACGCCCGGCCGCTCGCCCGGATCTGATCCGTCCCTTCCGGACTCAGGCCCTGTTCGGGGTCTTGCTCTTTTGGAAAAGGAACTCCATGCTGCATAAGATAAATTTCCATGGCGTGTACCTCCTTTCTTAATTTTAGTCGATTAACCTCAACTCTCCTTCGTAAATAAAGTCTCGCGTATGACGCGCTACTTCTTTCGGGTCGACCTTTTTGCGTGCCACTCCCGTTTTTATGGCTGCTTGGGCTACGGCAGCGGCTATCAGTGGCGGCACGGAAAAACTCATACCGCTCGGGAGGATGTGGTCGGCGTTGAGATCCTTGTCAGGTATGGCCTTGGCAAGGGCGTTGGCTGCGGCGATCTTCATCGCCTCATTGATCGATTTGGCCCGGACATCAAGCGCCCCCCGGAATATTCCAGGGAAGGCGAGGAGGTTGTTGACCTGATTAGGAAAATCGGACCGCCCGGTGGCCACCACACCGGCCCCTCCTTTTTTCGCCTCTTCGGGCATGATCTCAGGGACAGGGTTGGCAAGGGCAAACACAATCGGATTCGCGGCCATGGAGCGGATCATGGCTTCGTTAACCAAGTTGCCTTTTGATACGCCGATAAAGACGTCAGCACCCACAAGGGCATCAGCAAGTCCTCCTTTTATTCCGGCAAGGTTTGTTGCTTTTGCCATCTCCTCTTTGGCAAAATTCATCCCCTCTTTTCTTCCTTGGTAAATAATCCCTTTTGAATCGCACATGGCGATATGATTTATTCCCATAGAAAGTAGAAACTTGGCTACGGCAATACCCGCGGCCCCAGCGCCGTTTATGACCACGTTGATGGTTTTGATATCTTTTCCGGTGACCTTCAGTGCGTTGAGTAGACCAGCAGCCACAACCACAGCGGTCCCATGCTGATCGTCATGAAAGACAGGGATGTCGAGTGCTTCGCTTAGACGTTTTTCAATAAGGAAGCATCGGGGCGCGGATATGTCTTCCAGGTTGATTCCTCCAAAGACAGTAGCGATCCTTTTGACGGTCTCTACAATCTGATCAGGGTCGTGAGTGGCGATACAGATGGGGAATGCCTCGACACCGCCAAAGATATGAAACAGGACTGATTTGCCTTCCATTACCGGAAGCGCTGCCCGCGGACCGATATTGCCCAATCCGAGCACCGCGCTCCCGTCAGTGACAATAGCGACCAGGTTACTCTTAGCGGTGTAGTCATAAATCAGAGAGGGATCGGTCTGGATCTCCCGAGACGTTTGGACCGAGTGCGGGGGGAGATAAAAGAGGTTCAGGATGTTACGGTCCCTTGCCGGAATCTTAACCTTGATTTCAAGTAGACCCTGATGCCGTCGGTAAAGGTCAAGGGCCTGTTCTTTGAGCGTGCCTTTGGTTTGTGGCTCTGGAGAAAGACAAGGGAGCTTTCCTTCAAAAGAGAGTTTTTCCAACCGTTCGTATATTTTATCCGGATCTGCTTGGATCCTTGCTGTTCCACTTTTAATGGCCGCTCTGGCGACAGCGGCGGCGATGGCAGGGGCTACTTTGAAATCAAAAATCTCCGGCACAAAATAGTCGGCAGAGAGCCGGTCTTCCGGTACGAGTTGAGAAAAGGCCTTTGCCACAGCCAGTTCCATGTCAAGATTGATCGTTCGAGCTGCAACGTCGAGCATCCCCCGAAAGAGTCCCGGAAAGATCAGGGCAATATCAAGAAGGTTGGGGTAATCTGCTCGAGAGGTCGCTATGATCCTGGCCCCCCCTTTTTTTGCCTCGGACGGGATAATTTCAGGAACCGGTACGGCCAGGGCAAACACAATCGGGTTGTCGGCCATGGAAGAGACCATCTCGGCAGTGAGAATACCTCCTGCTGAAAATCCGATAAATGCATCTGCCCCAACGAGGGCTTCTTTTAACGTTCCTTTTTTCTGTCGCGGGTTCGTGATCTTTGCGATTTCGGCCTTGGCCCAGTTCATACGTTCCATTCGGTACTTATAGATCGTTCCCGCCCGGTCGCATACGACCAAATCTTCAATCCCTGCTTTCATGAAAAGCTTTGCGGTGGCAATACCCGCGGCCCCGGCACCGCAGATGACCACTGAAATGTCTTCTAATTTTTTTCCTGCTAACTTACAGGCATTGATCAGTGCGCCTAACGCCTCTATGGCTGCTACATGCTGATCATTATAAAGGACCGGTATGTTAAGGGCCCTTGTAAGATGTTCCTCAATGCAGAAACAGTCAGGAGAAGCGATATCTTCCAGACATACAGCGCTAAAGGTGGGCGCCATAAGACTGATACTTTCTATAACCTCCGAGGGATTGTGAGTGGATAGAGCAATTGGGAAGGCGTCCACACCGGCAAAGGTCTTAAAGAGAACAGACTTGTTTTCAAGTACCGGAAGAACGGCCTCGGCGCCCAAGAGACCAGAGCCCCGCACGGCAGAGCCGTCACTCACTACCGCCACAGTGTTTCCCCTGCATGAATGGGAAAAGGAGCTTGCAGGCCGCTCGAATATTTCCGTGCATACCTCTGCCACGCCGGGGGTATATGCTAAACTAAGCGCATATTGGTCTTTAATCGGGACCTTGGTATCGATTCCGATTACGCCCCGATACTTGCGCCGATAGTAGAGGGTTTTTTGTTTGGAATTGTCCATACTGATTATTTTTAAAAGGGTTTCTGCGAGAGGGTCTACAATCCATTATATCAGAAAATTCATTAGACGTGACATAAATATCAAAGAATAAAACAAAGAGAGCCCCCCCGAGAAGAAAATCATAACTCAGAAGGGCTCATGAGGGACTTTTTACGAGACCATCAAAGTTATTTCTTGACTTACACCTTAGAGGTTATTACATATTAAGAATATGAATTTATAGTATCTTTCTCTTGGAGGACGTTATGGACAGGTTGGGCTTTTTGAGAAGAAGCGTTTGGTCGGTCTTTTGTTTATTTCTCCTTTCTTTATTTTGTGCGATAGGTTGCGTGAGCACCTCGCAGTACAAGACCTTAGAGAGCGAGTACGGGGCTTTACAGAAAGAGAACCAGCAACTCAAGGCAGATCTTGATGAGCAGAAGGGTTTGCGTGCAAAAGCGATTGAAGCAAAGGAAATGCAGGAACAGACTATGCAGGAGATGATTGCCGAACTCCAAGAAGAAATAGACGCTAAGTTGATCCGGATTCAGATGTTGGAAAACTGCCTGACGGTAGAACTGGTGGAAAAACTTCTCTTTGAATCAGCTTCGGCCAAGGTATCCCGCGAAGGAAGAAAGCTTCTTGCCCGCATTGCTCCGATACTTAAAAATGCCGGAGATCAGGAAATACGTATCGTTGGACACACTGACGAACTTCCGCCGAGCGCGAAAACCAAGAAGAAATATCCTTCCAATTGGGAGCTGTCTACGGCACGGGCTACCAGCGTTATACGGATTCTGCAGTGGGGATATGGAATCGATCCTAACAGGCTGGTCGCGGAAGGGGTGGCGCATTACAGGCCGCTAAAGATGGAAAACGATCAGGGTGTACGCACAAAAAACCGGACCGTCGAAATTCTACTAAAACCGGTTGCTCAATAATATGAGCGATCATTATCGCCTTCCCCCGGCGACGGGATTTCACTTCGCTCAACTTGCCGGACAAAAAAATGTCGCGTTTTTCAAAGGTCTCGGAATAGTGCAACAATAGGTTTGACTTTTATTATATGTTTCTGGTATGCGAAACCTAAAAAGACCTTTGATAAAGGAGAAAAAACGACATTAAGCCCCGGGTACCATCTTATATAGCGGAGATTAAACCTTATCCTCCGGGAAAACCTCTCGAAGAGCTTGAAAGAGAATACGGCATCAAGGATTCGATCAAGCTGGCGTCAAACGAAAACCCCTTAGGCCCATCTCCAAAGGCGGTTGCGGCAATAACCGACCATCTTGCGCGTCTACATAGATATCCGGATGGAAGTGGATATTATTTGATCCATCGTTTGGCGGAAAAGTTGAACGTATCCCCGGATCAGATTGTGTTGGGAAATGGTTCAAACGAGATTATTGAACTTTTGATACGAACCTATCTTAAGCCGGGGGATGAAGTCATTTCGCCTTTCCCATCATTTCTCATGTACGATCTTTTGATACGGGCAGCCGGATGTCATAACAAGGTAGTACCACTTAAAGATTTTAAGAACGATCTTGAGTCCATGGCCGATCGGATTAGTTCAGATACCAGAATGATCTTTATCAACAACCCAAACAATCCGACCGGAACCATTGTCTCAAAAGATGCCTTTGAAAGATTTTTGCGACAGGTCCCTTCGGATGTTATTGTGGCAGTGGATGAGGCGTATATAGAATTTGTACAAGAACGTGATTGTCCTGTAGGCCTTGACTATATTGATTCCGGCAAAAGTGTCGTGGTTCTTCGTACCTTTTCAAAGGCATACGGACTGGCAGGACTCAGGGTCGGCTATGGCGTTATGTCAGCGGAGATGGCCGGTTTTATTAATCGTGTTCGGCAACCATTTAATACGAACGCCCTGGCCCAAGCAGGTGCATTAGCAGCCTTGGATGATGATGAGTTTTTCGCAAAGACTTTAAGCCTTACACACACCGGTTTGAAATATCTTTATAGGGAGTTGGACAGGCTAAGTGTTCGATATTATACTACCCAAACGAACTTCTTTTTAATAGATGTAGGCATGGATGCAAAAGCTGTCTACGAGAAGATGCTTCGCCAGGGTGTGATTGTGCGTGCTATGACCGCCTATGGTTATCCAAACTATATACGAGTGACTGTGGGGCTACCGGAAGAAAACGAGCGTTTTATCAAGGCCCTGCAGCAAGTATTAAATGAAACGTAAGATTATAACGATCGACGGTCCTGCCGGTGCCGGGAAAACAACTATAAGTCGATTACTTGCTAAGCACTTAGGATATGTGTATGTAGACACCGGCGCTCTTTACCGGGCTGTAGCATTAGCTGCTGTATCCGCTAATTGTGCCGAAGACGAAGACTCCCTTGCAGACCTTTTTAAAAAAACAAGGCTCGAATTTCGTAACGGACAGCACGAGCCCCGTCTCTTTATGAACGTACAGGACGTGTCAGATCGTATACGGACTCCAGAGATTACTATGCTCGCATCACGGTTATCCGCCAAGCCTGTTGTAAGAAAATATCTTTTAGATATACAGCGCGATATGGGTAAGGACGGGGGAGTTATTTTAGAGGGGCGCGATATGGGCACAGTGGTTTTTCCACATGCTGACGTAAAATTCTATCTTGATGCCGCTCACGAAATACGAGCTTCTCGGCGTTATAAGGAATTAAGTGATAAAGGAACTGAGATTACCCAGGCAGAGGTCGCTGCTGATATGAAAAAACGTGATGAGAACGATTCCACGCGCTCTCTGTCACCCTTAAAACCGGCCGGGGATGCAATTAGAATAGATTCCAGTAAGATGGGCATTAAAAGTGTTCTCGAAACGATGATGCGACATATTTTTTGTCCTAAAAGACCTGTCAGCCCCGCCCGGGCGGGGCTATGAGCTATCATCTGCCCTTATCGGGACAAAATCTACCATTTCTGAACGGACACTATAAAATGATCTTTTATCTGGTTGTGTTTTCACTGGAATTCTGGTAGTATAAAATTTTTATAGGCTTAAAAATAACTTTAGGGGGTAGACGTTTGATGGAAGAGTTGGGAGGAAACCAAATAACAGGACAAGAAAAAGCAGAGGAGGGAGATGAGACTGCAAAAGCCGAAGAGCTGACAAAAACGGAAGCAGAGGCTGAGATGAACACGGAAAGCGACCATTCCGACGGGATAGACTACGATGACGAGTCAAAAGAAAACCTTATGCAGATGTACTTGGACGAGAGCATGAAACATATCCAGGAAGGTGAGGTTATCGCTGGGAAAGTTGTAAAGGTAGATCAAGAATATGTTTTGGTGGACATCGGTTACAAATCAGAGGGACAAATTTCTATCAACGAGTTTCGAGATAAGGACGGACAGATAAAGGTCAAGCTTGGTGATACAGTAGACGTTTTACTTGAAAAATGGAAGGAAGATGAAGATACAATTTATCTTTCCAAGGAAAAAGCCGCCAAGATGAAAGTCTGGGATGACATCAAAAAGGCATACGAGAGTGATGGCGTTGTTAAAGGAGTTGTTACCAATCGTGTCAGGGGAGGATTCTCCGTTGATATCGGTGTGGAGGCATTCTTGCCGGGTTCTCAAGTTGATCTGCGTCCGATCAGGGATTTTGATTATTTAGTTGGCAACAGCTTTGATTTTAAGATACTTAAGTACAGTAAAAAGAGAAACAATATTGTTTTGTCCAGACGAGTTATTCTTGAAAAAGAGCGAGATCAGCTTAGGCAGAAGACCCTGGAGACCGTTAGTGAAGGCAAGGTCGTGAAGGGGGTTGTCAAAAATATAACTGAATACGGTGTCTTTATAGACTTAGGGGGAATAGACGGGCTTCTTCACATTACGGATATGTCATGGGGACGAGTGGTCCATCCTTCTGATTTAGTTGCAGTTGGAGAGGAGATAGAGGTAAAGGTACTTAGTCTTGACCTGGAGCGTGAACGTGTTTCTCTCGGCATGAAACAACTGGTGCCGGATCCGTGGACTACGGCAGATGAGCGTTATCCTGTAGGATCCAGGGTTACCGGCAAAGTTATAAGTCTGACCGACTACGGTGCTTTTGTAGAACTGGAAAAAGGCGTAGAAGGATTGATACATGTTTCTGAAATGTCTTGGACCCAGAAGATCCGCTATCCATCAAAAGTGGTTTCGATAGGGGATATTATAGATGTAGTCATACTCAACATCGACGCTGAAAACAGAAGAGTTTCTCTCGGAATGAAGCAGATTGCTCCGAATCCATGGGATGTTGTGTCAGACAAATATCCGGTTGGAACAGTCATAGAAGGTAAAGTTAAAAACATTACGGATTTTGGTCTATTCATAGGGATAGAAGAAGGGATAGACGGCTTAGTGCATATCTCTGATATTTCGTGGACCAAGCGGATCAAGCATCCATCGGAGTTATATAAAAAGAGTGAGGAATTACGGGCTATAGTCCTTAATGTTGACAAGGAAAATGAACGCTTTTCTCTTGGCATAAAACAGCTTGAGCTCGATCCTTGGCAAACAATCCCGGATCGCTATCATGTCGGGACAAAGGTTTCCGGTACGGTTACTAATGTTACAGATTTTGGTGTCTTTGTAGAACTTGAACAAGGGATTGAAGGCCTTATTCATGTTTCAGAAGTTGCAAAAGAGAAGGTGAAAACACCTATTGGCAAGTTCAATGTAGGTGATGCTCTTTCTGCAAAGGTTGTAAATGTGAGCAGCAAAGAGCGCCGAATAGGCCTATCTCTCAAGAAATTGGATGAGGCTGAGACGGATAAGGACTTCGTTCATAAGTATCTCAATAACAGCAAGGGCGCTACATCAAGTTTTGGCGAGCTGTTAAAAGAAAACTTGAAAGAGAAACTGAACATTAATCACGAGACATTGTCGGAACCATCTGAATCCCCATCTCCGGAAAAGGATATTAAGGCGGACGCTTAGGGTCGTAATGTTTGCGCAAAGACATCCCTTTATCTTTTCATTTTTGGTAGTTGTTGTTGTAATTATCTGTTTTTTTGCGGCAGCGCTCTTTTTCTTGGGTAGAAGTGATTCCGCATTTGAATTTGGTGACAAGGTAGGGGTCGTAGAAGTTAAGGGCGTTATTACCGATGCAAAATCGGTAGTAAAGCATCTGAAAGAGTTTCGCAAAGATGAAAGCGTCAAGGCTATTGTCTTGAGGATAGATTCTCCGGGAGGGGGCGTGGCTCCTTCCCAGGAGATCTATAATGAGGTAGCAAAGACAGCTTTGGTCAAAAAAGTAGTGGCCTCCATGGGATCTGTTGCAGCTTCTGGAGGATATTATATAGCAGCAGGTGCCGATCATATTATGGCCAATCCCGGGACAATCACCGGCAGTATCGGCGTTATCATGGAATTTGTTAGTGTAGAGGATATCATTAAAAAGATAGGACTTGCTGCTGAGATTATTAAAAGCGGTCCATACAAAGATATCGGATCACCATTACGTAAGATGGCTCCGGAAGAGCGAATACTTCTTCAAGAGTTTATCGACAATGTTCATCGTCAGTTTGTAGACGCAGTGGCAAGTGAGCGAGATATCCCCATGGAAAAGATTGAGTCAATCGCTGATGGGCGTATTTTTTCAGGCGAACAGGCAAAGAAGCTTGGACTGATTGACAGCCTTGGAGGATTGGAAGACGCTATCGCTATGGCAGGAAAACTGGGAGGGATTAAAGGGGAACCTGTTGTCAGTTATCCCAAGAAGAAGAGATTTTCGTTATTGGAATATTTGCTGGGTCAGTCTGTTGAAGATTTAGTCGACACCATATCCGGCGATACCTTTCAAAAGTTTGGCTACTTGTATAGACCTTTAGGTTATTCTTTTCATGGTTAAAAGCGAACTAATAAAATCTATGGCGCGAGCACACCCGGGTATTTACAAGACCGATATCGCGGTGGTTGTAGAAACCATATTTGATGAGATGGAAAAAGCGCTTACGCACGGTGAAGCAGTTGAACTAAGAAGATTTGGTTCATTCAGGGTTGTAAGTCGTAGATCTGTGAGTGGTAAAAATCCCAAGACAGGCAAGCCGATGGAAGTTCCTGCTCGGCTGAATGTTCGCTTCAAACTATCTGAAGTCTTAAGAGGCCTTCTCCAAAACGATACTTGATACCGGACTTGATTCTACAAAAAACCACTTACATCTCCCAGACCTTCCCGTATAACTTCGGGAATATCATTGATTAGAGAGATAATGCTGGAAGGTTGTCCTGGTACTGGTCCACCATCTATGACGGCGTCTATTTGACTGCCAAAGAAATCATTAAGTAATGAGGGGTCAGAAAATATTTGCCCGTCCGGGGTGGCGGCAGTAGTGTTGAGTATAGGATTGCCAAAGGTGCTGACCAAGGTTGTACAAATCGTATTGTTAGGCACCCGTATACCCACGGTTTTGCGCCCCGTGATCATAATCTTGGGGACCATTTTTGATCCAGTGAGGACAAACGTGTAGGGGCCGGGGAGAAGGCGTTTCATGGTTCTATAGACATAATTTGACACCTTTGCATAGCGGCTTATGTGTTTTAAATCAGAACATATAAAACTAAAAGGCTTGCCGGGATGTTGTTTTTTTAACCGATATATCTTCTGGATTGCCTGCTTATTGAATATATCACATCCGATACCGTAATAAGTATCAGTAGGATAGGCTATAATGCCCCCTTGCTTCAGAACGTCAACCGCCTCGCTAATAAGGCGAGGCTGAGGGTTTTGTGAGTTTATTTCAATCAACATGGTGTCTTACACGTTCAAAACGTTGTTCTTCCGGTGTGGGGGCTTGGAGTACTGGAGTAATGGGAAAAAAATATCCAACACTCCAGTACTCCAATTTTTAATAACAAACAAAAATATAGTTTTGCGATAGACACTTGTCAAGTCGTTTATCCTCTTTTTAGTTGGAATAAACCGTTGCAATGGTCTATCCCTTTTGTTATGTAATTTTACAAAAACGCTCTAATAAAGATGGTTTTTTGGAAAGAGGGCGTAAGTAGCAGAGAATTATTTAAAGAACGGAGAAGAGATTATGGATGAGTTTTCACTCAAAGATGGGTTGACCTTTGATGACGTTCTATTGCTTCCTAACTATTCGGACATCCTTCCCAAAGACGTGGATGTTTCTACAAGGCTTACTCCCGACATAAAACTTAATATTCCAATTGTCAGTGCGGCCATGGACACTGTTACTGAGGCGGAAACCTCCATCAGTCTTGCTCGAGAGGGTGGCATCGGCTTCATACATCGTAATATGAGCATAGAGAGTCAGGTATTAGAGATCGACAAGGTTAAGAAGTCAGAAAGCGGTATGATTGTTGATCCTATTACCGTTAATCCGGATCTTAAGGTCCACGCAGTCCTTGAATTAATGGAAAGGTATAGAATCTCAGGACTTCCAGTGGTCAAGGAAGACCAATTGGTAGGGATTGTTACCAATCGTGATCTAAGATTTGAGACAAATTTAGAAAAACCGGTCTCCGAGGTGATGACCAAAGAGAATTTAGTGACAGTTCCTGTTGGCATTTCCCTGGAAGAATCGAAAAAGTTGCTGCACAAGCATCGGATAGAAAAACTTTTGGTGGTGGATGACGCCGGACGGCTGACAGGGCTGATTACCATAAAGGACTTAGAAAAGATCAAAAAATATCCGAACGCGTGCAAAGATGATATGGGGCGTCTCCGTGTTGGTGCGGCAGTAGGGGTCGGACCTGATCGCGATGCAAGAGTTGAAGCCCTTCTTGCTGCCGGAGCTGATGTGATATTGATAGATACCTCACATGGTTTTTCCGAGGGTGTTTTGGAATCCGTTCGTATATTAAAGGGTGCATTTAAGGATATTCGGCTCATAGCAGGCAATGTGGCCACAGGGGAAGGCGCAGAAGCCCTGATTAAGGCCGGAGTAGATGCGGTAAAGATCGGGGTGGGGCCTGGTTCTATTTGTACCACCCGCGTTATTGCCGGGGTAGGGGTTCCGCAAGTTACGGCAATCAAGAACTGTGTATCTGTTTCAAAACAGACCGGTATTCCTTTAATTGCAGACGGCGGAATCAAATATTCAGGGGATGTTACAAAAGCGATTGCGGCAGGAGCGCATTCAGTGATGATCGGCGGCCTGTTTGCGGGCACTGAGGAAAGCCCCGGGGAAACGATACTCTTTCAGGGGAGAAGCTACAAGGTATACCGCGGTATGGGTTCACTGGAGGCGATGAAAAAGGGGAGCAAGGACCGTTATTACCAGAAAGACCTGGTGGAAGATGCCAAAATGGTCCCTGAGGGGATTGTAGGTCGCGTGCCGTATAAAGGCCCTCTTTCTTCAAGTGTCTTTCAGCTTATCGGAGGCTTAAAGGCAGGGATGGGCTATGTTGGATGTGGAACCATTGAGGATCTGAGAGCCAAGGGTAGATTTATCCGCATTACACCTGCAGGACTCAGGGAGAGTCATGTGCATGATGTGATTATTACGAAAGAGGCGCCCAATTATCGCGTTGATTAGTGTTCGTCCTGAGGTCAGATGTCAGAGGACAGAGAACAGAGGTCAGAAGACTTTTTTGTCATCTCGAATCCTTTGGTAGACGGGCAGTTGCTCGAAAATCCAATGCTTTTTTACTCGATTAAGGATATAGATATTTAATATCTGTTTTCTGTTTTCTGTTCTCTGTTCTCTGTCCACTGTCCACTGTCCTCTAACCCAATGACAAAACGAGCAATTAAGGAGAAAAATTTTTTCAATGTCTGAGTTTCATGATTTACAGAGGGAACGAATTTTAGTTCTCGATTTTGGTTCACAAACTACACAACTGATCGCACGTCGGGTGCGGGAGTTAAAGGTATATTGTGAAATACATCCTTATAACATGCCTATTGCCGAAATTCGCAGGTTTAACCCAAAAGGTATAATCCTTTCCGGAGGACCGGCAAGTGTTGTCGATCCACAACCCCCCAGGAGCACAAAAGATATTTTTGATCTAAATATCCCGATACTCGGTATATGCTATGGAATGCAATTAATGACCGAGCAGTTGGGTGGAAAGGTGGCATGTGCAAAAGCACGCGAATATGGCCGAACCGACCTGATCCCGCTCGATTTTTCCGACCTTTTTTTCGGTCTGGATGCTGTCCCCACATTTAAATCTGACGGGACGGTCCAAGTCTGGATGAGTCACGGCGACCGCGTAAACGAACTCCCCCCTGGATTCGAGCCGATCGCGAGGAGTGACAGCGCTCCCATGGCGGCAATGAGGCATGTGGAGAAGAAATGGTACGGGGTACAATTTCATCCGGAAGTAGCACATACGCCCCAAGGTACTGAAATACTGCGGAACTTTATCATAGATATTTGCGGGTGTTCGCCTGAATGGAATATGCATGCCTTTGTTGATTTTACCGTTCAGACAATACGAGAAGCAGTCGGTGATCGGAATGTGGTGTGTGCGTTGAGCGGCGGGGTCGATTCCTCCGTTGTAGCTGTGCTTCTCAACAAAGCGATCGGTCGCCAGTCGACCTCTATTTTTGTCAACAATGGCCTTTTGAGAAAAGGGGAAGCCGAAGAGGTACAGGCGGTTTTTGCCGATCATTTCCAGATGAACCTCTGTTATATTGATGCCTCCCGTCTCTTTCTGGATCGCCTAAAAGGAGTGACCGATCCTGAACAGAAACGAAGGATTATCGGAAACACCTTCATCGAAGTGTTCGAACAAGAAGCCCATAGGATAGGAAAGGTCGATTTTTTAGCCCAGGGAACACTCTACCCTGATGTCATTGAAAGCGTCTCTTTCAAAGGCCCCTCAGCGGTCATCAAATCCCACCACAATGTTGGAGGTCTCCCCGAGACGATGAAGCTACAGCTTGTTGAGCCGCTTCGAGAGCTATTCAAGGATGAGGTCCGGGAAGTGGGGAAAGAATTGGGGCTTCCGCATTCCATTGTCGGGCGGCATCCTTTCCCGGGTCCAGGGCTGGCTATCCGGATATTAGGTGAAATTACCGAAGATGGCCTTGCGCTCCTCCGGGAGGCTGATGCGATTGTAACCAGCGAACTCATCCGAAACAATCTCTACGATGAGGTATGGCAGGCTTTTGCGGTCCTCCTCCCGACAAAGACTGTCGGAGTGATGGGTGACGAGCGAACGTATGAGCATGTAATCGGAATCAGAATCGTTGACAGCCGTGACGCCATGACCGCCGACTGGAGCCGTATACCATATGACGTTCTCGGGATCATGTCGAACCGCATTATCAACGAAGTCAAAGGGGTCAACCGGGTTGTCTACGACATATCTTCCAAGCCGCCAAGTACGATTGAGTGGGAGTAGTTTCTCTATCCTCTGCACATTTGATGAATAATCGGTTAAGGTGTAATGGAGTATTGGAGTGCTGGAGTGTTGGATATTCTTTTTTGGCCATTACTCCACTACTCCATTATTCCAAACCCTCAATAGTTATAGGCTGTTTTAGCAGCCTCGATCATTGATTTTGGACAAAAGTGATTTGATGGGTATTCTTATGCGCATTGGATTCGGATACGACGTGCACAGGCTGGTTGAGGGACGAAAGCTTTTCCTCGGCGGTGTAGAGATCCCTTTTGAAAAGGGCCTGCTCGGACATTCTGATGCGGATGTGCTTTTGCATGCCCTGTGCGATGGTCTATTAGGTGCTGCTGGGATGGGAGACATAGGAAGACACTTCCCGGATACAGATACTAAATACAAAGGGATAGCAAGCCTACAACTCCTCGCTAAGACATCTCAAATAATTAGTCAAGCAGGATTTGTAGTAAATAATATTGATGCGACCATTGTGGCGGAAGCCCCCAAAATCGCACCCTACAGTGACTCTATGAGGGAGAATATATCTAAGATATTAAATATTGATTATAATCGCATCAATATTAAGGCAACAACCGCGGAAGGTCTTGGGAGTATAGGGGCCGGCGCTGCAATAGCGGCATACTGTGTGGTTACTATATGCGCTGGTGAGTCGATCGTATGTTAATTAGTGCCCGGCTGTGCACCCTTTTTTGAACCTCATCCTCCATACCTCGTGTCACAATAACGGTCAGAACACATCCACGACACAGATCGCATTACTTACCGCTGCTTCCTTCCGGATCTGACGGGGTTCGTAACCGTCTGTTGCATGGCGTCCGGCCTAATATGCCACTCAATATTTCGGAAAAAGCCCTCTAAAGGGAATTCAGCCCCGCATAAGCGGATTTCGGGTACAGGACACCGCTAACTTCCCGCTTAGCACAACCGAGCATATTTACTATACCACCGGAAGATCAATTTTCAAGCATAAAATAGGCAATGTCCGTTTATGCATTAACCGCGGAAAACTTGTCCGGTTTAACCTCGCCGTGGGCGCCGGAGGTGTCCTTTAGTACTGCATCAAAGGCGTCAACCACTCTTTTGTCAAATTGTGCGCCTGCATTCTTTTTGATCCTGGATAACGCTTCTGCCTTGGTTTTGGCCTTGCGGTAAGGACGGTCGGATGTCATGGCGTCAAAGGCGTCCGCAACGGCTATGACGCGAGAAAGCAGCGGAATGGCGGCTCCTTTCAATCCATCCGGATATCCCTTTCCATCCCAATGCTCGTGGTGATGACGTATAATAGCCTGTTCTCTGTGCAAGAAACCGAGATGTTTGATAATATTTGCTCCTATCACTGGATGGGCTTTGATAATATCATTCTCTTCATCGGTCAAGCCGGATTCCTTTAGCAATATGTTGTCTCGAACGCCTATCTTACCGATATCATGGAGATACCCCGCAAAGGTGAGAAGTTCCAGTTCCTTGTCCGAACATCCTAAGCTCTTGGCAATTTTTACTGATAGTTCAGTTACCCGTCTTGAATGTTCACGCGTGTAAGGGTCTCGAGCTTCAATCGTTTCTACCAGGGTATAAAGAGTAGCAAAAAGATTTTGGGAAAGGCTTTCGTAAAGGGCAAGGTTTTCTATTGTTAATGAGGCTTTTTGTGCAAGAAAATCGAGAAAATATAAATCATGCTCAGAATATGGGGTGCCGTCCTTTTTGTCGGTGCAATTTAATACGCCAAAGACTTCATTTTTGATCTTCAATGGAAGTGAAATAAACGATATGCCATCTTTTTCCTCTCTAAGGGAATTAGCGACTTCCGGAGGAAGGGCGCCGGCATCTTTGACCAATAAGGCAACCCCGTCATTTGCCACTTTTCCTGCAACCCAATCGCCAAGGGCCTTGGTTGCCTTCCCTATCCATTCCTCTTTCGATGGGGTTGCCGCAATCATTATCAATTTATTACTCTCTCTGTCGAGTAACATGAATGAAACGGTCCCAGAGGCTGTAACTTTCGCGCCTATATCCACAATGCGCTGAAAAAGCTCATCGCTCGACCGGATGCTGAAAAGTTCCTGCATCACCTCATTGAGCTGAGTTGCCTCTTGTATCTTATGCTGAAGCTCGGCATTTAACCTTTCAATCCCTTGTTTTTTCTCAATCTCCTCTTTTAAGAAGATGTTTTCTATCAATAAAGCACGCTCTTTGGTTACCCGCTTGAAAGTAACAGTCACGTCCTTCACACTAAACGGTTTGACCAAAAAATCTGACGCCCCCCTCCTCATGGTATCAATGGCAAGGTCTAAGGAGGGATGTCCGGTTATAATCACAACCGGTATGGTATTGTCGTATTCCTTTATTTTTTCAATCAATTCCAAACCATCCAAGCGGGGCATTCGAATATCCACAAAGCAACAGTCGAGTGGGACAGTGCGCACCGTCTCCAGTGCCTCCAACCCGTCACTGGCGGTATGGACTCTACAGGTTATGATCTCTTCGAGGACCTCTTTGAGGGTCGTTCGGACCATTGCTTCATCATCCGCAACCAATATGTTCCATTTCGTATTCATAGACTAAATATTGTTCGCATCTCCCGGACTGTTTTTTTCTCAAGTCTCCCTCTTGCCTCGGCAAGTGAGATGGTACTGTTGCCAAGTGCTCTATATAAGGGCCAAAAGTGAGGAGCGCGTACTTTGATTGCCTCAACATGTGAGGTTATAGTGTCAATATCCCCGCGAACGATTGGTCCTGTTAATGCCCTGTGTACTCCAAGGTGCTTCACATTATTAAGTGTCCCTTCGATCAAGGGTAATAAGGCTTTTATGGATGCTTTTGTTGAGATACCGCTTAGTTGGTTCAATTCTATTGCCAGGTTGACCAGAGTAACGAGATAATTGGAGGCAACAACAGCGGCAGCATGATATAAGGGTTTATCCTGTACTCTGATCTGAATAAAATCAGCGCCAATGTCTTTAGCCATCTCGCGGGCTATAGGTAGTGTCTCTGTATCTCCTTCGAAAGTGCACGTACATCCTGTGACCATTTTAAGTGCCTGTTCCACTGATGCAAAGCTTTGTAATGGATGGAGCGAACCTATGTGCGCTCCACACCGTCGGGCCGACGCCAATATCTCGGAAGGGAAAGCCCCGCTGCAGTGAAACACAAAGGAGCCTCTTTTAAAACCGTTCTGCCTCGCGATTTCATCACAAACTGATTGTATAACAACATCCGGTGTTGTAATAAATACAATGTCCGCTTTAGCTGTAATATGTACAGAGATGTCTGAATAGTTTGAAATTCCAAGAAGTTCGGCAGTGCTACGAGCCGATTCAAGCCGACGACTTGCAACTCCGACAATTGGATATCCGGTCTCAGCAAAAAGTTTTCCTAAAGTCGTGCCTATTGTACCACACCCGACTATTGCAATCGATTGTTTCATTTAAGTCTCTATTTAATCTGTCGGCATAAGGAGATCAATTATTAAATGAAAATAAGAGACCCGATAAAATAGTTTTCTTCCTATTCTATCGGGTCTCAAAAGCTACCGGGCACACCAAACAATAACAACGTCAGCTACATGCAACAACCAGACATGCTCTACCTATATCTGCCTCTATTAGGTGAAGTTCTATGTCTTCTCAAAGCCTCACGTTGTTTGCGGCGCCTGTATTCGCTTGGTTTTTCATAGCTTTTTTTCAGCTTTAATCTTCGGAAAAGGCCATCATTTTGGATCTTCTTTTTTAAAATTTTCATGGCCCGTTCTACGTCATTGTCAATAACTCTTACTTCTAAGTCCTGAAAGTCCTTCAAACTTATCGCTCCCTTCTTTCCCATCAAGGACTTTGTTGCTTGATTTTATCAAAAGTCTAAGGCTGATGGTTATTTTAATACATGCTCTGATTACTATTACTTATAATATAATTATGGTTAAGACAATAAGATGTTTTATGGGTTGTATCACCTCCTGACATGTAATGCAGGTTTCCACCCAAAAAGACAGGGGCGCCCAAGCCCCCTTATCGAGCCCTTACCTTTAAAAAATGCAGCATGTTTTTAAAGGTCTATCAGCTTGATTTAACCAACTATAAAATAAACTTTTTTATTATCACAGGCCGATATAAATGTCAAACAAGGCGAGACACTTGCAAAACAAGAATAAAATCAGACAGCCTCCCAGAGCTATTTTTTTTTAAACTCTTCTATTTTTCTTCTTATATGTTTCTTTTCGGACCACCTTCGGAAGGCTCCGATCAATCCATGACGATAAGCTCGATCTATTCTTTCCTCATTAAAGCGGAGCCCTTCTTCGCCTTGCATAGCTTTTTGTAAACAAGCCTTTAGGTGAGCGCAAGAGAAACAATTGTTAGCAATCTTACGCAAGCCGCTTTCATCAACCGGGAATACAATATCCAAGCCGCCAAAACATGAAGATCCGGAAGAGCTGTTTTTATGCTCCATAGCCTTACCACCTGTTTTTTCCAATGAGGCGCTTGCAAAACTCCGGATCTTGTTTGAGGGCAAGGCACGAGGAGGCGAAAAAGCGCAGCGTACGTGTGGTACGTGAGCATTTTTCGCCGACGAGCAACACAGCCATCGGGCAAGAGACGGGGTTTTGCAAGCGCCTCACTGGTTGTCCAATTCGTCTTTAAGGCTCCGCGTCATGAGGGTCTTAAGGGCTATTTTTGGGTCAAGGTCGTCATACAACATGTGATAAGTTTGCTCTACAATGGGCATTTCCACGCCTAATTTGCGAGACAGGTTGTAAACCGATTTTGTTGTTTTAACTCCTTCCGCGACCATCTGCATATCTGCGAGAATATCCTTAAGTTTCATGCCACGCCCCAATTTCATTCCCACCGTTCGATTCCGGCTCAAATCGCCCGTGCAAGTCAGTACCAGATCTCCCATCCCGGCCAAGCCGGTAAATGTTCTTGGATTTGCGCCAAGTTTCAACCCTAAGCGCCTGATCTCTGTAAGCCCCCTCGTAATCAAGGCTGCCCTGGTATTGTGGCCTAATTCCAACCCATCAGAGACTCCGGCGGCAATTGCCATTACGTTCTTCAGGGCTCCACCCAGCTCAACACCTATGATGTCACTACTGGTATAAGCCCTAAAAAAATTGGTTGCAAAAATTCTTTGGACTTGTTGAGCGGTATCAGCATTACTGGATGCAATGGTAACGGCAGTGGGAATATCTTTTACCACTTCCTTGGCAAAGCTGGGTCCGGATAGTACAGCTAATCTATCATGATAGGAAGTAGGTAATATGTCTTTTAAGACATCGGTCATGGTTTTAAAAGTTTCATTTTCAATTCCCTTTGTGGCTACAACAACAATAGCCTTTTCCCAAAGGTAAGGAGCCATGGACTTTGCCACAGATCGGAGAACGTGGGACGGAACAACAATCAAAACAATTTCTTTGTCTGAAACGACTTTGGCAATATCATTACTGGGATGGATGGTATCGGGGAGCCGGATACCAGGCAAAAAGGTGCTGTTTTCCCTTTTGGTAAGAATTTCTTGACAAATATCGTGTTCAAACACCCACAAATCAACGGGATATCCTTTTCCCCCCAAAAGATGAGACAATGCAGTGCCCCAACTACCCGCCCCAACTATTCCTATATACAAGGGTTTTCCCTCCTTTAACTATCTTTTTCGGCGAGCCTCGCAGCTCCTGTTACGTGCTCCGTCCCCTCCATGCCGATAAGACGCACTCCCTGGGTGTTTCTGCCGATTACGGAGATATCTTTCACGGGCATTCTTATAATACGCCCACGATCGGTCATCAGCATCAGATCATCTTCGACGGCAACCAGAAGGAGTGCCACCACCAGACCGTTTCTCTTTGTTGTTTTAATGGTAATCACCCCTTTGCCGCCACGACCCCTTAAGGGGTATTCCTCTATGGCAGTCCTTTTACCGTATCCATTTTCCGTAATCGCCATAAGGGTCTGATAATCGCGTAATATTTCCATACCCACAATCCAATCCCCTTCAGATAACCGCATTCCAAACACTCCTCTGGAAACCCTCCCTGAAGGACGAATCTTTGATTCATGAAAACGTATGGCTTTGCCATTACTCGATCCCAGAAAGATGTTCTGAGTGCCGTCTGTAATCCGAGCCGCAATTAATTCGTCATCCTCTAAAAGATTAAGAGCAATGATCCCTCCCATCCTGGGACGACTGTAGGCAACAATATCTGTTTTCTTTACCAAGCCATTTTTAGTGGCCATAACAATAAAGTTCCCTGGTTTGAAATCGCGCACTGCTAAAACTGTAGCCAACTTTTCATCCCGGGCCAATGCCAAAAGGTTTACTATCGCTTTCCCTTTGGCCATACGTCCTGCCTTAGGAAGCTCATAAACTTTGCTCCAGTATACCCGCCCCTTGTTGGTAAAGAATAGAAACATGTCGTGCGTAGAAGCCACAAAAAGATGTTCCACAAAATCTTCATCTTTGTGAAGCATTCCCTTTCGCCCTTTCCCGCCTCGATGTTGGCTCTCATACAGGCTGATGGCGGTTCTTTTGATATAGCCGGTGTGGGATACGGTGACTACCATATCCTCTTCCACAATCATATCTTCTAATTGAATCTCTTCGGTTGTTTCAACGATCTCTGTACGGCGGCTGTCCCCATAAGCTTTGCGCATCTCCGCCAGTTCTTCTTTAATCAGACCGAGGACCAACCTTTCGCTGGAAAGGATCTCCTTATATCGGGCAATAGCCTTAATGATTTCTTTATATTCTTCAATAATTTTATCTCGTTCTAGCCCGGTCAACCTTTGAAGGCGCATGTCTAATATAGCCTGGGCCTGTATTGCAGACAGATTAAACGTAGCAATCAAACTATCCTTGGCATCCTTGGGAGTCTTTGAGGATCGGATCATCGATACCACGTCATCCAAATGATCTAAGGCTGTTTTCAGGCCCTCCAGTATATGAGCCCTATCTTCGGCTTTGCGCAATTCGTGCTGTGTTCGCCGGACAACAATCTCCTTGCGGTGTTCAACATAATGTCTAAGGATTTCTTTCAGATTGAGGAGTTCCGGTTGGTTGTTAACAATGGCCAGAAAGATAATCCCAAATGTTGTTTCCATCTGGGTAAACTTGTATAATTGATTTAAGATCACCTCGGGAACCTGATCTCTTTTAAGCGCTATCACGATCCGCATTCCGGTTCGATCCGATTCATCACGAACGTATTGAATTCCATCAATCCGTTTATCTTTGATCAGGTCTGCAATCTTTTCAATAAGCCTTGCTTTGTTTACCTGATAGGGAATCTCAGATATGATGATACTCTCCTTGCCGGTACGTTTTTCCTTCTCCACAATAGCGCGAGCACGAATTTTAATAGTGCCGCGCCCTGTCTTGTAAGCCTGGCGAACCCCGCTTGAGCCGTACAGGATACCGTATGTCGGAAAATCGGGTCCTGGCACGTAATCGATTAATTCTTCTATTGAAATATCAGAGTTGTCAATGAGAGCCGTGGTTGCGTCAATGATCTCTCCAAGGTTATGCGGGGGGATGTTGGTTGCCATCCCAACAGCGATTCCGGAAGAACCGTTAACGATAAGATTGGGCGCCTTTGCCGGAAGAACCGTCGGCTCCATCATGGAACCATCATAGGTTGGCACAAAGTCAACGGTATCTTTATCAAGATCCACCAGCAACTCCTGGGCCATACGCGACATCCGTACCTCGGTGTACCTCATAGCAGCAGGAGAATCGCCATCGATTGAACCAAAATTGCCTTGACCATCCACTAACAGGTATCGAAGTGAAAAGCCCTGAGCCATCCTGACTATAGTATCATACACCGCGGTGTCGCCATGTGGATGGTACTTACCGATAACATCACCCACAACGCGGGCAGATTTTTTATACGGCTTGTTCCAATCATTTTTTAGTTCGTGCATGGCAAAAAGGACACGGCGATGGACCGGCTTAAGCCCGTCACGCACGTCAGGTAAAGCACGCCCTATTATTACGCTCATGGCATAGTCCATATAGGACTTCTTCATTTCATCTTCGATATTGACTTCGAACAGTTTATTTTCCGGAAGTGTCATGTTCCTCTTTCTGTGGTTATTTAGCCTTTAATATAATGTTTTTGGGTATCCTCTTGATATGGCAGCTCAGGTGAAGGCTTTTTGTTTGGAGTATTGGAGTAGTGGAATGATGGTTTTAATATAGATTACGGGTTGCGGGCTGAATGTTCGGGAAATCTTAACTCGAAACTCGTAACTCGCAACAAGTTCTACTTATTCCAACACTCCAATACTCCGTAACTGATTACCTATCAAATATGAAGAAGATACATCCTTTTCTTATAATATTACAACGCAATAATTGCTATTCCATATTCGTCTGCAACCGTGGTCATTTCCTTGATGTTGAAGACGACGGTTCCACCGGCTTCAACAGCCAGGACAGAAGCTCCGACCTCATGCATTATCTCAATGGTCTTTACACCGATGGCCGGCACGTCAAACCGCATATCCTGATTCGGCTTACTTACTTTGACGACAACGGTTTTATCTCTTCCCAACATACCGCCTCTGCGAATCGTAGCATCAGTGCCCTCGATTGCCTCTACCGCAAGGACAGAACCATCACGTACCACAATAGACTGGCCTATATCTAACCTTCCAATCTCTTTGGCCAATTTCCATCCGAATTTTATATCCGCCATCTCGGATTTCGAGGGTTTACGGCGTGTCCAACAACCCTCCGGTGCCGAAAGCTCAGGGAGCAAAAATGTAGCAAAACGTACGATAATTCCTTCTTTTTCAAGCGCATTGGCAAACGCCCTGAGAATCCCGTCGTCTTTTGTGTGGTCAATAGCGGCCAGAACCGCGAGTGCCTTCAGGTCCGGTCTAACATTGGAAAACATCTTTGTTTTTGTTATTGCCCCCGCCATTACTGCATCGCGGACATTGTTTTTCTTGAAAAATTTTATTAAACGGCCTACTTGCCCCAAATGAATCCATTCGATTTCATCTGTAAAAGAGGCCACTTGCGGGTCGGTTTCATCGATATGAGCTACAGCATAGAGCTTGATTCCCTTTTCTTGAGCAGCTTTTGCTACAATAATAGGGAATTGTCCACCGCCTGCAATTAAGCCGAGTCTTTCTATCCTATCCATGCCCTTATCATTTATCAATTGTCATTTCTCATTGGGCATTTATCATTGAAAAAATGACAGTCACCGACGCGCCAGCCCACTCCGCCATAGTGCCTACGGCTACGAAGGCCGGGAAGCCGCTATGGCGACGGAGCGATGACAAATGTAAAATGATCAATGATAAATGCTTCACCTTGTAATGCCTCGTTTTGAGGACTTGATAAAATTTAGGAAATTAACCACTTCCGGTATCTGTTCTACTTCAGCCTTAATTCGCTCTATTGCTTCATTCATGGTTAATCCGAGGCGGAACAGGATGCGGTAAGTCTTCTTGAGAAGATCAATGGTATCGCTTGAAAAATTATGTCGTTGCAATCCAACCGAGTTCAATCCAAAGAGTTTCGCGCGATCGCCCGATGCAATTACATATGGTGGAATGTCTTTTGGAATCGCTGATTTCCCACCAATAAACGCATAGTCGCCAATCCGAACAAACTGATGAATCGCCACCAAGCCGCCTATGGTTGCAAAATCACCTATGGTTATGTGCCCGGCTAATGTGGCGGCGTTGGCAAAGATTACTCCACGGCCTGTCTTGCAGTCATGGGCAATATGCGTATAGGCCATGAGGAAATTCTGCTCGCCGATTTCTGTGAACCTGTCTCCTTCATCAGTCCCCCGATGAATTGTTACAAATTCTCTGATAATTGACCCCTTTCCAATTGTGACAAAGCTCTTTTCTCCCTTGAACTTAAGGTCCTGGGGTATGGCTCCTATGGCGGCATGTGGAAAGATTTGGCAGTTGGCCCCGATAGTGGTATATGATTCGATAGTTGCGTGAGAGCCGATTGTAGTTCCGGCATCAATACGAACACCTGAGGCAATAACAGCATAAGGACCGATGGTAACATCCGAGTCGATTTCAGCCGTTGAGTCAATGATTGCAGTCGGATGTATCATTTATTTTCTCCAAACATAGCCAGCAATTCCGCCTCAGCCACTACATTCCCATCAACCGTAGCCTTTCCTGACATCTTGAAGGTACTTCCTCTCCGTTTTATAATTGTCACGTCCAAGATCAGTTGATCCCCCGGCACCACTGGTTTCCGAAAACGAACCTTGTCTATTCCCATAAAGTAAATCACCTTACCGCGCTTTTCCAGAGGTGACGACTCAAATGCAAGCACGCCGCCTATCTGCGCCATTGCTTCTACCATCAAAACACCTGGCATGATAGGAGCGCCAGGGAAATGTCCCTGAAAGAAGGGTTCGTTGATCGTAACATTTTTAAGACCTACTATTCGCTCATTGGAAACCACCTCTAAGACCCGGTCCACCAAAATAAAGGGATAACGGTGAGGCAAAAACTCCATTATCTTTTGAATATCATATACCTGTTCCATCTCTTCCCCTTTCCTTTTCCAGGCTTACAATACGCTTTTCCAGTTCTTTTATCTTTTTTTCCATTTCCGGAAGTTTTGGAGTAATTATTGAAGACCTTAACCACTTATTGTGCGGCATGACAGGAGTCCCTGACATTGTCTGCCCAGGCGGGATCGACTTGGCAATACCTGATTGGGCTCCCACGGTCACGTTGTCTCCAATAGTGATATGACCCGCCACCCCGACCTGGCCGGCAAGGATTACGTGCGACCCTATTGTCACACTTCCGGATATCCCCACTTGCGCAACTATAACGGTATCCTCACCCACCACCACATTGTGGGCAATCTGTACCAGATTATCTGTCTTGACTCCCCGTTTGATCCAGGTCGTCCCTAACGTGGCGCGATCAATGGTGTTTCCGGCACCTATCTCCACATCGTCATCTATCCTGACAATTCCAACCTGGGGGATTTTGTAATAACGATCACCATCCGGAGCAAATCCGAATCCATCGCTCCCGATCACAGACCCCGCATGGATAATCACCCTGTTCCCAATCTGACACCGTTCCAATATTGTTACATTAGGATAAATAAGGGCGTCGTCTCCTAATACCACGCTGTCTCCCAAGACAACCCCTGCCATTAGTGTAACACGGTCCCCTAAGGTAACCCCGTTTCCGATAACAACACCAGGGGATACGGAGATATCTTGGCCATATTTGAAATCATCTCCTGCAAAAGCCCCGGCACAGATCCCCAGAACAGGTCTGTGAACAGTGTGAAACAGGGTAGAAACCTTGGCAAAAGCCAGGGAAGGGTTTGCTACACAAATCAATCCCTTTTCTGTATCCTTTACCTCTGGAGGGGCAATTATTGCAGCGGCCCTTGTTTCGTTAATGCGCTTTATATATTTTGGTGATACTACGAATGTTATCTCATCCGGTCCGGCATCGTCAAATCCAAGAATCCCCTTGATAATTATATCGGGATCACCTATCAATTCGCCTTTAACAAGGTCAGCGATTTCTCGCAAAGAATACTCCATATTATTCCTTTTTTTGCTCAATGGCGTTGAGCTTACTAATTACTTGATCCGTAATATCAATGGCGCTGGGAGCATACATCACGCCACCGACCTTTCTTTCCATAATAAGCGTATAGCCCTCTTTTTTTCCTGTTTCCTCAACGATCGCGCTAACATTTTTTTCCAATTTTCCGAGAAGATCATTTTGCAATTCATTCAATACCCTGGAGTACTGCCGCTGCAGTGACTTCAGATCATTAATCTTATTTAGAAGTATCCGTTCCTGGTCCTCTCTGGCTTCTTTATTCATAACCAAGGACTTTTGATCAAGTTCTTTTTTCCTATTTTCAATCTCGGATTCCTTTTCTTTCAGGGTCTTTGTCATTTCATTGCCACGATCCTTGATCGTTTTTGTAGAGGCCTTACCTATATCAGACTTTTCTATGATTTTTTGAAAATCAATTATACCTATTTTGGCCACATTGGCGCCATACGATATGTTCCAATACCCAAAAAGGAAAATTGTTACAATAAAAAAAGACTTAAAAATAGTATTCATGGATACCTCCTAATATTGAAGCGCTATTATTATACGAATATATTATTCTTGTCAAACAATTGGGGATGTCCGTTGACGGACAACAATCAACGGACATCATTAAAATAACGTTCCAATGGCAAATTCCCACCGACCTTTATCTTCGCCGTATTTGCGATCGAGTATATAGCCATATTCCAGCCGCATCGGTCCCAAGGGTGAATACCATCTGATCCCGTAGCCGACACTTTCCCGGACATCGCTTAAGTTAATGTCTTCGCCGTTATCATACGCTTGCCCGGCGTCGAAGAACAATAATCCCATTAGACCGGCGTCCTTGATCAGCGGGAATAAAAATTCCGCGTTAAATTGTATCATCTTGTCTCCGCCAATCTTGTCTCCGGTTTCAGGATCTTCCGGGCCGATATCTCTCCAGTCAAATCCCCTGACAGAATTCATTCCACCGAGAAAAAACCGTTCGTATACAGGGAGTATCCCTCCGCCGTTCTCTGTAACAAATCCGGCTTTCCCGTGCAACATCCCTACAGTATTCCCAAAGAGAGGAAAGTACCAGCCGGACTCCCCCACATACTTTGTAAACGCTATATCCCCTCCAAGCGGGCCTCCCGCCCATTCAATGGAAAGGCTGTTGTCTGATCCTTCGGTAGGATTAAAAACCCGATCCCGTGAATCTCTTCTCAAAATGCCTGTTACACTGCTCGATATGAATTCGCCTTCCATGTCTTTAATCTCTTGAGCTGCAAGCGCTTCCACATTTTCAATATCAGCCTGCTCGTAACCGTAGTAGAGAGAGGTTCTGGTGTAATCAGTAATTCGATATCCCAGACGCAGCCTCCCTCCCACACTTTTTTTATCATAGGTATCGTAATCTCTCTCCTGATTGTAGAGGTCAAAGCCGGCGGAAAGGGGAGTGTCAAACAACCACGGTTCTGTAAAACTGAGATCAAAAAGTGTAGTACGCTTTCCGGTTGTCGCTTTGAGTATCAGGGACTGACCACGGCCGAATAGATTTCTCTGGGAGACGGATGCCATTAAAAATGCGTGGTCAACAGAACTATAACCGCCTCCAAAGCTGAAGGCGCCTGTCGGTTTTTCCTTTACGTCAATGTGCAGGTTCATTTTGTCATCGCCGCTTCCCTTGGATGTGTTCACCTTTATATCTTCGAAGTAATCAAGGCGGTATAGGTTTCGGCTCCCCTGCTTTAACCGTTTTCCGCTGAAAAGTTCTTGCTCATACACTTTGAGTTCACGGCGAATTACCTTGTCACGGGTTTTTGTATTACCGGTAATAATGATCTTTTCAAAATAGACGGGTCCCCCCTGAGTGATAGTATATGCAATATCCACCTCTTGCCTTGCCAAGTCTTCATTAATACGTGGCACGACATCCGCGTAAGCATACCCGGCATCTGAATAGACGTCCAGAAGGGTTAAGATATCTTCTCTAATCACTTCTCGATTATATATCTTTGCTTTGTTAATTGCTATAAGACTCAACAACTCGTCTTCAGGTTTGATGAGATCACCTTCCACGGTTACCTTGCCTATCCCAAACTTCAGCCCTTCTTCTATCTTAATCTTTATGTATATATGGTCATCCTCAAATATAATATTGGGTTCGGCAACCTTGGCCTGAATATATCCGTTGTTATGGTAATAGGCGGCTATTTTTGTAATGTCCTGGTCCAGCACTTCCCGGTTAAGTTCTCCTGAAGATGTCAACCATGAAAAGAATCCCTTCTCTGAAGTCTTCATTAACCCTTGTAGATGATCACTGCCGTAGGCGTCGTTTCCTTCAAAGATAATCTCTTTTATTAATGCCTTTGCACCTTCCTCTATAGCAAAAACAAGGTCAGCCCTATCCGCCTTAAGGGATTCGGTCTTAAAGGTCACGCGGACATTATGATAGCCTTTTTCCTTGTAAAGACCCTCGATCATCTCTATGTTGTTGTACACCTTATGAATGTTCAGGATAGAACCTGTTTTGATATCAAGTGCTTCCTTGATCTTGTCATCAGTAAGTACGATATTCCCTTTTATCTTTATATGACGGATGATCGGTTTTTCCTTAACACGAAAGGTTACTGCTTTGCCGCCCGGTATATCCGTGGCCTTAACCCGGATATCATTAAAGTACCCCATGCTATAAATTCGTTTCAGGTCATCACTTAATTCTTTTTTAGAAAATAGTCCCCCTTCTTTGGCTTTGATTATCTTCTTAATAGCCTCTGATTCTATTCGTCTATTACCGACAATGGTGATTCGCACAATTTTCTTTCGCTCAAATATTTTGTTGCTGATCTGCTTAGCCAACTCTTGTACCCGATCAAGCAAATTTTCCAGCCCCTCTCCTTCTACGTAAAAATGGTGAGACAATCTCATGGCGCTGGAGGATATTGCCTTAATATCAAGGCTGAACCGGCTGCCGATTAGATTAAAGCTGCCGGTTATTACAAAGTCAGATCCCAGCTTTTCCCCAAAAGAACGCAATTGGTTGTCACCAGATATATCCTCTTCCTCCGCCAAGGTCTCCGGAGAGGGCAAGGTCACTGAAATCCCTTCTTTTGAAAGCTGTGTTTCGAGTAATTCCGGAAGCTTGTTTCTCAAGAAATCGACTTGCTCCGGCGCGTGAACCTCAAAAGGTAGAATGGCTACATGAACTATCTCTTTCGCGGAAAGGAGACAGGGAAGGCTCCAAAACAACAAAAAAATCCCTATTATTCTCTTGACCATATGAATTTTATAAACCCTAACAACACAAATTCAGGGATTGAGGAATTCAGGGATTTGATGATCGGAAGGATCAATTCCCAAATTCCTCAATTCCTAAATCATTTAATTCCTTTATTTAGTTACTCTTTCCATTTTGCCGTCTACTAATGTCACGCAACGTTCCATCAAGTCGGCTAATTCTTTGCTGTGGGTTACCACTATTAGAGTAATCCCCAATTCTTTGTTCAACAAAAGAAGCAGCTCATGGATCTTGCGGCTGTTTTTTGTGTCCAGGTTCCCTGTCGGTTCATCAGCCAAAAGGACTGCCGGCTGCAAGACCAATGATCGTGCTATGGCGACACGCTGTTGCTCTCCACCGGACAGCTCACCTACCCGGTGCGTAAGACGTCCTGAAAGACCGACGCGATCCAGGACAGACTCTGCTTTGGCCATTGCTTCTGATCGCTTCATCCTGCTGATCAGAGCGGGCATCATTACGTTTTCAAGCGCATTGAATTCCGGAAGGAGGTGATGAAATTGAAATATAAAACCGATTGAGCGGTTTCTAAACTGTGCCAGCTCCTCATCGTCGAATGCAAAGACATCTTTCCCCTGAAACAACATCTTCCCTTTGTCCGGTCTCTCAATAGTCCCCATTATGTGAAGAAGGGTGGATTTGCCAACTCCGGAAGCCCCCATAATAGCCGTGGTGCTTCTTTCCTCTATATCCAGTTCTGCACCTTTTAAGACCTCTACAACATTTTCACCGCTCTTAAACTCTTTGAAAAGGTTTTGTATGCTGATCATTGGGACCGATTTATTCATAACGAAGCGCCTGAACGGGATCAAGCCTGGCTGCCTGCCGAGCCGGGTAAAGGGTGGCCAGAAAACTGATGGCAATAGCGCCAACCGAAATTATGACCACATCCAGAAATTCCATCCGCACCGGAAGCGTAGAGATATAGTAAACATCTCCCGGCAATTCTATAAACTTGTATTGCGCAAGCAGCCAACACAGTAGAGCGCCTCCACACACCCCTAAAAATGTTCCGACAATCCCTATGATTAATCCCTCATAAACAAATATCTTTTTAATACTACGGCTTGTCGCTCCCATAGACTTCAGGATTGCAATATCCTTATTCTTGTCCATGACCATCATGATCAATGTGCCGGCGATATTGAAAGCAGCGACTAAAACAATTAATGTGAGGATGATAAACATGGCAGTCTTCTCAAGTTTCAGGGCTGAAAAGAGATTTCTGTTCATGCTCATCCAATCACGTGTCCAAAAAGGATAGCCCAAAGAATCCTCAACCAACTGAGCAATATATCCAGCCTCGTAAATGTCCCGGACCCTTATTTCGATCCCGGTTACCTTATCGCCCATTCTCAATATCTTTTGCGCCTCGTGTAAACCAATATAGGCCAACGAAGAATCATACTCGTACATACCTGACTTAAAGATTCCCGACACCCTGAATCTCTTCATACCGGGGACCTGTCCGATTGGAGTAAGCATCCCTCTGGGAGAAATTATATATACTACGTCGCCTTCCCTCACGCCAAGGGTCATAGCCAGTTCCCCGCCAAGGATGATGCCGGGTACAATGCCACTATGCCTTTCCGGGAAAGACTCATCAGATTTTTTAGGTTCTTCAAGCGCCTTCAGGCTCCCCTCCGTAAGATTTTTTTCAATATCAACCACCCGACCGGCTGTTTGTGGTTCAATTCCTCTTAAGATAGCCCCTGAAACTTTTGATGCTGATTTTAACATTACCTGGGTATAAATGAACGGGGTTGCCGCAATTACTCCGTCAATTTTTTCCACCCGCTTGCGTAAAGCATGATGATCCTCTATGCCCCCCCCGTGTTGCATCACAACAATGTGCGAAGTCACTCCGAGAATTTTTTCTCTCAAATCCGTCTCAAATCCTGTCATAACTGCAATGACAACAATCAAAGCCATGACCCCTACAGTGACTCCGGCAATCGATATCACTGTAATAATCGAAATAAAGGTCTGTGCCCGTTTGGCACGCAAATAACGAGTGCCTATAAACCATTCAAATGCCATTGTTATCCTTTTTGTGCTGTTTTTAGGTGAGGGAAAAAAATTACCTCACGAATGGAGAGCGCATTCGTTAGCAGCATAACAACTCGATCTATTCCAACTCCTTCTCCCGCGGTGGGGGGCATTCCATATTCAAGGGCTTGAATATACTCAGCATCCATATAATGAGCCTCTTCATCTCCGGCATCCCGATCAGCAACCTGCTGCAAAAAGCGTTCTTTCTGATCAACTGGATCGTTCAACTCGGAGAAACCATTGGCGATCTCGCGGCCTGCAATAAACAGCTCAAAACGATCCGTGAGGGTGGGATCGGAAGAATTCTTTCTGGAAAGAGGGGAAATATCCGTAGGGTAACCAGTGATAAATGTGGGCTGTATTAACTTTGGCTCTACCAGGACGTCAAACAATTTGGCCAATATCTTTCCGAGCCTATGACTTTTCTGAAGAGGTATTGAGCGCTCTGAGGCAAAAGCTCTCAGTCTCTCTTTGTCGTCCAAAATTTCAGTGGAAATGCCGCCTAATGTTGTTAAAGCATCATATAGTGTCATACGCTGCCATGGCGGATTAAGGTCAATTTCATTCTCCTGGTATACAATAGTAGTGTCTCCTACGGCTTCTTTAGCCACAAACACGAACATCTCCTCGGTCAATTTCATCAGATCCTCATAGGTGGCATAGGCCTGATAGAATTCAAGCATAGTGAATTCAGGATTGTGTTGCGTGGAGATCCCCTCGTTTCTAAAATTTCTATTGATTTCAAAAACCCGCTCAACCCCTCCTATCACCAAACGCTTAAGATATAGTTCCGGGGCAATTCTCAAAAACAGTTCCATACCAAGGGCGTTATGGTAAGTTTTGAATGGCTTGGCCTCCGCCCCTCCCGGAATCGGCTGCATCATCGGTGTTTCCGCTTCACAAAAATCTCGGTTGACCAAGAAATTGCGAAATGCTTGGATAATAAGGCGTCGTTTTAAAAAAATTTCTCTGACATTTTGGTTCATGATCAGGTCGAGATAACGCTGCCTGTATCTTTTTTCAGGGTCCTTCAATCCATGAAATTTTTCGGGAAGAGGCCGGATGGCTTTAGCAACAAGAAAAAACTCATGAACCAACAATGACCACTCTCCGGTCTTTGTTTGAAACATCGTCCCTTTTAAACCGACATAATCACCCCTGTCGATCTTTTTAAAGATAGCATAAGATTCTTTACCAACCTCGTTTTGCTGAATGTATGCCTGAATTTTTCCCGTGCGGTCCAATATGTGGAAAAAGGCAGCCTTCCCGAATCGTCTCATAGATATAACCCGGCCGGCCAAAATAAAGATGGAGTTTTCCTCTTCTATTTCTTTGTTCTTTTCTAAAGACCGCCAAATATCAGAGACTGTATGCTCTACCTTAAAATCATTCGGGTAGAGGTCAAGCCCGTCGTCGGCCATGCTCTTTGCCTTTTCATGACATTTGCGTATAACTTCACTTATCTCTTGCATATATCTCCAAGCCTTTCAAAAAGTTGAATCTTTTTTGCTAACGTATTTAGGGAAATGTGTCAAGACAAAACGCCGGGTTTTGCTCGGTTTACTCTCCTTTTCAAAACACGTACTAAGAACAACACAAGGAAAAAAAGAAAGGAGAGAATAACGATGGAGCCGGAAGCGGGAAGGTCCCAGTAGAAAGCGCTCAACAGGCCCAAGAAAACCGATAGGGCAGCTACCATAGCAGAAATCACCATGGCCTGGCGGAAATTTCCGGCCAGCATAAGACCTGCAGCGGAAGGTATTACCACTAATGCGGCCACAAGAAGTATCCCCACCACTTTCATGCCCAATACCACGGTTATCGCAGACAACACCGCCAATACTGCTTCTAATCTTTTGACCTTTATTCCGGCGGTCGCGGCAGACTCAGGATCAAAGGTAAGGTAAAACAACTCATGGTAGGAAAGTGAGACAGTCAAGAGTACCGCTACTGTGAGTCCCAGAGAAATCCAGACCTCAAATGGTTCAATAGCAAGGATGTTTCCAAATAAAAAGCTCAAAAGATTGACGTTAAAACTCCCTGCCAGACTTACGAAGATGATACCTATCGCCATGCCAACGCTGGCAAAAATACCCAGTGCCGTGTCTTCGTACAGCCCGGCCTTTTCTTTGAGTTTAAGAATCCCAAGGGCCGCCAATATGGAGACTGCCATGGCCGCCAATATAGGAGTAACCTGCACAAAAAGTCCCAGGGCCACCCCTCCGAAAGTCACATGAGCAAGACCATGGCCTATCATGGCGTCCTTTCTAAGAATGAGAAAGACGCCCAGGATGGCGCAGGTCACGGCCACGGCCAGTCCTGCTATGAGGGCCCGCTGCATGAAACCGTAGGCAAAGATAGTTTCCAAATGCAATAACCTCCGAGTCAAAGTGCTGAAGACATGTTTGAGTGAGTGCACTCACAGGGGTTACGTCGTTTTGACTAAATCCGAAATTCGAATATCGAAATCCGAAACAAATCCTAAATCCAAATATCAAATGTTCAAAACATCAGGTTCGTTGAGTTAACCCAATAACCCAAGCAACTATAGTAATTCAAATAACCCGAATATTGTTTCGAACTTTTAACTTTGGTCATTTGAAATTGTTTCGGATTTAGTGCTTCGGATTTCGAATTTGTTAACCTACGTTTTTAACGTAGTGTTCAATGTCTGTGGCAAACTAAGTGGTGTTCCCCTTTTAAAATATCTTGCACCACGGAGGAAGAGCAGAATTCGTCGTGGGTGCCGTGGAAAACCAGGCGCTGGTTAAGACAGGCCACCTTGTTTACGTGTTTGGTTACCACGCCCACATCATGGGTAACCATAACAATTGTGATATTGTGGTCTTTGTTCAATATATCCAACATGTCATAAAATCGTTGTTGGGTTTCGGCATCAACGCCGGCAGTGGGCTCGTCTAAAAACAGGATTTCGGGGTCGTTGACAATTGCCCGGGCGATAAAGATCCGCTGTTGTTGACCGCCGGACAGTTCTCCGATACGGCGTGTTTTAAAGGCTTCCATATTAACTTGTTCCAGGGCTCTTCCCACTGGTTTCTTATCCCCGCGTCTAAGAAGCTTGGGGAATTTTTTTTTGGATAAAAGTCCCATTGCCACCACCTCTTCCACCGAGGCGGGGAAGAATGCCCCTGAATGGGCCACTTTCTGTGGAACATAGCCGATTTTGGACCACTGTGAAAAATGTGCTGGCTCCTGACCGAAGAGAATAACGTTCCCTTGTTGAACAGGGAGTAGACCCAATATGATCTTAAGGAGGGTGGACTTGCCGGACCCGTTGGGACCTATGATGGCTAAGAAATCTCCCCGGGTAATCGTAAGGTCAACTTCTATGAGCACATGGGTCGCTTCATAAGAAAAATCCACCTTCTCCACTCTGACCTGCACGCTGTCAGTTTTCACACCCAAGACCTTTCTTAAGATTTTTAAGGTTTTGTTCCATAATGTCAAGAAATGTGATACCTTTGCGAAGCTGATCCCGGGTGAGATTTACCCCCGGGTTGAGCGCCAGGGTCTGTGCGCCTATTTCCTTTGCCATGACTCTGGCCAATTTGTCACTTACCAGCTCCTCAAAGTATATATACTTAATTCCATATTTGCGCGATATTTTTACCAGTTCGGCCAACTTTCTGGGGGTCGGTTCAGAATCCGGGTTTATTCCGTAAAGGGGGATCTGCTCCAGACCATAACGTTTGGCGAGGTAGGCAAAGGCTGCATGCCCTCCGAATACAAACGTACGCAATTGGCAGTGTTTCAATTCTGTTTTGTACTTAGCATCCAATGCGCTCAGTTTTTTATTATACGCAATGGCATTTTCAGCGTAATACGAAGCCCCGGGAGGGTCCTTGGAAGAAAAGATCCGGGCTATTCTGGTTACGATTTTAATATCATTTTCAACGTCCAACCACAGGTGCGGGTCAAGTCGACCGTAAGAATTATGATGTTCATGTTCCGGCTCATGTTTGTTGCCGTGTTCGTGATAGGATTGGGTTTTATTGTTGATGAGCCTGACTTCTTTGCTGGAATCCAGTACCACCAAATGTTTCCCCGCAGCCCCCTTCAGAATATCATGAACGTAGGGCTCCATCCCCGCGCCCACATAAATAAAGACATCGGCCCGGCGGACCTTCAACACATCGCTGGGAGTGGGTTCCCATGAATGGGCCTCCACACCGGGGGGGAGTAGAAGTTCTACCGTTACTCTTTCCCCGCCCACTGCTCGGGCAAACTCCTGAAAGGGGAAGATGCTGGTAATTACTTTTAGTTGTTTTTCGGCTCCGGCAGAATAGGGAAAAATTGATTGTAACAAAAAGATAACAAGTGCGCACCATATGAATTTGAACTTGCTTATGCCCATGGTCAATTTTCTTTGCGTTTTTTAATATGAAGTGAACGATTACACTTAATCTATCGATTTTGTCAATTGAGCAGAATCTGCATGCTGGTCTTCCATTCTTCTCCAGTATCCAGATTAACAGGCCAGAACGGCATAATAGAGATGGCCTGTAAGACTTTTGTAAATCCTTCTTCTGATTGATAGACCGTATGTACAGGATAGACCCTGAGAGAAGTGGGAGAGGAGAACCGCATGGCGAGACCTATGCCATCCCGGCCGGCCTTAAAGTCAACCGAGAATACTTCCTTGTGAGTGGAGGGAGCTTCAAAGGATGCGGGACGGTCATTGATCTCAAAGGACCCCCTATCTGTTAACAGAATGTAGGGGAACCAGTTCCATTCGATACCGAAGGCGCAGGAAATAGCGTTTACCCCTGTGCTTTTTAGTTCATGTTCAATGGTCAGGTTGCCTTCTTCAGAAAAGATCACGTTTTTTTGCAAACATAGAAGGTACTTTTCTTCATGAATAAAGATGTGTCCTTCTCTTATCATGGTGACACGAGGACCGTCTACAGAGAATGAAAATGGCCGGTCTGCAAAATTCCCTATTTCTTTAAAAGGGGCATACTCTTGATCCTCGCTATTTAAGAGAAAGAAGCGATTGATCATGCCGCCCCTTCGATAGAGATCAAATTCCAGTCGCCCCAGTAATGCGCTGTCCTTTTTTATATCGTGTATGCTTGCAACGCCTTCGGTTTTATTCCCTTCTGCCGCAACAGTCTCTGCATGCTGTATATGATACGATTCCTTATACCTCGTAAGTGTATTCAACAGATTTATAGGAGTTTTAAAATCGGAAAATTCTACCAATTGACCGCCGCAGTTAGGTTTTATGATCGCGGAAAATTTGGACGAGTGCGCGTAGACTTCAACACTTCCGTCAAAATCGATATCGATCGTATCCAGTACAAGCCGCTCTTGTTTACGCACAGCGCGTTCAGCTATGATGAGATGCTCCCACAATGCGTGGCGTAAATGCGGCAGGTAGAGTCCTCCGAAGACCCCGTGCCAGTAGGCGTCGTTACATTGTGCGGCATGCAGGTGGTCAAGGATTTCCGGGGCGTCGTCGGTTTGTTCTTTGATGAGCTTTCGCAAAAATAGCATTTTCTTGTGCAACAGATTCGATTCCGGGTATTTGATAAAAAAATTACGCCAATGCCCACCTCGTATATGGGGGGAGAAGGCCTTCCAATCAGCTCCTATGCGTGTTTTTAGGATCTCGATTCGCTCAACGTGGGTAGCCGGCAGGGTCCATTCTTCCATCTCTCTGTAAGAGGAGATCGAAAGATAGGCCAGGCCGGAAGGGGGGGTGGATTCAATAATATCCGAAAAGGTAGCCATGCTCATAAAGGACTCTGATGCACCCCTTAGCGCTTCAAAGAAGTTATTCAACCAACCATCTTCATAGATCCATTTGTGAGTACCCGGCCAGGCCCCGAATTTTTCTCCGTCATCAATATAAATCGCCATGGGGTGTCCTGATCGATGCAGCCGTTCAAGATAAGCAACAAGATGTTCGGGAGGCTGAAACGGTATCAAGTAACGAAGATGTTCATCTATCGGGAATATAGCCAAGGGTTTCCCCTCTGCTTCTGTAAGATAGTAGGCATGCAGGTTTTCTCTGTCGAATCCAGACACAAGAAAGTGTCGATCATCAACTACTACGTATTTTATCCCTGCTCTGATAAGATCTTCCGCCACCTGTGGTTCCCAGGCCCGTTCGGTTAGCCACAATCCTTTGGGAGTATAATTGAACCGTTTTGCTATGAATTCTTGCAGCTTTTCGATTTGCCTCAGACGATCTTCACGGGGGATGGCAGTCAGCACCGGTTCATAGAAACCGCCTGTCAAAAGTTCCGCCTGTCCCTCTTGAACTAAGGCCGCGAGGAGTTCCATAACCTCGGGACGGTGTTCCTCAAGCCACGCAAAGAGAATGCCGCTAAAATGGATGTTGATTTTGAAAAATGGATGTTTTTTAGCTGCTTCAAGAAAGGGAAGATAACATTTGCTGGTCAAGGAATCGATTACATGATCGTAATTTCCTATTGGTTGGTGAGAGTGAATACCAAAAGTGAATTGTAGTTTTTTTTTCACGCCACCACAGGTTTGTTCTATTTAATAGGGTTAAACTATATGTTTATGGCCATCAATTTATTTATGTTTCTCGTTCAGGCACATCGAGCGAAAACAGCACCCTGACTGGTCACAGTAATCAACGGCTGTCTTAAAACAGGGAACATTGCCCTCGGCGCTCTGGATTACACGGATCAGATCGTCCTTTTTAATATTTGCTTTTGCCTTTATTCCCAGTTTTTTTGCCTTTGTGCGTATTTCTGCCATATTCATGATCATTACTCCTTGCTTTGTATGCTTAATTTGGTCGAGTATTTTGGTTAATATTTCCTATCCTTCCGCCCACACAACCAGCCCGGTGGTATAGGGAGTTTCGAGTTTGTGGCTGCTGGGCATGATTCGTATGGTAAAACCGAACTTGCCGGTTTGGTCGCATGGTATAAAACCGGCATAATGATAATTGCCGTTTCTTTCAGCGCCTTCCGGTTTCATAATTTGTATGGCACGCCCGATGAATTCTTCTTTGAGGTTAAGGCGGCCATAGTAGACAGCAACGTCCACATCCTCGGGATCAAGTCCTGCTAAGTGGACATCAGCTTCTATTTTGAGGCTGGAGTTTATCGGAAGGTCTATGGACTCGCCTGATCGCATATTGCTTATACGTATCTCATCCCAATTGGTTAACAGTTTTTGTCGCCAATCAGCCAAGACGCGTGCTCCCGCCATATCATCCCGGGTAAGTTCATTCCAGCGGCGGGCAGAGCCGAGATAAAATCTGTGGGTATATTCTTGTACCATACGATGGCTGTTGAAAACCGGGCATAAATTACACATCGCGTCTCTCATAATTTTTACCCATGCCTTTGGAATGTTGTCCGGACCGCGATCATAAAATAACGGGACAATCTCGTTTTCTAACAGATTATAAATATCCCGGCTTTCAATGTCGTCTTGAAGTTCTTTGTCTTCATATGTTTCGCCGTGTCCGATGGCCCAGCCAAATCGGGGGTCATAGCCCTCCGCCCACCATCCGTCCAGTGTGCTCATGTTGAGCGTTCCATTTGGGATTGCCTTCATCCCGCTTGTACCGCACGCTTCCATTGGACGGCGTGGAGTATTAAGCCATATATCAACACCCTGTACGAGATGCCTTGATAGTCTTATCCCATAGTCTTCCAAGAAGACGAAACGATTGATAACTTTCTCGCGTCGTGCAAAGTGTGTGATCTCCTTGATAAGCTCTTTGCCTTTATGATCTTGCGGATGTGCCTTCCCCGCAAAGACGATCTGTATGGGGCGTTTGGGGTCTTTGAGCAGCTTCAACAATCGTTCCTTGTCCCTCAGCATTAGGGTGGCCCGTTTGTATGTGGCAAACCTTCTTGCAAACCCGATAGTCAATATCTCCGGATGAAGGGCGCCCATGGCGGCCTCTATCTCAGTCCTGGCACCACCGCGTCTTTCAAGTTGTTCTCGCAGGCTCTGCCGTGTGAAGGCAACCAGATGCTCACGAGCCCTTTCATGGGTGTGCCATAGTTCCGCGTTAGGGATTTCGTTGATCCGACTCCATACCTTTTCATTATCCGGGTCCTCCATCCATTTGGGGCCCAGATATCGATTGAAGAGCCTCGACATATCCTGGGAAATCCACGAAGGGATATGGATACCGTTGGTTACACACTCTATCGGTATGTCTTCGGTCGGATTTTTCGGCCATATTTTTTCCCACATATTTTGAGAAACATGTGAATGGAGCTCACTTACACCGTTGGCGTGGGCGGATAGCCTTAAGGCCAATACAGTCATACTGAAAGGTTCGTTATCGTCCCATGGCTCTTCACGACCGAACGCCATTAAGACTTTGAACGCAATCCCCATGCCCTGAACATAATCGGAAAAATATTGTTCCATAAGTTTTGGCGTGAAGACATCGTTTCCTGCGGGAACCGGCGTGTGTGTAGTAAAGACATTAGTGGCAATAACCAGTTCTCTGGCCGCATCAAATGAAAGCCCTTCTTTTTCCTGTAGGCTTCTGATTCTTTCCAGGGCTGAAAAAGAGGAATGGCCTTCGTTCATATGATAAGTAGTCGGCTTAATTCCGAGACGGTCAAGCGCCCGGACCCCACCTATTCCAAGAACGATTTCCTGGCGGATCCGCATCTCCAAATCGCCCCCGTAGAGCCTTGAAGTGGTATACCGAATGTCAGGCGGGTTAGCTTCAGTGTTGGTATCGAGTAAATAAAGAGGGCTGCGGCCTACCATGGTGCGCCATATCTGAATGACCGCCGGTCGCCCCTGGAACGATACCTCTACGGTGACAGGGGTTCCATCCTCATCCCTCATAATGCTAACAGGGAGATTGGCAAAATCATTTTCAGGATATTCTTCCTGCTGCCAGCCATCGGTGTTGAGATATTGATGAAAATATCCTTCCTGGTAAAGGAGGCTTATACCAACAAGTGGATAGTTCAGATCACTGGCGGATTTGATATGATCTCCGGCCAGGATCCCAAGACCGCCGGAATAGGTGCGAAGGCATTGGACGATCCCGAATTCCATAGAAAAATAGGCTATAAGGCAGTCGCTGTTAATTTGTTTTGTAAGAATATTTTCAGAAGAGGCGGCCATATACTCTTTAAATGACTCGTGGATACGTTTCAGTTCTGATATAAACCCCGCGTCTTCGGCGAGTTCTTCCAGGCGTTTTTGGTCAACCCAGCCGAGAAGATGGATGGGATTATTATTGGAATTTTTCCATAATGTGGGATCGATCCGGCGGAACAGCGCGCATACTTCAGGATGCCATCCAAACCAAAGGTTCTCCGCTAAATCTTTTAGTGGACCAAGAACACTGGGCAACTTGGGCACTACATTAAATTTCACCAGGGGTTTCATAGTCTCTCCTTGTTAACAAGCGTGTGTAACGTGTTCTGAATTCTCTCATAATGCGTACCCGGCCAATAGACTCTTTTACAGGTATGACATTTTGCAAACCGATTATGTTTTTCCAAAACGTGATCCGGCACCTGATTAACAACTTCTTCTAAAGGTACTCTTTTAAGCATTGTATTGCAAAGCTTGCATCGTGTGAAGAAGTATTTTTCATTCGGCTGTAGACGAAGCGCTTTGATAACCTCTCGTATCTGGTCCTTTGGGTCATTTGAGGCAAGACAAACAATCTTAAAAAATTTTACCCTTTGCGAAAGATGTGTGTCTCTTGTTAACATAATTCGGTTTTCATCGGCAAAAGATATTGCTGATTCCGGGGACAATGAGCCGCTATCCACGGTATCATATCCCATAAGCCTGAGCCATTGAGCCAGCCTTCCCACTGTCCTGTCCGCCGCAAATTTCAACCGGCCGCTCCCGAGTCAATCGAGATTGATTATTTTATCGGTTTTTATTGCACTTAGCTTAAAGCTTTCCTGAGAAGTAGGTATATTTATAGCGTATTTTTTAATGGTAAGAATCCATTTTGAATTATTTTTGCCGGAAATGGTGATTAGGCAAGGAATTAAAACAGATTCCCCATACCTGAAATTATCAAACAGTATACTGTACGTCAAGGCCCCTCCATGGCTAAAATAGTCCGCGCGTATAATTTTAAAAGGGCCATGTCTAACCCATACCTTTGCTACAATATCACCCCATTGCCCAATAAGAGTCAGGACGGTTTCTCCTGTTGTTGCAGATTGTAGCTGAGCTTGGCGGAAGGGTACAATTGGGATAGAACCCGAAAGGACTTTGAAAAGTTCATCAGGTGCTATATTTACGTGAATAAAACGGGATAGGTTAGAGGCCGTGGCATCTCCTTGATATAGACGATTTTGTGCGTAGATGTAAAAAAAAAGCCTATTCTTATTGGCGGCAAAGGTGGCAGTAGGTTGGCCCCACGGACTCAAGAGTTCAAAGCGGAACTGATCGGGTCGGTGTCCCAGCCACGCAGCGCTAAACAATTGAGACTTTTTTTTGTTTATCATTCTAAGTTGCCCCTGCCCGCGGAAACTTTGAATCTGTGCGTTATTTTGGTGGATCAAATCAAGCACGGCAGCGGCTTCAGGTTCGATTTTTTGGGGGATCGGGGTAAGGGAAGCACATCCCTCGACCATGAGCAACAAGACTGTTGAACAGAATAATATATTAATCGATTTTAACGAGTTCATTTGTAGTGATAGATTAAGGAATTGAGGAATCTCTCAATGCCTTAATTCTTTTTTTATGCGTTCAATTTTTTCTTTTAACGTTATATTATCTTTTTCTTTTTTTTCAAGCGACATTTCATAAGATTTTAAGGCGCTTTCAAGAAGATTTTTCTTGGAGTATGCATCTCCGAGGTGTTCCAGGATAATCGGATCATCCGGAGCAAGTTCTGTTGCTTTTTCAAGCCAAAGGATCGCTTGATCAAAGAGGCCCTTTTTAAAATATACCCATCCCAAGCTGTCGGTGATGTATCCGTCGTTTGGTTGCAATTTCAGCGCTTTTTTAATCAGTTCTTCTGCTTCGTCCAGATGTATTCCGAGCTCTGCATAGGTAAATCCCAGGTAATTTAAGGCATTGGCGTGATTAGTCTCAATTTGAAGGACCTGTTTCATCTCTTTAATGCTAAGGTCCTTTTGGTTCATCTTGTCATATATTACTCCGAGGCGGAAGTGGAGTTTGATGTTTTGTGGAGCAATACGGAGTCCTTCGTTAATGACTGCCACTCCTTGAGTATAGTCTGATTTTTCTTCATATAGCGACCCAAGATATAAAAATATATCCGGTTCATCAGGCCTGTTTTTGCTTGCAGATAGAAGGGCCTCGATCGCCTTTTCGGTCTCTCCCTCAACTTGATATAAGTAGGCGATTTGAATAACGGCATTTAGGTAATAGTTGGACTCGACAGCGATCATCTGATAGACGTTTATAGCCTTTTTACGGTCCTCTTTTTCCGTGTAAGCAAGTCCCAAAAAATAGAGTACCTCAGGATTTTCACGATCTTTTTTCAAAAGGTCATCAAGTAGGTTTATTGCTTCGTCATATTCTTTTTGATCAAGGTAGATAGCCGCAATGTGTTTGATTACATAAGGGGAGTTGTGTGACCGGGCGGTAAGTTCATTAAAGACCTTTTTTGCCTTTTGGGCTTTGCCGGTTGTCAGGTAATGGCGACCGAGCCCGATGGCGGCCTGGAAGTTGTCGGGATTATTTTTTAATAGCTTTTGATACGTTTCCACTACCATGTTTTCTTGCCGGGTAGCCTGATATACCTGTACAAGATCAAAAAGTGCCGGCTCAAATGACGGGTGCGATTCTAACGTCTCTAAAAAATGTATTTCCGCTTTCTTGTATTGTTTGAGTCCCGAATATGTCTTGCCAAGATAATAAGGGGCTTTCGTTGATTTCGGATTTAGTTTTAAGGCCCTTTCAAGTACATCCTTTGCATTCTGATATTCCCCGATTTGTATATAGACGGATCCCAGGTGTAGATGACTACTCTCGTCATCGGGATTTTCAGAAATTATTGTTTTATAGGTGTCAATTGCCTTTTGATATTCGCGAAGGGTTTCGTGAACTCCTGCCAGCGTAGTGAGCACTGTTACATCGTTGGGGCGCTTTTGTAATATGGACTGCAGGACGTCTATGGTATCTTTATATCGTTGTTGGCGGATATATATGTGTGCGAGCTCGGTTTCGAGAAATACCGAGTCCGGCTCTTTTCCTACGGCCAGTTTGAGAGATTCGGTGGCCTTTTCTATTTCTCCGACCCTCAGGAAAAGCTGAAACCTGGCATAATGGTAATAGGGACTTTCCGCGGGCGGAGAGCTCAATTCTGCAACTGTTCTCCCCGGAGATTTCGGCCTGGGCGCCGTTGTGCAGCCAAAAGAAAAGAAAGCTACAAAAAAGACTATGAGTATCTTGTACCTATGTAATCTTATCATGAGGATAAAGGTCCTTAAAAATTATTTTTAACCTCTTGATGGGTTCGTGAAATGAGAGTTTTACCAAGTGACCAATCAGGCGAATTAGGGACTTTTTACGAACCCATCTTGCTTTAAATATTGATAAATCTCCTTGCCGATTTCCAGGCCAATATCTATAAATTCAGGGCCATATTGCTTGCCGGTTTCTGATCGGAAGGTTTCTCGAATCTTTGCGACCCCTTTCATCCCCTCAGGGAAATAAGCTACTAAATCTTCAAGCGGACGCCCGTTATAACTGTATATTCGCCAAACTGTTTCAGTAAGGTTATCCATTCCCCATCTGAACTTGTCCGCATCATGGAGAATATCGCTTAGTGTCTGTCCAAATGGATGAGTACTCGGTACAGGCTCGGTGAATGCTTCATGGTTTGCTATTGCAAGGACTATATCCTCCATTTCCGTAGTAGTAAGAGAGTAGTCTTTCAGTGTCAAATGGGCAGCCTCCGCCCCTTTCTGAGCATGGTTTTTTTCTCCTCGTTTAGTATCGTGTAGTAAGGCGGCTAATTGAGCTGTCATGACCCCGTGTTCCAGGGCCTTGCGCGAATCAAAAAGCGCAGAGGCCTCCACTCCTATCAAAGCCCCTGCATCTAAGGCCACCTTTTTGGCGTGTACCATTCCGTGGCCGAAATCATCTACAAGTATTGATTCCAGAAACTTTCTGCAACGAATTATAGTCTTATCGGCGAAAAATATTCTCTTTGAAAGAGCACACTCTGCTGCAAATTGAGTATAAAATTCCGGGTGCTTGAATTTGGCAGCTATCCTTTTCGCCTGCTCTCGTAGCTTAATGTAGATTGGTTTCATTCACCGAAAAATCTTCCCGAAAGGATTCAAGGTCAGGAATTTCCTTTTTAAAATACTCCCTCAGTTTTTTGATTACGTTTTTTTCAACCTGTCGGATACGTTCTCTTGAAACGTGATATCTGTTGCCGAGGTCTTGTAAGGTAAGGGGTGAATCAGAAAAGATACGATTGTCTAATATTTGCAATTCACGATCGTTTAATTGTTCTCGGAACTTTCCCAATTTTTCTCCAAGTACCCGCTTTACTTCTGCCTGGCCGATTTGAGTTTCCGCTGATGCATCAGATGCCGGGAGTAGGCTGATTCGTTCATCCTCTGAGCCTTCCTTCACTGGTGCATCCAAAGATACTTCCCACCCGTCTAAGCGTTGTTCCATTTCTATGACCTCGCCCTCTGTGACACCGAGTTTTTCTGAAAGAAGCTTTGGCTTGGGGTCGAAACCCATAGAGATAAGAGCTTGTTTTTCCTTTCTAAGTTTAAAGAACAATTTTCGCTGCGCTTGAGTGGTTCCGATCTTAACAAGACGCCAATTGTCCATTATGAATTTAAGAATATAAGCCTTGATCCAAAATGAGGAATAATAGGAGAATTTAATCTCTTTATATGGATCAAACTTGTTGACCGCCTGCATAAGCCCCATGTTTCCTTCCTGGATCAGATCCATAAGATTTTGCATCCAGACTCTTTGAAATTTCATGGCAATTTTAATAACCAGTCTCAAGTTGGACGTGATCAATTTATAGGCTGCCTCCTTATCCCCATTCTCACGGAACCGTATTGCCAGCGCTTTTTCTTCTTCTCTTGTAAGAAGAGAATATTTATTGAGTTCCCACAGATAGTGCTGAAGGACGTCGTGCTTGGCGAGGGCGGTGTCAAACTTATCGATTTGGTCGTTACTACCTTTATTATTGGTTAAAAGATCTTTTGTTTTGTTTTCCTCTATATCCATAATATAGTCCAGATAATTGTTATGGCAGGGCAGAGCTGTTTGGGAGGCAAGGTGCAAGTTCTTATTACGATTTGGTCTTACGGGGCATATGCCCTACAGGCCCGGAGCGGAACGAAAAATAACCATAAAATTTTCATTAATTATAAAAATTAACAAATTAAAAGGAGTTTAGCAAGTGAAATAGTCTTGTGCTTCTCAGCCTTTTTAGGCTTGACTTTTTTCCTCTTATACATTTAAGTAGGGAGTTTAAAAATTTATATAGAGAGGATTTTATATGAGCGAAGTGATCCGGCAGATAAGAAATATAGGCTTAATCGGGCATACGGGCTCAGGTAAAACATCTGTTGCTGAGGCAATGTTGTTTAACGCGGGCGTGACTTCCAGGCTGGGGCTAGTGGATGAGGGAAATTCTGTTTTAGATTTTGAACCCGAGGAGATCAAACGCCATATTACTATTAGTTCTGCTTTTCACCAAAGTCCTTGGAAAAAACACCGAATCGCCTTTATTGATACCCCTGGTGACACTAATTTCATCATGGATACTAAGGCTTGCCTTCAGGCCGCTGACGGTGCACTGGTAGTGATAAGCGCCGTAGACGGGATCAAAGTGGAAACAGAGCGGACATGGGAATTTGCCGACGCATTTCAACTGCCGCGTATCGCGTTTATTAATAAAATGGATGCCGAACGTGCCGATTTTTTAAAAGTGCTTGGCGAGATGAAAAACAGTTTTAATCCCCAAGCAGCTCTTTTACAGGTTCCAATAGGTGTTGGAGATTCCCTGAAAGGTATTATCGATCTTATTGAACTGAAAGCGTACTTTTACGAAAAAGGGAGTGGGAAATCAAAGCCTGGAGATATCCCGGACGATATGAAAGATATCGTTGCAGAACAGCGTGAAGTATTGATTGAGGCGATTGCTGAAGCTGATGACAACCTCCTTGAGAAGTATTTGGAAGGCGAGGAGATTACCGCCGAGGAACTTCGCCAAGGGCTTCGCAACGGAGTCCTCTCCGGTTCTTTCGTCCCTGTGCTGTGTGGATCTGCCGGAGGCAATATCGGAATAGATTGTTTGATGGACGCGATAAACGCCTGTTTGCCTTCCCCATTGGATCGAGGGGCCAAGGTGGGTAAAGACCCCAAGACGGATGATCAGGTGGAAAGAGTCCCCGATCCTGAAGCCCCGTTTTCTGCTCTGGTGTTTAAGACAGTTGCGGATCCGTATACAGGAAGACTGTCTATATTCAGAATATATTCCGGACGACTGGGCAGTGACGGCACTTTTTACAATATCCAAAAAAAGGCCAAAGAGAGATATACACAACTTTACCGGCTGGCCGGCAAGGATCAAACTACGGCTTCGGAAGCAGGCCCCGGTGATATTGTGGCTGTTGCTAAACTAAAAGAGACCGTTACAGGGGACACCATTTGCGATCAAGGCTCACCTGTTATATTTGAAGGCGTTCAGCCGTTTCCTCCTCTGATTTCTTATGCGATTAAGCCGAAATCAAAAGGAGACGAAGAAAAGATCTTTGGGAGTCTTGCCAAGCTTCTTGAAGAAGACATGGCACTGAAAGTTGCCCGGAACGATCAGACAAAAGAGATGCTTTTGTCCGGGATGGGAGAAGTGCATATTGATGCTACCGTGGCAAAGCTTAAACGTAAGTATAACGTAGAGGTAATCTTAAAAACCCCGACGGTACCCTACCTGGAAACCATTACCCAAAAAGTAAGAATGCAAGGGAAGCACAAAAAACAGACAGGTGGACACGGGCAGTTTGGCGATTGTTGGATTGAACTGGAACCTCTTCCGCGGGGCGGCGGTTTTGAATTTGTTGATCAAATAGTTGGAGGGGTAATCCCCAGACAATACATTCCCGCAGTGGAAAAGGGTATTGTTGAGGCGCGGGGAAAAGGCGCCTTGGCGGGGTATCCGTGTGTTGACTTTAGAGTCAGACTGGTTGACGGATCTTATCATTCAGTTGATTCGTCGGAAATGGCCTTTAAGCTTGCCGGCGCTCTTGCATTTCGTAAGGCGGTGGCAGAGGCGAAACCTATTCTGTTAGAACCGATCATGGAAGCCGCTATAACCGTTCCTGAAGACTCCATGGGTGACATCATTGGCGATTTAAACAGCCGAAGGGGCCGTGTATTAGGGATGGACAGCAAAGGAAAGAATCAAATTATCAACGTACACGTACCCATGTCGGAATTTCTTTTCTATGCTCCGGATCTTAGGTCCATGACAGGGGGACGAGGGGTCTTTACCATGAAATTAGATCATTACGAAGAGGTCCCCGCGCAGATGGCGCAGAAGGTTATTGAAAAGACCAAAAAGGAGGAGGGATGAGATCCCCTGCATGCATGAACAGCGGTTGAGACCCTGGAACATGGCACACTTATAAAAACCACGGACAGCCTCCTAATGTAGAGTTAGACGATCCGAATTGTAGAAACGGCTGAGCCAAAAGAGATGGTAGCCGGATCTCAGATTTTTTGATTCCCCTGTGGTTTATTTGTTTTATTACGAGGGCTTAATGATTTAATAAAAAGTTTTCAAATCGACAAGCCCTGTTTAAGATAGATCACAATTAAAAGTTATAAGAAGAATATTCACGAATATAAGAGATAATCTGCCTATTATTTCTGATTAACCTTAATAATTGTCCTATATATTCTTTTTTTTAATATTGCTTTTTTTAAAAAAAGGTATTAGAAAGGTTTGTTTTGCACATTTTGCTGAATTTATTGTCTGCCTTATACGATCATCAGCCAGCGTAGCTCAGATGGTAGAGCTACTGATTTGTAATCAGTGGGTCGGGGGTTCGAGTCCCTCCGCTGGCTTCAGCAGATTAGGGCTTGATTAGAGGAGGGGTTCCCGAGCGGCCAAAGGGAACAGACTGTAAATCTGTCGGCGATGCCTTCGGAGGTTCGAATCCTCCCCCCTCCACCAGCCGTGGGGGGCAATTAGGCTCTTTATCGCGGGAATAGCTCAGTTGGCTAGAGCGTCAGCCTTCCAAGCTGAGGGTCGCGGGTTCGAGCCCCGTTTCCCGCTCCAGACAAGAGACCTTTGAAAAACGTTCAATTTTGTTCAAGGTCAAGGAAGCCGAAGATTTTAACCGGAGGAATACTCAAAGTATTTCGAGGATTAAAATTTGAGTCTGACGCAGATTCAGCCGTCGTAGCCAAGGCTACTATGGCGAAGTCGGCGATTGGGCAAAAGGGGGCGTTTTGCAAAGGTCTCGAAAGCCCACGTAGCTCAGTAGGTAGAGCACTTCCTTGGTAAGGAAGAGGTTCACCGGTTCAAGCCCGGTCGTGGGCTCTATAATGAAAAGGATTGTGAGAGAGTTCTCAGGATGAGGAGGATGCGTCATGGCTAAGAAGAAATTTGAGCGTACGAAGCCGCATGTTAATGTAGGCACTATAGGTCATATAGATCATGGAAAGACGACATTGACGGCGGCCATTACGCGCTGTCTGGCAACTGCGGGTCAGGCG
>JBDRFJ010000212.1:0-10541 GCA_043818915.1 Pseudomonadota bacterium | reverse complement strand
CGGCATCTGCGGCGAACAGGGCGGCGACCCGGCCTCCGTCGAGTTCTGCTACGAGACGGGCATGACCTACGTGAGCTGCTCGCCGTTCCGCGTGCCGATCGCGCGCCTCGCGGCGGCCCAGGCGGCGATCAAGGCCGAAAGAAAAAAGTAACTCATTGACCGGGTAGGCGTGAAGGGCGCGAAGCGATTCGCGAACCGCGCGCCCGGATGGCAAGCAAGGAAGCGGCGGAGCCCTTGACATACAAGACCATTTTTCTTATCCTCAGCTCACGCAAAAGAAAGTTCTTATCAGTCAGTGAGAGTGTATGAGAGTAATCACCTTGTGGGGTAAATGGAATTGTGCTCTCTTTGATGTCTTGTCATGGTTTTGGGTGGAGTGCATTATTAACCCCGTTAAATACCTTGTACTCAATTGGCATCGGTAAAATGTATCTTAAAACAAATAAATGCATAATTCGATCTTTACGTGATGAAGATGCGGAAGATTTAGCAAAATATGCAAACAATCGGAAGATATGGATTAATTTACGTGACATTTTTCCACATCCATATTACATAGAGGATGCACGGAAATTTATTACTTTCGCATCTGCACAAGTTTCAGAATGTAATTTCGCAATTGAGGTGGATAACAAAGCTGTCGGTACCATTGGATTGGTTCTTGGGAAAGATGTTGAGCGTTATTCGGCAGAGATCGGATGCTGGTTAGGTGAAGATTACTGGAGACGGGGAATAGCAACCGTAGCGCTACAGGCTGTTACAGATTGGGCCATAAAGACATATTCTTTAGTGCGGGTTTTTGCGGTACCATTTGCGAGAAATAGAGCCTCCTGCCGAGTCCTTGAAAAGGTTGGCTACAAACTTGAAGGTCGATTGCACTGCAGTGCCACTAAGGACGGTAAAGTAATAGACCAGCTCATGTATGCATATGTTGTTTGCACTGGTAATTGCACAACAAAAGAATTAAATGGGAAAAATCACTGATCGTTCCTTTACGGTGAAAGCCTGTTGGGGCCCCTGTAGAGATAGGTAACTTCACGTACATTTTTTAGATTAAGCAAAATCATCAACATCCTGGTCAATCCGAAACCGTATCCACCATGAGGAGGGCAACCATATTTGAAGAAATCAAGGTAAAACTGAAGAGGTTCTGTTTTTAATTTTTTCTCTAATACCTGGTTTTTTAAAATTTCGTACCTGTGCTCACGCTGCGCGCCCGTTGTTAATTCAAGCCCCTTCCACAGGAGGTCAAAGCTTTTTGTTATTTCAGGGTCTCTGTCATAGCGCATGTGATAAAATGGCCTTACTTCTTTCGGATAGTCAATTACAAAAACAAAGTCCGAGTTATATTTTTCTTTGGTATATTTACATATTAGTCTCTCGCCTTCCGGGTCCAGGTCTGATTTTGGCCCGATGTTTGTGTAACCCTGGCTTTTCAAAATCTCCATCGCCTCAGCCATCTTTATTCTTGGGAAAGGGACCTCAGGTACTTCAACCGGCACTTTGTATCTTTCAAGGAGTTCCTGTTCATGTTTTTCCTTGATCACTTTAAAAATATACTGGAGCCATCTTTCTTCGAATGACATGACGTCTTCATGCGATTGAATCCAAGACATTTCAACATCCACGCTTGTAAATTCAGTATCATGCCTTGACGTAAAAGAGGGGTTTGCGCGGAAAACGGGACCGATTTCAAAAACCTTATTGAAACCTGCTGACATAGCCATCTGCTTGTAGAATTGCGGGGACTGAGCAAGGTATGCCATTTTGCCGAAATATTCAACGGCAAATAATTCCGCTCCTGATTCGCTGGCTGTGCCAATAAATTTCGGTGAATGTATCTCGATAAAATTTTCCCTATTCCAATACTCGCGCATCGCCCATTCGGCGGAAGTCTGCATCTTGAATATCAAAAGATTCTCGGGTTTTCTTAAATCCAGGAAACGCCAGTCCATCCTTACGTCGAGGTCGGGATAACAGTCGCTTGGACCAAACAGGTCGAACGGAAGTTGATTGTCGCTCGGGCCGTTAACTTCGATTTCGCGCAACTGTACTTCAAGACCCATCAATTTTACTATTTCATTTTTAATTGCCAGACCCTGGATAGTCACAGCGGATTCTTTTGCGGTGTTACAAACTTTATCCGCTAGCTCGGAGTTAAGAGCGCGCTCAAGGACGACCTGAGCAAGGCCCGTATGGTCTCTTAATATTACGAACACCATATTTTTTTGCGCCCTGATATTCTGTATCCAACCCTGAATTTTGACTTCCTGGTTTAAGTGGCAATTAAGCTCATTGATTAAGGTTCTTTCCATTTTTTTATTCTTTCCTTTCCCTATATAGTTAGAGGTTTCCCTATTTTACCAAGCCTTTCAAATTCTTTTAGAAAAAAACTAAATTTTTTTCTTTCTTTTGAAGTAACAATTTCCGCAGGTCTTTTTGGATCCAACTGGTCACAGCTATAAATTGTGGCATAAATAAGGCGATTATCAATTATAGATAAAATACAACTAGGCACATAATCTATTAATGTTACTTCAAGTTTTTTGTTTTCTAAGTACTCCTTAAAATATTTTTTGAGGAAATTACAGAGGTCTCCTGCGTCTCTTTCATTATACTGATGTACTTTCCCGACTAATTTTATTGCGTCACCATCGGGATCAAGACATATAAGTTCAATTTTGCCGTTGTGCCGGGCCAGTATGGATTTTATTTTATCTTCATATCTTTGAAATACCCCTATAGGGCTAATTCCTAAAATTTTTATATTTTTTGCGTCCTGAATATCATCGTAAAACTTATTATCTATATCGTTCCATGTTGATTCTGTAGATAACATTTTTTCAAATTTCTCCCTCTGATAGTGTTCAAGAAGAAAATGAATGGATAATAAAGTTAATACAGTAAGTATTGCCAAATTAATATATTTGATACTTATAATATCAAAGAATGTAAGTGCAATTGTAACGCCCGAAAAAATAAGAACAAACCAATCATATATATTACTTAAATTTTCTTTGAGAAGTATTTTAAACCGCGACATAGTTGCCTCCTATGGATTGGGATTTCTATCAAACATCCTGGGAAAAGGTATGGCATCCCGAACATGGGATAGCTTTAAGAACCACCGGATCAATCTTTCAAGCCCCACTCCAAATCCGCTGTGAGGAACAGACCCTATTTGCCGCAATTCCAGGTACCATCTATATCTATCGTTATTTTTATCATGGTATTCCATATTTTTAAGAAGTTCTTCAGGTTTAAATATTTTTTCCGCAACACCAAGCAATTCACCAAAACCATCTGGCGCTATTAAATCCGCAGTTTTTGTGACTCTTAAATCGTCGCTTTTGACGTAAGGAAACGGTTCTATATTACAGGGCATGTGCGTTATCCAGAAAAGAGTATCGAATTCTCTTCCAAGGACAGCTTCATCACGTTCATTAAGACTTTTCCCGTATTTTTTTTCTACTCCTGATTTTTTCAGTCTTTCCAATGCTTCTTCATAAGTAATCCGTGCATAAGGAACTTTTATTAATTTTTTGGAATCCAGATTAATTTTAAAAGTATTTAATTCTTCTTCAGCCTCTATTTGTATACGGGTAATTATATATTCAAACATTTTTTCAACAAATTGAATTATATCTTCAAAATCAGCGAATGCTATCTCACCTTTAATATGCCAGTATTCGGCAAGATGTCTTTTGCTCTTGCTTTTTTCTGCCCTGAAGCTCGGGTTAATAAAAAATACTTTTTCAAATGCGTGAACAGCGCTTTCGAGATGTAAAGCTGCACACTGGGTCAGGAATACTTTTTTTCCAAAGAAATCAAGGTTAAATGCTGATGATTCATCGTCGTAAAGAGCTACTTGCGTTAAAATAGGCGCTGCTACTTCGATAAAGTCATTAGTTCGGAACCATTTACGCATTATTTCGATCAGAATATACCTGAATTTTAAAACTGACATGACTTTTTCATTCCGGATATATAAGTGCCTGTTAGACAGAAAACTATCTAAATGTTTTTTTTCAAAAATATGGAAATTACTTCTTGGTTTTGGGGAAATATCCATTAAAACCGGTCCAATCATTTCTAACTCTTTCATTTCTAATTCTACTTTTGAATTATTAAGCCTGATTATTCCGGTTATTTTTACGGAAGACTCGGGTTTTATATCTTTTACTTTAGAATAATATTCAGACTCATAGGGTATAGTTACCTGTATCTTGCCAGTTGAATCTACTAGGTCGAGAAAACAAATTTTACTTGATTTTCTTTTGGAGGCAATCCAGCCGAATATTTCTATTTTTTTACCTAGAACAGGTATAGCCAAAATGTCTTTTACATAAGTATTTTTCATTCCAATGCTTTCTATAAGGAATTTATTTTGTGGATATTGGTAAGGCTCTTCTCATCGTCAAGACAAAAAAGGGCCTTGTTTAAGGTGAATGTTTGGTCAGCCTGCACGTGTTTTAGGTTAAACGGTTCTTAGTAATAAATATCATAGTGTCTTATGCCCCAAGGTTTCATGGGTCCTTTCTGTATTTTTTAAGAACTTGTTTTTTTGAGGGCTGAGTATACGTAAAAGGCGATTGTGAGTCAAGAAAAATGATGGCGGTCACCGTATTGCCGCCGTCTTCGATGGAATTGAAGATGCAGAGCATCGTCTTGACCGCCTCCGCCTTCGGCATGATCCTGAGCGTTGCCTTGGTGACGATCCCGAGGGTCCCCTCAGAGGCCCCCAGAATGCCCGGCAGGTCATAGCCGGGGTTGTCAAGGGCCTTCCCTCCCACCTCAACGACCTGACCGTCAAAGAGGACCACCTCCGCCCCCAGGACATGGTTGCTGGTCACCCCGTATTTCAGGCAGTGGGGACCTCCCGCATTCTCGCCGAAATTCCCCCCGATGGTCGTGACTTTTTCGCTCGCCGGATCAGGTTAGTAGAGATATCCGTGCCTGGCCAATACGTTCTTCAGATCCAGCGTAATCACACCGGGCTCGACGACAACGCGCAGGTTCTCGATATCCAAATCGAGGATGCGATTCATCCGCGTCAGGACGACGGCAATGCCGCCCTGAACGGTCACGCTCCCGCCGCTGAGGTTCGCGAACCGACCTCCCGGATGGCAAGCAAGGAAGCGGCGGAGCCCCTGCGGTCCCGCCGCTTTTTTCTCTCTCATCACCCTAGACGGCTGCTTCAAATTTCCCCGGTTTCTCATCTCAAATATTTGCCTGTTGTGATAAAATCTCCTGCGATAAAATCTCCTTGACATACAAGACCATTTTCCTTATCCTCAACTCGCGCAAAAGTACGTTCTTATCAGTTCATTTATCAGTATCAGTCGCAAGCAGTATTTCTGTAATCCATGTATTCTGCATTCTGACCGTCATCCAAGATTTCAGGCGGAAAGAAATAAAATCCGTACTCAGAAACGGTTGCGGGCAGGCGGATCTTTCGAGGAATTATTTGACGCAACGCGGACAAAGATGTAAAAATTCTAATAACTTACAGTAGGATACCTTATGGCCAATTATATCGGCCTCATAGGTAAGCACACCCCAAAACGAGGAACACAAAAATGCAGGATAAGTATACCGCTGACGTAGGCGACTTTGGCAAGTATTGTTTGTTGCACGAGCTATGTAACCAAGCCGGCGTCAATATAAGGCTTGGTGTCAATTGGTTTTATGTGACACGCCCGGAAACCCAAAATGGCGACGGGAATCATGTTTCGTACCTAAGTGACGAGAGCGAGGCCCGCGACCTGTTTAGATTCTGTCTTCCTGAATTGTACGATAAGCTAAAAGCCATCGTTCGCCAAAACAAGAGGCGTATAGCAGAGATTGAGGCCAACAAGGTTCTTCCTAAAGGGAGCGTGTTCTACTCAAAGCCAATACCTTACTCTGCAACTACTGCTGATGAAAGGATCTCCCTTAGACGAGCCTGGTTTGAGGAGTCGCTAACTCACCTGAGCCAAGCAGACGTCGTTTTCCTCGACCCGGATAACGGAATCCAGACGGATTCGGCCAACAAGGGGCAACCAGGTGCACTCAAGTATGTGTTCACTGACGAAATCGAGGCTTATTACAGGTCGGGTAAATCGGTTATCATCTATAATCACAGGGACAGACGGCCCCGCTGGGAATACGAGAAGAAGATACTGGCCAATTGGGAGTACGTGGTTCCTCCCGGCGATATCAAGGTGCTTCGATTCAAAAGGGTCTCGGTCAGGGACTACATCTTCTTGATTCAGAAGAAACACTTAGATATAATGAATCGTACGATTGAGCGGTTGACAAGTACTCCATGTGATTTTCTCTTTGAGCAATATTCAGTTGAGGAGGGAAGAGCCATGAATCAACGAACCGACGATTGGACCCACCCCAGTGTGGCAATGCTTGCTGCCAATTCTGATCCCATTGGTGTAATAGTGGAAAAAGCGAAGCAGGTGGTCCTGCATGCGTTACAGGAGGGATGGACTGGTCCGCCTTATGACCCCTTCAGGTTGGCCGGATACCTTGGAGTCGGTGTAATTCCGAGTTCAGACGTCTTCGATGCGCGCACCGTCTCCCTCGGATCGAATCGCTTTCAAATTCAGTATAATCCTGATAAACCTCGCAGCAGAACCCGTTTCTCGTTGGCACATGAGATAGCTCACACGCTTTTCCCGGATTGCTGTGAGTCCGTACGACATCGCCTGCAAATCGACAAAATAAGAGATGACGATTGGCAAATGGAACTACTCTGCAATATTGCCGCTGCTGAGCTTCTAATGCCAGTGGGAACTGGCAGCAAACTCGAGCATGAATCGGTCACCATCGATAACCTGCTTCGCTTACAGCGTCAATACGACGTATCCACCGAGGCTATTGCCCTCAGGATGGCGAATCTGACCAGTGAACCGTGCACGATTTTCGTGGCCGCGCGCACGTTAGATCAGGACGAACCTATTTATCGGATAGACTATAGCATCCCATCGCGTGCATCCACGTTAAAGATCCCAAGAGGCCTATTGGTGCGTGGCAGCAGGCTCCTGTCGGAGTGCATCGCAATAGGCTTCACGGCAAAAGGTACTGAGCACTGGACAGGCCTGCCCAAGGTGGAATTAGAATGTATTGGGGTGGCCCCATATCCAAACCGCCGTTGGCCCCGCATTGTTGGTATTGCGCGGACTCATTCCCTTGGCATATCCACGGGCTTGCGCGTCACGTATTTACGAGGGAGTGCGCTTGCACCGCGTGGTACAGGCCCCAGAATCATAGCCCACATTGTGAATGACAAGACACCCAACTGGGGTGCAGGCTTTCCGTTGGCGCTGAAGAAGAAGTGGCCGGATGTACAAGAAGACTTCCGTGTATGGGCACTTTCTGATCGGAAAAATCTTTCTTTAGGAGAAATTCACGCTACAATGCTGACGGGTGACCTTACTATTGTTCACATGGTCGCTCAACACGGATATGGTCCTTCGAGAACCCCAAGAATAAGATACAGCGCGCTGAAGATGTGTCTCGATAAGCTGTCGTCCGCTGCCGTCGGCCAATCGGCGACCGTCCACATGCCAAGAATCGGCACGGGCCAAGCCGGTGGGGAATGGGCTGTTGTCGCCGATCTCATAGATGATAGTCTTGCAAGACGGAATATCAAGGTCACCGTTTACGATCTTCCGGCAGCGTCGTCGGTAGACCGTGGACAGGCCGGTTTGGGTCTCTTCGCTGCGGATCTCTGAAAACAGAAGGGGGTGTCGGTTGCAATGATTGACGCGCTGGTCGTGCTTTCGGGACCGATTTCATGTGGAAAGTCGACCTTGGCCGACGGTCTTTGCCGTCGTTTGGGCATGCAGGTCTTCAAGACTCGTGAGGTGCTAAAGCAAATCGTCAAGCCGCCCCTTCTTGATAACCGCAGGGAATTCCAGGCCGCCGGTGAGCGGCTTGATAGGTTGACCCACGGAACCTGGGTGCGGGACGAACTGCATAGGTGGTTATCCACCAAAGAAGGCGCATCGACCGTCGTCGTCGACTCAGTGCGAATCCGCGGACAGATAGATGCCCTGCGAAAAGCCTTTGGTCCCAAAGTAATTCACGTACACCTCATTGCTCCATCGAAGGAGTTGGAGAAGCGGTATAAACGTCGGCGGAAACTCGCAAGCGAACAAGTCCCTACTTATGCTGAAGCCAGGGAAGATCCCACCGAACAACAAGTAGATTCGTTACGCGATATTGCCGACATCGTAATCGACACAAAACGCTGCACCGATCAGGACATACTCGTACGCGTGACCTGTCATCTCAATGTACGCCGTGGCAAGGGGACAGGATATGTCGATGTCCTTGTCGGGGGGCAGTACGGCAGCGAAGGCAAAGGTCAAATTGTTTCCTATATTTCGCCGGAATACGACATCTTGGTGCGGGTGGGCGGACCGAATGCAGGACATCAAGTATTCGAGGAGCCTCAACCCTACACTCATCACCAGCTGCCATCTGGCAGCCGCTGCAGCGAAGCGCGCCTTCTGATCGGTCCCGGAGCTACTCTTCGCGTGCCCAAGCTTCTCGACGAGATTGCCGATTGTAAGGTCGAGTCTGGACGACTTTTCGTTGACCCCCAAGCAATGATTATCTCCGATGACGACAGAACCAGCGAAGAGGAAGGTACTCGAACTATAGGTTCCACCGGTCAAGGCGTGGGGTTTGCAATGGCTCGTAGGATTACAGGACGCCTTCATAAGCCTGCTCCGGTTTTGGCTCGTGACATTCCAGAGCTTAAGCCTTTCATACGGAGCGCGGTGGAGGTATTAGAGGAGGCCTATTCGCAGGGCAAGCGCATACTCCTTGAGGGCACCCAGGGGACCGCCCTCAGCCTCTATCACGGCTATTATCCGCACGTTACTTCCCGCGACACAACGGTGTCCGGCTGCCTCGCTGAAGCTGGTATCGCATGGAATAGGGTTCGTCGAGCGATCATGGTATGTCGAACATACCCGATAAGGGTACAGAGTCCAGCAGGGGGCGATTCAGGGTTCATGTCTCAGGAGATAACTTGGTCCGAGGTTTCCAGAAGGTCTAAGATCAGCCTTCCACGGTTGCAAAAAGCGGAAATAACCTCCACTACGCACAAATCGCGACGGGTAGCTGAGTTTGACTGGGGTCTCTTGAGAAAATCCGCGCTGCTTAATGGTGTCACGGATATTGCGCTTACTTTTGCCGACTATTTGTCTGAGCTAAATCAGAAAGCAATGCGTTTCGACCAATTGCATGGGAATACCATCAATTTCATTGAGGAGATTGAGCGAGTGGCGGAGGCGCCCGTTTCACTTATAGCCACTGGGTTCAATGACCGCAGCGTCATCGACAGGCGTTGTTGGTAAAGGTTATCTATGCGCGTATCCGATTTGTCCTCCAAATACCCGAAACTCTATCACATGGCTGAAAAACGAAATTGGGACAGCGTCCGTAAACACGGCCTCCTTAGCACGACGGCTCTTTTAGACTTATTCGAGTATAAAGGGAGGGATCGCTTCGAGATCGAATCACAACTTCGTCTTAGAGAGTATTGCATTACTCATCCAGCCCACGGAGTAGCGTTTATTCGCGATCAGGACCCCATGCGCGACAGGCCAGGAGACGGCGTCAGCCTTGAGAAGTGTTTGGTCGATGTTACACCTCAGCAATGGTTTGAGATTCTCAACCGGCGGACTTTCTTTTGGACCGACCTCACCGGGCTGGGCTATATGCTCGGTGCAAAGCTCTACCGCAACAAGAGCCACTACGTTATTACAGTGGATAGTAGAGAGTTGCTACGCTGCCACGCCGACAAGGTCTCGTTATCAGGTATGAACTCAGGCAGTCTTTATGGCCAAAAAAAGCGTTCCGCTGATACGTTCAAGCCCATAAGCGAACACAAAGTGCCATGGGTAACTGAACTGGCGGTAGATTACAGCGTGCCCGATATTACCGAACTGATGACCTCCGTCGAAGAATGCATCTGCCAGCGGAATAATAGACAACCATCCCGAAAGATACTCAAGCGCATTTGGCCGTGATAGATTGAGCAAGAAAAGATTCCCGGCATCAGAATGCTTCGGGGGTCAAGCTTTGCAGACATACATCTGGCCTGTAACACAGCCTCTTCCTTGTTCACCCTCACTGGGTTGAAAGGCAGGAAAAGACCGCAGATGACACTGTCCAAATACGCATCAAAAATCCCCCCCGGGCTCCTTCGATCAACCGAAATCTTCAAACGCTGATGGGAACTAATGCCGAGTTTCCGTGGACGAACTCCTCCACCCGATCATCGATCCGAAAATGGAGAAGGACATCAAACCGATCGTCAAAGGCCTGCCCGCCGGTCCCGGCGCCGCCTGCGGCGCGCTGGTCTTCACCGCCGAAGATGCCGTGTCGTCCCTGCGCGCCGGCAGGACCTGCATCCTCCTGCGCGAAGAGACGAACCCCGAAGACGTGGAAGGCATGCGCGCGGCCGCCGGAATCCTCACCGCCCGCGGCGGCATGACCTCCCATGCGGCGCTCGTCGCCCGCGGCTGGGGCAA
>JBDRFJ010000211.1:0-2375 GCA_043818915.1 Pseudomonadota bacterium | reverse complement strand
TTTTCTCATTCCATGATCGTGAAGAGATCGGGCCGAAGATGTTGGCACGGATCGCCAAGCATACCGGCCTTACTCCTGAAGACTTGTGAAAATCGCCGAACCAGTAAATTCAGGCGACGGTAATTAGCGCAGCGGCCTCGCGGTTTTATCTTGTCGGCGCGCGCCTGATTTCTCCGTTAGATGTCACATGAACATCCTAAATAATTTCAACGAAAAGTAGCTCGTTTAGACAATTCTCAACACAGACAAATCTCGAATAGTCCCGTGTCACCGATTATCTTCCCCCCCCACACACTGGGAGAGCAGCTCCAACCTGCCGTCAGCGATCTGACGGAGGTAGAATTGTTTTCCGCAGTCGCGAAAAAAGTGCGGAATCCCAACACTGCGGAGAAGATGGGAAAGCGGGGTGCAAAATCTTCTACGGGAAGGGAAGCCGCGGGACCGGATTCATTACGTCGGCCATGTGATGATCGATAACCTGCTCTATCAGTGTGAAAAGCTGAAAAGTATGGATGGGGCGGGGGCGCGTTTCCCTACCTGGCCGTTGAAGCAAATAAACAAGAAATACGCGTTTTTGACGTTGCACAGGCCGTCCAACGTGGACAGCCGGGAGATCTTCGGGCAGATCGCCGCGGCCCTCGATGAGATCGCGGGGGAGAGGCCGATATTCTTTCCGGTTCACCCGAGAACAAAGAAGATGATCGAGCAACTGGATATCAGGCTTTCGGAAAATGTGATCATGCTGCCGCCGCTGTCGTTTACGGAATCGCTCTTTCTCTGGAAGGACGCCGAGGCGGTGTTGACGGACAGCGGAGGATTGCAGGAAGAGACGACGGCACTGGGGGTGCCGTGCGTGACCATTCGGGAGAACACGGAGAGGCCGATCACGGTCGAGATCGGGACGAATTTATTCCGGCTGCCTTTTCAGCCGTTGATTTTCATGAATCGTTATGTTAGTGTCATGCTATGCGGATTTATTGAGCAGATAATAAAGATCATGAGTGATTTCAATCTTATAAATGTTTTAAGCCCGATAACTTTCATTACACAAATGGATGGAAACAAATGAAGACGGATACGGAAATCAAATGTGAAGGAATACAGGCACTGACCGCCAATCTGGGCAAAGTTGATGCGGAACGGTTTGTTGCGATCCTATCTCGCGAACCCTTCGACTATACCCTATGGCAAAGAGACCTTTGGCCCGAGAAGACGGCACGAGAAATCAGCGCTCTCGCAATGTCCTTTAATAAATAGAGACAGATATCGGAGATAATAAGGGACAGCTCCAACACTGTTCGGGGTAATCAGGGGATAGTATGCTTAATTCCCAACCTCTTTCTTTTTCGGTCCCGGTTTTGGGTGTCGCAGAACGCGGCAAACAAATTTTTCATTCTGTCCAGTAAATCCCAATTTGTCTCCCTTTTTATAAGCTTGACACCTTGCTGCATAACTGTTATCATATTTCACAAAGTGTAATCACTTATGGGAGGCAGATATGGTAAGGACACAAATACAGTTGCCTGAAGAGCAGGTGGCTATGCTGAAAAAAATGGCTGTGGCCGATCATAAATCAATGGCTGAGATCATCAGACAGTCTGTTGATTTTTTTATCAAGGCTAAGTACGGGGGTGGGGAGGAGCAGCGTCGGAGACGGGCAATGGCAGCTGCCGGTCAGTTCAGATCCGGTGTCAAGGATCTGGCAGCCTCTCACGATTCCTACCTGACAGAGGCTTTCGGCAAATGAGCATTTTTATCGATACGTCTGGCTTCATTGCGGTTCTGGATATGGACGACGCGAATCATACCGAGGCCGCAGAAGCCTGGCAGAATATTTTGACATCCGCGGAAACCCTCGTGACAACCAACTATATCCTTGTGGAAACCTGCGCTCTCGTGCAAAACCGTTTGGGAATGGCAGCGGTAAAGGTGTTTCAAGAAGATATTGTTCCTGTTCTCCGGACTGAATGGATTGACAATACTGTGCATCATGCCGCAATGGGAATCATGCTTGCCGCTGAGCGGAAAAAGCTGAGTCTTGTTGATTGCGTGAGTTTTGAAACCATGCGGCTTTTGGGGGTTACAACTGCCTTCACCGTTGACCGGCATTTCAAAGAACAAGGATTCATATGTCTCCCGTAGCTCCGGGGACGGTATACTTAATTATTGATGACCTCGTAAAAAGCCCGAAATTCCCTCCCCATCGACGGGGGAGGGAGGAGTGGGAGTGAAAATTGATCCGGTGCGCGGCAAACCTCGCCCTTTAGGGCGGGGAAGGATAGCGCGGACGGCGATGCCGTCCTTGTCTTTGACTTTTAGTGTGGCGTCTGCTGTTGTTCGAGATCGACACCTTGGGCGAATAGTTCACCAGAGGA
>JBDRFJ010000210.1:0-3110 GCA_043818915.1 Pseudomonadota bacterium | reverse complement strand
AGCCGACGCAAAAAAGCCGCGCGGCTGATTAGCGGCGATAAGCGGACCGCTCGCTGCCGCTCGCTCTCGCTTCGCTCGTCCGCTTATCGTCGGCTGTTGAGCCTACGGCTCTTCACACCCTTGACAGGCTCCGCTCACGCTCCGCCTATCAAGGGCGTTCGAGCCGACTCCGGTGTCGCCCCGCCGCAAGCAAGCTTGCGTCGGTTCGCCATCCTCGCGGCTCAACAGCCGACGTTAGATCCCAGGGTGAATAAATCATGGCTGATCGTAGAAACATCGTTGAAGAAATCTTGGAAATCCGTGGCCGACGAAAATCTGATATTCCAGGTGGTGAACTTTTCATTCGCTTATTGCATATTGAGCATGCCTATGAAGAACGGAATCCTGAAAATAAAGAGCTTCTCCGATATTTCCCTATTGCAATCGTTGCATGCATGGAAGCGTATTTCCGTTTAGCGATTAAAAAACTGATCGATTCCGGCGAACCATATTTAACAAACTCTCAGACTATAATGCCAAAAGCAAATATTGGTTTTGAGGTACTGAAGGCTCTTCACGGCCAGTCGATTACAATAGGAGATATAATCAGTCACTCGATTTCAATAAACAATCTGACACATTTGGACAGTAACATGAGTCGACTTTTAGGGGTTGAATTCCTAAAGGAGCTCTCATTGATCCAGAGTAGATGGGCTGTTGAAGTTTTGAAGCAGCCAAAGCAGCCAATCCTTTTAGAGGCTGAGAATACCTTCCGGTATGTGGCAAAAACCTTCGAACTGCGGCACATCTTTTGCCACGAAACTGCAAGCAATCATGAATTTGAAGTAGATGCAATTGAGAAATGTTTCGACAATTCTGTCCTTTTTCTCAAGGCGGCAGACGAACTTGTATCCGAAACGCTCCACCCGAATGTACCTTTGACTCAGACCGATATGAATATCACCTCTGCAGAGGATTATAGAAAAGAAAGAGATTATTTAGAATCCTTGATTGCTGAAGTTACACGTCTGCTCACCGAAAAACAGATCTCACATTTCGAGGAAGCAAACAAAGCATGGGAGGTTTTTTTTAGAGATAGTGTTGAAATTGAAGGCCTACAATATGAAGGAGGTTCAATAAGGCCGACTATCGAGAACTCAGCTGCGGCTCGCCTAACGAAAGAACGGTCCGAACAGTTATCGAAAATGATAAACCTTCTTCAGGAACATTAAAAGTAGGATCTAACAAGGCTAATTCTCGTGCCAAGGTAAATCCGAGACCTTGGGATTCTATATAGATGTAGATGAAATTGGTTATTGTTGCCCAGTGGGTGCGCCCGCATCAGAAAGGTAACAAAGCTAATAAGGCAAGAGATCCTGACGTCTATCTATCCAGGGACCTAAGCGGGAAAACATGCAAGGAGCTGGGAGAATATTTTGGTGGTATAACTGGTCCCGGAATCACAATGAAATACAACCTAATAAACAATGAAATGAAGCAAGATAAGAGGTTAAAGGGAAAGCTTGTGAGGATCAAGAAACAATTAGTTATTATTTAGGATGTGACCCTTATTTTCTCCTTTACACTATCACACTGCTTCAGCTTCAGCGAGATGATCCGGTAGCCTTTGGCGTCGGCCTTGGCTTTGCCCGGACTGAGCAAAGTGGCGCAGACTTCCCTCGTGCGGACGGAGTCGATATAGGCGTCCAAATAGTCGAGGAGGTGTTCCCTGAGGGGGGAGCAGTACTCTACGCCTTCTTCGCCGTGAAAGGGGGGTCAGCCCTTGACATAGGACATTTTGTTGTGTAGGATTGAATTCCGAGGCGATACATTGAGAGATGGCTAGACCGCTTAGAATAGAGTACGAGGGCGCTTTTTACCATATAACGGCACGGGGTAACGAAAGAAAAAAGATTTTTTTCAATAAATCAGATTATAAAAAGTTTAAAGACTATTTGGTGCAAGCGCAGGATAAATATGATTATTTGATGCACTGCTACAATCTCATGACAAATCACTACCACTTACTCATAGAGACGCCGAACGGAAACTTAAGAAAAATTATGCATTTTTTAAATGGATCTTACACGAATTATATCAATAGACGGACAAGGAGGAGCGGCCATCTATTCCAGGGGAGGTATAAGGCTATTTTGATTGATAAGGATAATTATCTTATTGAATTAAGCCGTTACGTACATCTGAACCCTGTGAGAGCAAAAATGGTTGAGAAACCAGAGGATTACCCTCATAGCAGTTACCGATCCTACATTTCAAAGGGGAAGGAAGAATTTGTTCACCGGGATCTTATACTTTCTATGGTATCGCAGGACGGTAGAAATTCCACGAGGAGGTACAAGGCTTTCGTGGAAAGGGGAATTAATGAAGGGTTGGAGGATCCTTTGGGGAACATATACGGTGGAATGATATTAGGTGGAAAAAGATTTATCAGAGATGTCTTGGACATGGTGAAATTTGGGGTTATTCAGAAGCAGGAAACCTCACACAGAAAAGACCTTCATTCTGCCTATGCTGTTGATCATATAATCGATATTGTTGCCCGCGATTTCAAGATATTGCCCGATGATGTGACCAAAAACAATGGTGAATCCAGGAACATTGCAATTTATTTAACCAAAAAATTTACAAGTATCGATAACAAGCAATTAGGAGATCTTTTTGGAGGACTGAGCTATTCAGCGGTGTCAAAGGTGAATCAGAGATTCACTGAGAAGCTAAAAAAAGACAAACGGCTGAGGAGGAGGGTCGAAAACATTATCGATAGTATGTCCTATGTCAAGGGCTGACCCCTCTTTCAAAAAAATTGACAGTACCGGAATTGTAGAACCGGTCTTCGGCAACATTCGCGCATGCAAGAGAATGGACAGGTTTACCTTGCGAGGTAAGGTCAAAGTGAATATCCAATGGATGTTATACTGTCTGGTTCACAATATTGAAAAGATCGTCAACTTCGGAAGAAGTTATGAGATGGCGTCATAGAGGAAAGTGGGGGAGAAATGGGCGCATGAGATGTTTGTGTGCAGCGACAACAGTCATCGGATTCGCCCTCAGTGCTACTTGAGAGAGTGTGAACTGGTCTATTTCAACGACACGTTGGCTGTTCCGATGGG
>JBDRFJ010000209.1:0-7422 GCA_043818915.1 Pseudomonadota bacterium | reverse complement strand
AACGCGCCGGAGATTTTCGATCAGAGACAGGCGCAGCATGATGGGGATTGCCCACAATTCGCCTAACTTCAGGGCGGTGACTGCCTGGTAGGCTGCCACGAAACTGCTGAGGCTCTCCGGATCTACCCGCCCATCGCCATGTGAGATCGTGTCCAGCGCAATGTCATACACGCGCGGAAGACCAGCCGATGGACCATTCAGCAAGCGAGGTAAGCCACGGCTGTACCCCTTCGGCAAGTGTCTCCTGGCTGTGCGAATCTGCTCTTCCATAAGATAGAAGTTATCGAGCAGCCATTCCCCGGCCGGCGTAATACGGCGGGCTGCTTTAATAGCCTCAGTCAAGAGATTGCGGACTTCAAGCAGCACGCCTTCATTATTAGCCAGCCGCGTCAGGAGCCGGTCCCGTGCACGTCCCAGACCCAACTTGTGCTGACCCGCCAGGGTCTTGCCATGCCGCTCCATCTGATCGCTGCTGAACAGTTCTGATCGGAGCGGCGGCTCGGTGTCAGCGAACTTTTGTATCTTGCTGTTTCCGCGGAGCCTCGCCCGCAAATGGGACAGGTTTCCAAAAATGCTCTTGATGCTTATCTTCAAGTTTGAGGTCTCCTTCTGAGAAGCGAAGTCTCAGCAAATTGGACAGCAATCAGGGTGGTGGCTTTAGACTACCTCTCTTCGGTAGTCGGTGTTCATGCTGCAATCTACATCATTATAGCAGATTGCTATCTTGAAGGTTTCAGTCAACTGGCGGGAGCATATCAGGAAACGGCGTCTTGGCTTGGGAATGCTACAGGTAGAAGTGGCCGCCGCAATCGGCGTTACCGGTTCGACTGTCTGCGAATCAAAAATAGGGAATTGAGTTTTGATGAAAGACTTCTGCATGGAGGGACTAAAAATCAATAACTGCCTTGAGTTTATTTAATGTTTCAGAAAGCTCATCTTCAGAAATCCTTCCTTTCTTTTTTGCACCACGTGCCTTCCAATCAAGACTTTTCACCTGATCAGCAAGGATAACGCCGCTGACCTTTGGGTTGTTCTTAATCAGAACTTCAAATGGATACCCCTTTGACTGGGTAGTTATGGGACAGCAAACCATGAGCCCAACCCTGCCGTTATAAGCTGCAGGCGACAGGACAAGAACAGGGCGGACTCCTGCTTGTTCATGGCCCGCCTGCGGATCAAGGTTAATCCATACAACATCACCCCGTTCAGGTATAAAGCTCATTAAAGAGCTTCCTTGCCGACTGGCCGGCCGGTGTCAAATTCGGAATGAATGTTGTCCTTTGTTACTCCGGCAAGAAGTTCTTTGAGGGAATATTCTTTTTTCACCGGCATAATAATTATCTGTTTATCTCTGAGGCTTATCTCTACGCTTGAATTTTCTTCGATCCCGCACTCCGTACCGATGACTTTAGGAATTCTTACTGCAAGACTGTTTCCCCATTTCAGGGTCTTTGTCAACATCGTCCACCTCCTGAATACTGTGATAAGTTAAGTATAAACAATGTAGATACATGTGTCAACAGTATCACCGGCTCTCTACCATGGCAGCTTCGGTTTCAGGCGGTTGCTTGAAACGTATAATAATCGCGTTGACGCGGCTGAGACTGATAAGTCGATGTTGATTGAGATACCGAGGGATTTGTATGTTGTTTAAGTTGGCAACGTCTCATTAAAACCCTTCGTTGTTAGCGAGGCTTTTTTTCTTTTTTCAATTGTCTTTTCTCTTTAAGTGTGTGCTGTGGTTTTTTCTTTTCGCTTGCTTTTTTCTTGTCTTTTTCTTTACTCATTGGATACCTCCTTTATTGATAGTAGTATCGTTTATTCCTCCGGGGTTTTCAACAGGACAATGTAAAAGATTATATAGGTTCTCTGTCATATCACACATTTTAGCATGCGTGACAGTAATTGTCTAATTCAGTGTACTGGTTCAGTACATATATGAGACTGATAAGGTGATGTTAGTTGAAAGATGCAAAAGTAAAGTCCTATTTTTGTCATTCCGGCTTGTCCGGAATCTTTCTTCGGAGGGACTCCCGACAAGCGGGAGTGACAGATAACGTGGCTTTCTAACGGGGTTGAGATGCCGGGGAATTTGTGAGGGAGGGAGATCGAAACCGCCGCCTTGTCACAATGAGAGAATTGCCCCCCGATGCTTCGCTTTTTTCTTATTCTAAAGAGAGAAAGGTATTCGGAGAAACTATGTTAAGCCTGTTCAAACCAAAAGATTTCAGTTTCTTAATAGGGATTTTGAGCAGGTCTTTGTCGCCCGTCAGCAGGAAATCCGCCCTTACTGCGAGACACAGATTAAGGTAGGCATTGTCCTTATTGTCCCTCGAAAGTTCAATCTTTTTGGAAGGGTTCACCTCTTTCGCATAAGAAGCCAGCCTCATGACTATAGAACGAAGCCGCCTGATTTTTGCGTTGCCGAGTTTCGACTCTAACTCAGTGAGAAGACCCGATAACTCCTGTCCGATTTCGGGAGAAATATAAACATCACATGTCTTCAATGCCTTGAGAAACGCCTTTCGCGGTGTGCCCCCGAACAGGGAAGAGACAATAACGTTTGCGTCTATCACAATCTTAGGCATAAACCCTTTTTCTGGCTTTTTCAAGGGCTTTCAGAACATCGGACTCCATAGTCCCACTTTCTTTCAATAAGGACTCAGCCTCCTCAAGCAGCGCCTCGGCGACCGCCACCTTATCCGTAAACGGGACAATAATGCCCACCGGCTTGCCACGCTTAGTGATAATCACTTTGTTACCCTTTTCCACATCGTCTCTGAGGAGTTTTGTTGCAGTTGAGCTAAATTCCCTGACATTGACGAATTTCATATTGTCCACCTCCTTTTAATGTTAGTATAAACGTACAAACATATTGTGTCAATCAAACAAGGCGGAGAAAGGATAGACGGGATTTACAAATATTCTGCTAAAAGCAATACCTTTATTTCTTCTATCTGTTTCAGCTTTCTGTCATTTGTAAGAAATGCCTCTGCTCCTGCATCAATGGCCGCAGATATCTGTATGGCATCAATTGATTTCAGAAAAGTATATCGCCCTCTCAACTTGCCTGCTGCCTCTGCAATCCCTTCCGAGATTTCTATCATGGTAAGGTTTTTCCCGTGCTTGAGAAATTCCGCAAATTTTCTGGCGAGCTTTTCATCTCCCTGTTCAATCGGTTTTGGCAGAACCTCGGTAAGAGTTATGACGGAAGAAAAGGCATTCAATGTTCCTGACTGAAATGCTGTGACTGCTTCTTTTGCAAGAGGGCCGAACTGAGGATGTGCTTCTATGTAATAGATAACAGGCGCTGTGTCTACGAAAATAGAGCTTATCAGGGCGAGTTCTTCAGATAAGGTCACACCCTGTCCTCTCTCAAACGATTGACGTATTCCTGGGCGTCCTTGCCTTTCCACAATCCTTTTCCAAGACCGTAAAGCCCTTTCCAGTCGAGTTCTTTTTTCATGGCAACACCTGTTTTCTTAAGCTGATGGGCAATCTTTTCCAGCAATTTCAACTGATCCTTAGGCGTGAGCCTTTCAACCTCTTTCTCTATTTTGTCTAATGTTATTCCTTTCGGCATGTCTTTGTCCTCCTCGTTAACACTACATTATTAGCATAACATATATGATTTTATCAATTAACATTTTTTGTTTTCTGACCCTCTTCTGACTTTCGTACTTTTGCGCTGTCAGGCTTCCGAACTTCTGCGCTTCTGCGCTATTGTGCTTATGATGACTGATAAGTCGATATTGGTTGAAAGATGCAAAAGTAAAGTCCTATTTTTGTCATTCCGGCTTGTCCGGAATCTTTTTTCGGAAGGACTCCCGACAAGCGGGAGTGACAGATAACAGGGCTTTCAAATGGGGATTGAGATATCGGGGAATTTGTGAGGGAGCCGGAGAGAAGGTTTTTTGGGGACAGTCTGCAAGAAACCAGACCTGACCCCGCGCGGTTGACCCCGCGCGGTCCAAGCGTTTTTCGTCAGACAACTTCAGAGTTTGACCTTTTTCCCCTGCTTTTACGCTTTTTCGAAGCGGTTTTTTTGTGGGATAAAACCCCTTCCCTTTATTTTGCTAAAAATCTTTCGTATTTTCAGATCAGAATCTAATAATGATTGCCACTTAAAAGTTTGATATTTTGGGTGTATAATTAACACATCACTAATTCGAGACAATCTTTAAAGAGGAGATTAAATCAAATGATGGGACCAGATGACAGAAAAAGAGAAGAATTGCTAAAATTCCTTAATCAAAAAGTATTTGACCCCATTCTGCGGGCCTTACCTGAAGATTATAAAAGTGAAGATCTCAAGAAAAAGCTTAATGATGTGAAAAAGCGTACCGAAAGCGAGAAACACATATTTCATGAGCTTCAAACCGCAGAACAGGTTAAAAAAAATTATCTTGCTGACCTCGATTTTAGAACAGCCAGGAAGACAGATTACGAATTAGATGAACTTAAATTGCCGTCTTTGACCAAAGTAAAAGATGAATTCCTCAGGTTATGCGAAAAATTGAAAGTATAATTGTAGTTTTGCCCTTCTGCACTTGCAGACTTTGGGCTGATTTAAGTATGGTGTCCCCGGAAAATAGCATTGATGTGATATTGCAAGACCTGACCCTGTAACTATGCTGAACTATGCTGTAACTATGCGCACATCGCCGGTGAGCACATTCGCCTCAATTGAACTGATAGATTTGAGCCTGGTTAATAGATCCAATAAACTCATGATCTACTCCTTATCAAGAGCCGATTAAGCCCATAGACCGTTCATAATCTTCACCCAACGGCTGAGCTGAGGCGTTCCTCAGAGGGCCGCGTCCCTTGAGGAATCGCCTCCAGTGATTTGTTCGGCACAGGTCGGTATGTGCTTCGAATGCCATGCAAATCTCCCCTCTTCGTCCCCGTTCTGGGTACTGGCGTGCACCGCCCACAGCCAGATCATCTCGAGATTCTCAGACTGCCTAGAAATTGTTTGAATGCTGTGAAATCATACTGATTGAACAGCTCGCCCTTGACCCGGAGCCTGGCAACGAGAAAGACCCGCGCTTCCTTGCAGTAGAATCTGTCTTCAATCACTTTGATGCGCTGCTCGTTGTTTCCCGAAACCAAAGTCGTTTCGTACGAAGAACGCACTTTGAATGCAGTGAGGTTGCCGAATGGAACAGGGGCAGCAACCGCTTTCCCTTTGTCAAAGGGAAATTCCATCAACTGAGCGTCCTTCGGTATCCATTTGTCCGGCGAGAAGGCTATTATGCCAATCGGAAAGTCGCTGGGGTCAAAATCAAAGGCCCACATTTGGATCATGGCTCCGTCTCTAGAGTAGTTCGGCCCCAAAAGGACGAGCTCGGCGCTCGGTGGATACTCGCGCCCCTTATCTGCTATCATAATCTCTGGCTTTCTTTTGACCTTCCCTTTGGCGACGCCGGCCACCATGTCAAGGGGTACAAGTCTAGCAAAAGGCTCCTGCCAGCCATGCGGTGCATTTATCCCCACTCCCTTGGTTGCGAACTCCTGCAGGGAACTCACGCCTCCCGTGCCGGACTTGCCGGTCGGGGCGGAACTCTGTGGAGTAGTGTTCTGGTCGCAAGCGGTGCCAACTGACAATCCCAGAAGGCACCCCAAAACGACAATACGGCTCAACTTAGAACTCATGGATGTGTTCCTCCTGCTACCTGCCGAACGTTAACAATGAGCCGCGCGAGTTTACGAGCGTCGGTCTCCATTGTGTTGTTAGCTGGAATTCTATTTATAGTTCTAATGCCAAAAAAATCACCTCTTATTGTGTCTCTGAAGATACTCTGCGACATTGTAATGTCCTTGGATTACTGCAAAATGTATTGCATCTTCACCTCGTTTATTCCTCAACTCGATATCAGCTTTGTTTTCAATAAGAACTTGCACTACCGCTAGATGTCCTTGAGAAGCTGCAAGGTGTAAAGGCGTATTTCCATTAACATCTTGTGAGTTCACTTTAGAGCCTTTTTCAATCAGAAACTTTGAAACTCCAAAATTTCCGGAGTATGCGGCTAAGTGAAGAGGTATTGCACTATCATTATTTTTTGCATCGACCTTAGCGCCTTTTTTAATTAGCATATCGATAATCTTATCCGTGGTTTCAACTCCTATCGCATGCAAAGATGTGTTTCCAAAATTGTCTTTTAACCCGCTATTAACACCACTGCTTAATAAAAGTGCAACTAAGGATTCATGACCCTTACTGACAGCGTGATCTAAAGGTTTTATTCCATTTCTGTTTTGAACATTCACATCTGCGCCCCGTGATATTAATATTTTCGCTGCTTCAATATTTCCATAAAGGCAAGACAGGTGCAAAGGAGTTGCTCCTATGTCATTCTTTAAGTTCACTTTAGCGCCACTATCAATGAGAATTCGAGCAACTTCTTTATCACCGCCAAAAGCCGCAGAATGCAAAGGTGAATTTCCTGCAGAATCTCTCTTGTTTGGATCAGAGCCTTTTTTGAGAAGGAACACCACTTGGGCACTGTCGCCAACTTGAGCGGCATAGTGTAGAGGCATATATTCTGCTTCCAAAATAGCAGGAGAGAACAGAGCGGCCGTAAACAGAATAACAAGCACTATCTTTCGCATATTATTCTCCTTTCAAATATGAGACTTCTATTTTTTCCCAGCTAACGCTAAAAATAAGCAGCGCCGCTATGCGGCGTCGGCTTCATTGTTTTGTTGAAAATTTATTTTATTAAATCTTTTATGTTTATTTCTGGAAAATTTCCATTGGCCTTAAGACGAAGTTCATCCAAAGCTTTTTGTAAATGCTCGTCTGTAATGCCAGAGCGTTTACGCAATGGTTCTATAATTTCATTAAGTCTTGTGTCAGCCTGTTCAAAAAAAAGCTTGTTTTTATCAAGTTCTTCAATCATTTTTTCACGACCTTGATATGACATAAATTCAGTTGCACGTTCACGAAAATAATCATGGGCTAGAAAATTTCTCTTCTTTAGTGCAGTTGATAGTAGTATTTCAAGGTCTTCTGGAACATCCATGACTTCTTTGAAACTTCGAATCATTTTACCCAATGTCATTTGGAAGTGGCTATTCAAAAATAAATCTAATTCCTTAATCCACTGTTTACGAGGAATAGGTTTACCAGCTCTTTTTGGGAGCAAGTCAACAAACACAAGCATATTTACAATGCCGTGTTCAAGGACTTGTGCAAAATAAAATGCCAAACCAAAATGAGCATAAACTGTTTTTACATGTTCATCTTCATCGTATGTTTTCATTGATTTTCAACGTTTGCTATGCGAACTGTCGTATTTTCCCCTAAATGTCTAAACTATAGCATATCCGGAGGATTTTTCAAATGAAAAAATCACGTAAAATCAATTGCATGGTATTTCCACTATTTCGTATTTTGTGGTAATATGGACTAAATAT
>JBDRFJ010000208.1:0-2316 GCA_043818915.1 Pseudomonadota bacterium | reverse complement strand
GATCATTGATGGGGTGGGCCTTGCCTCCCTATTTGATGTAGTGCTCATATCCGGTGATCTGGGCTATCGAAAACCTCATCCTTTGGTCTTTCGTCGACTCATTGAACAACTAAGGGTGGAAAAGGATGAAATTCTTTATGTCGGCGATGATCCGGAGCCTGATATCACCGGTGCCCAGCGTGCCGGGTTACAGCCCGTGTGGACAACTTATGTTCGGGATCGAAATATACCACCTGCACCGGGTGTCCTCTCCAGATCCTCAGAGAAGGTGGATTGCAATGTACCAAGAATTTCCACATGGAAAGAGCTGATGACACTTTTAGAAGATGAACATTCCAATTGGGGCGAAGCCCCATAAGCGCTAACTTGTTTTACTTGACATAATATTTATAATATCATATACTTTCATCAATAAATTCGATGGAGGTAAAATATGACAGAAGATTGGCCTATCTTGGTATCATTTTTCCCGGACGATTGGATCGAACTGGCGTCATCGACTAATGCTCTCAAAGGATTACGCAAAGACAAGGCCGCTGAAAACTATATGAGAATCTTATTGATGCATATTGGATGTGGCTATTCTTTGAGGGAAACCGCTACCAGGGCAAAGCTTTCCAATCTGGCTGACATCTCTGATGTTGCACTGGTTAAACGCCTCAGGAAGGCAAAAGGCTGGCTTCACAGATTGTGTGTCGAATTATTTGAAGAACAAGGAATTGGCTTGCCTACCGAAAGTGATTTTCAAGTCCGGCTTTTCGATGCCACGAATGTAAAGGAGCCCGGAAAGACGGGAAGTCTATGGCGTATCCATTACAGCGTTCAGCTACCATCTCTGACATGCGACTTTTTCAAGCTCACAGTCACAAAGGGTAAGGGAACCGGTGAATCATTTTTTCAATACTCCATTCAAAAGGGTGACTACATTATCGCTGATCGCGGCTATTCTACGGCCGCCGGGATTCATCACGTTGTATCTAAAAAAGCGTATGTCATCGTCAGAGTGAACACACAAGCTCTTCGTATCTTTAATCTGAAAGCTCAGCAATTCCCACTGCTGAAAAATGTGATGGCCATCAAAAAAGCTGGCACTGTAAGGTCATGGACAGTTTTGATTCCCGGGCGCAGTGGCGCCTATGTTCAAGGAAGGATTTGTATCATCCGCAAGAGCAATGAGGCCATAAAACTGGCCCATAAAAAGCTCAAGAGGCAGGCTCAAAAAAAGGGACATTCTTTAAAACCGGAGACCTTAGAATATGCTAAATACGTAATCGTTTTTACCAACTATCCTGAAGATGCCTTTTCAGACTTTGAGGTGCTCGACTGGTATAGAATCCGCTGGCAGGTAGAGCTAATTTTTAAAAGGTTTAAATCCATTGCGCAACTGGGCCACCTGCCAAAGCATAGTGATGACAGCTCCAAAGCATGGCTGTACGGCAAGCTATTTGTGGCCCTTTTAACCGAGAAAATAATCGAATACGCTTCTTCTATTTCCCCCTGGGGATATAACTTGGAAGAACGCACAACCTCAGAGTGCCTGGCGTGAATTTAATTTTGCTTACAATCAGGTGAAGCGCACGATTGAGCCGCACCTGCCACTGGAAGACATGATTACTGGCTGGAACGACATTGCTAAATTACTTGCTGAGCGTCCAAGAACCCGTAACACGCAGTTATCGCAATATATTATTTACTAAAGATGGCTATAAACAAGTTAGCGCTTATGGGGCGGACCCCCTGACTAGCAAATGCGCCGTCATTGGATCCGCAAAGAGGGAAGAGGCTGACGTCGATTACACTTTTTATAACATTGGCATCGAATCGGGAACTGTGAAGCCATCCATCTGTGGTAATGTTTCGGCAGCGGTTGGGCCCTTTGCAATTGACGAGAATTTGGTCAGGGCAACAGAACCATTAACAAAAATAAGGATTTATAGCACGCATACAAGAAGACTGATCTACGCCGAAGTTCCCACATCCGAAGGTAAAGCTGAGACTCTTGGGGATTACAAGATTGCCGGAGTCCCTGGGAGCGGTGCGAAGATCATGCTGGATTGGAAGAATGTGGTGGGAATTGAAACAGGGGCCTTACTTCCTACGGGTAACCTAAAAGATGAAATTTACGTTGATAAAATTGGAAAATTATATGTGTCCATAGTGGATTGTGGAAACCCGGTTGTTTTTGTTTCTGCGAGCAGTTTAGGTTTGAAGGGCACTGAGCTGCCTGAAGAAGTAGATTCTGATAATCGAGTGTTGGAAAAACTTGAACTCATAAGAGGTACCGCTGCAGAGCTAGTTGGGTTGGTGAAAAGCAGA
>JBDRFJ010000207.1:0-4833 GCA_043818915.1 Pseudomonadota bacterium | reverse complement strand
CAATGGATACAAGGATACATAATATTATTACCTTTGATCAAAAAGACTTCAATATTTACAGACTTAAGAATCAGCCATTTGTTATTTCGCCTTAAGCAAACACACAAATAACTGGGGTGAGAGAATATCCTGTTTTTCCTGAGACCCTTGCATAACGCGACATTATGAGCGCTGACGCTTCACTTCGTGCTCGTCAGGCAATCCCGCTTACAGCGGGACGCCAAGGCGGGATCAAATGGCAGTTATGCAAAGGTCTCAATTACTGACCCGGCCCAAAGGACCGGGTTTCCTATGACATAATGACATAATGCCTGAATTGCTTAACAAGCCTATTTTTTTTATTGGAGCGCCGAGAAGTGGAACCACGATAATCTCTGAATCATTTTCCACACATGAAAATCTCTCATGGTTCTCCAACAGATTTCACAAACACCCGACAGCGCCGATCGTATCCCTATTTTCAAGGCTGACGTTTTTGCATATCTTTTGGGGAACAAAAGCATACTCTCGACATCGGTCGTTTTTGAAACGGAATATCCCGTACGCGTCCGAGTGTTACCCGGTCTGGCAGCATTTATGCGGAAAGAAATTTTTGTTCGATTTCTTATTAGGGAAAACCGCTGATGAAATTGAAACGGAAAACACAATCCGGTTCATCAAAAAGGTAATGCTTTTCCAGGGTAAAGACAGATTTACGGCCAAGATTACAGGCCCTTCCCGTATAACCTTCTTAAACAGTATCTTTCCCGATGCCATATTCGTTCATATCATAAGAGACGGAAGAGCGGTTGTAAATTCCCTTATGAGTGTTCCATTTTGGAAAAAAGGTGGGGGATATGAGACTCCCTGGTGGACCAATGGGCTTACGGATGAAGATATGGCGGACTATGAGAGACACGACAAGTCTCCTCTGGCATTAGCCGCTGTTCAGTGGAGGCGCATTATCCATGCGGCCAGAAGTGAAGCATCAGGGATATCTGAAGACCGGTATCTTGAAATCAAATACGAAGACTTTATGAATAATCCATACGACTCAATGAGTAAACTCCTCGACAGGTGTGACCTGAAGCCTTCCTCAAGAGTTTACAATTACATGAGGTCGATACGGTTCAAGAACATGAACTTCAAATATACGCAGTCAATCCAAAACGATCACATTGCAATGCTCAACGATATCATGGGGGACCTCCTCATAGAACTCGGATATAACCTGGTTTAACTAAGTTCCTAATTTTGGCTGCCGGACAGAAAAGAATATGAAAATTGCTTACTTTCTACACACGTTTCCAAGGCTGCACAACACGTTCATTCTCAACGAAATCGTTCAGCTTAAAGAGAAGGGAAACGAAGTTTATATTTTTTCAATCCATAAATCTCAAGATAAAGTAGTCAACCGGGAAGTCTTGAGCTTAAAGGACACGACATTCTACTTTGAGGATTTCTTGATCGAACACAATCAATATCTTATCAGGCATTTCTTCCGTGTCGTAAAAAAACTCTACACACATAGTTATTTTTTTCGGAGACTGACAGCTAAAGTTCTAATCAAGAGCAACAGAACGGATATTGATGTCGCCAAGTATCACAAGGGGTTCGGCTGGAAGATTTACGCATTGGGATTGGTAGCCAAAAAAATCCAACGTGATGAAATCGATATCATCCACGCCGGATTCGCCAATAAACCCGCGACAGCAGCCATGATACTATCAGGGCTGGCAGGTGTCCCCTTCTCGTTTGAAGCGCATGCCTATGATTTGTTTGTTGACTTTGATTTCGCTAAAGAAAAAATTGAAAAAGCAAAAAAAATATTTACGATATCAAACTACAACAAGCAGTATCTGATAGATCATTTTAAATGCCCGCCGTCAAAAATAGTAGTCAACAGAGTGCCTATCAACAAAAATCATTGCGACAAGATTCCCGGCAAGCCAAGGAGCGATAGTCTCATAACCTCTGTGTGCCGGCTGCATCCTACAAAAGGGTTGGAATACGCCATTGAAGCATTCAAACTGATCTCTCAAAAACGGCAGGACCTTAGATTTACAATTATCGGTGGAGGACCTCTCGAAAATCAACTCCTGGAGAAAGTGGCACAGATTTCTCTTGGTGATAAAGTCACCTTTTTGGGAGATATCAGCAATGAAGACGCGATACGTTTAATCTCTCAGTCAACCATGATGGTGATCCCCTCGGTGATTGCCGGCAATGGAGATCGTGACGGGATACCGACCGCGCTAATTGAGGCCATGTATTTAAAAACGCCGGTGATCGGTTCTAAGATTTCCGGGATCCCTGAATTGATAGAAGACGGTATAAACGGTTTCTTGACTGAGCCGGGCGATGTGAGGGGAATCGCGGATAAGATGGAAAAGCTCTTGTCGGACGACTCGCTCAGGATCGCAATGGGGGAAGCAGCAAGGAGAAAAGTGGACAATGCCTTCAACGTCGAGACAAATTGCGCGAAGCTGATTCACGCCTGGGAATAAATGACCGTGGGTACCCTATAGTCCATGCTTAACCAAATATTAATTCAGTAATTGAACAAATATGGCAACTATACGAATAGACCGGGCCTTGATCGGCAAATTAAACTGCATCGATAAGACAGAATTGAAGCCGGGGAAATACCCTTTTCCTGATTTCCTTATAGTTGGTCCACAGAGAACAGGAACAACCTGGTTATTTAAAAACCTTGACTTTCATCCGCAAATATACATTCCACCCCCAAAAGAACTATACTTCTTCAACCTCCTACGGCTTAGGACTCACAGCCTTTTTCAGTCTAATCGCCTGGAATGGTACAGCGCTTACTTCTCGAATAAGAATGTAGATTATCTTAAACGCTGCATAAGAAATCTTTTAACATACAAGACCGTTCACCTTGCCAAGGCAAAGGGAGAAGCTACGGCCAGCTATGCGGCGATGGAAGAGGATCTCATTAATGAGATCGCGGCATTAAATCCCGACACTAAAATTATCATCAGTATACGTCATCCTGTTGAGCGAGCATGGTCACACGCGAAAAAGGATTTATTAAGAAGTCGAGGGCGGGAGTTGCGGGAAGTTGAATTCCATGAGTTTGTATCCTTTTATCAAGACCAATATCAGCTAAAATGCGGGAGCTACTCCACCATGATCGCCAGGTGGGCCAGGATAATACCTCGTAGTCAGATATTAATTTTGATTTATGAAGATATTGCGGAAAAACCGCGACAACTCCTGCAAAACATTCTTACCTTTTTAGATGTATCAACGAACAACAACTATCTTAGCAAAGATTTATATGAGTCAGTTATTAACTACACGAGCAATATAAGTATTCCCGACAATCATAGAGATGTCTTATACGATCTCTTTAAACATGAAATCACATGGTTGAACAAAGAATTCAATTTAAGCTACCAGTAAAGTACACATACCATCAAGTGGAAATGATATGAAGATCGCGTTCATCTTATACCACTTTCCCGTCTTATCTGAGACCTTTATCCTGAACCAGATAACCGGATTGATTGACCGGGGGCATGATGTCCACATCTTTTGCAAAAGCCCTTACAGGGACAAGATTCATCACGCTGAGGTTGACCGGTATAACTTGATGGGCCGCACCTGTTACTACCGAACGTCTGACAAGAGACTGCCGGAAAACAAAATCGAACGTGTGGTAAAAGCCGCCCGTCTTTTGGTTTCCCATTTGAACAGGAAACCATTGCCTCTCTTAAAGGCATTGGATTTCTTCACGTATGGGCGGATGGCATCCTCACTCGGCATATTCTACACAACCGTTCCCTTTCTGGAAAAAAATATCCATGAATATGACATTGCACACTGTCACTTCGGGCCAAACGGCGACCTGGCCGCCCTGCTAAGAAATCTCGGGGCCTTTCGCGGCAAAATCGTTACCACTTTCCACGGTGAGGCAGGATACACCGATGAGAAAAAATACGAAAAGGGATTTAAACGCCTTTTTGAAGCAGGCGACCTGTTCTTGCCCATGAGTGAGAGGGAGAAACAAACCTTAATAGATTGCGGGTGCAATCCCCGAAAAGTCGTAGTGCATAGAATGGGAATCGATACAGGCAAGTTTGCCGGTTCGCCTCATAAAGCCAAAACCAATGGCAGCGTACAATTGCTGACCGTAGGGCGTCTGGTCGAGAAAAAGGGGGTAGAATATGGTATACAATGCGTCGCAAAAGTAGCAAAGAAGTATCCCAACATAGAATATAAGGTAGCAGGAGATGGTCCCTTAAGAAGTGATCTGCAAGGCCTCATAGATCAGCTCAACATCAACGACAAAGTTACCCTGCTCGGTTCTATGCCGCAAGAAAAGGTAGTAGAGCTGATCAAGACTGCCGACCTCTTCTTAGCCCCGAGTGTGTACAGCAAAGATGGTGATCAGGAAGGTGTTCCGGTTGTAATAATGGAAGCAATGGCACAAGGCCTCCCGGTGCTTAGCACCCACCATGCCGGGATACCCGAATTAGTCCAAGACGGCGTATCAGGATTCCTGGTCCCTGAACGAGATGTGGATGCATTGGCGGGAAAATTAGACTACCTTCTCGAACATCAAGAGCTTTGGGACACAATGGGACAGGCAGGAAGAGATTACATTGAAAAATTTCATGACATCAACAAATTGAACGATCGATTAGTTGGGATATTTCAAGGGCTCCTGAATGGAAAGTGTTTTTGTAGTAAAAAACCCCGTGCTTCCGCACGGGGCATTTTAGAAATCAAAACTTAGTTGCTTAGGAGCTTTCTCCTCGTGCCTGTGATACCTTATATACTTCTTAATCGTCTCGCTGGTAACTTTATCTCCGACTGTGCGAACAA
>JBDRFJ010000206.1:0-96015 GCA_043818915.1 Pseudomonadota bacterium | reverse complement strand
GTCCGAGAATTCTGATCCTACTGCAAAAGAGTGAGAAACGGCCCAAATCTCCGCAAGTTTTCGTCAAATAGGCCTGCTATTCTCCTCAAATTTGCGAAAATTTTGTCTCGTTCTCGCTCTTTTTCGTTGCGGACATAATTCGCGGACAGCCTCCTAAGGAAGCTGTCCGCGAACTCTGACGGGTATTTGTGTTGCCTTAAAAGTATGCAAAACTTTTCACAAAAATGGCATGTTATTTCATAATAGTTGTGATATAGTACCTTTTACCCTGCTATGCAGGTGAGTCAACTGCTTAGAATATAAACTGATATTCCTAACTTAAAAATATTGCACGATTCTTGCTGTCACATTTGAAGCATTGAAAGCTGCTCTTTAAAGATGCGTTCTTTGGAAAATTCAGATACTATCCAGACAGTATTGACAAATATCAACAGAAATACAAAATAATAATTTGATCCAGTATGATTTTGGATATACGGTATTGAAAAGTGCGAAAGGAAGAGAACTTGGCAATCAAAACAGATAAGGCGCTCCTGGAAAAGGCCTGCAAAAATATCATCGAGACCATATTGTTTTGCCTACCCAACTCTTATAAAGGGACCGTTTACCTAACAGGTCGCCCCCCTGAGATGATCGTAAAGCGGATTACGTCCGGCGTCATCGATGAGGAAAGAAAGACCATCTCCTGGGAACTCCCGGAAAGGTCTGATTATAACGCTCCCGGGAAACCCTGGATCGGCTACAGGGACGAACCGGGCCGTCCCTTAGAAGCCATGGCTTGGTGTGTGGAGCGGCAGAAGAGTTGGACAGCGGAGGACCCCGGAAGTGACTGTCGGAGCGTCAGGCTTCAAGTGGAAGGCGTGTTCGAAGATTCCCACCACATGGAGCCCGTTTTAATCCGAAAACGGGACTTATGCCTCGCAGATGAGCCATGCCTGGAATTCCCCAGAAACTACAATGGCGAAATGCTTTGGCAAAATAACGAATACATGGTGGTGGCGGTTATAAAGATTCATTTTCGCCCTCATACCATCAAGATAGGCAGCCCCGAGACCAAGATCGTCAAGAGACTATCCCGAGCCCTTGGCACCGAACTTCTTTCTTACCAGTTGCGCGAGCAGTCCGTTGAAGCGATGCGCCAGGTGGCACAAGACAAGCTAAATTCCTGTAATACACTTGCACACTCTCTGCGGAATGTCATTACTAAATCCGGTTTTATTTTCTCGCTCATCAAACTGGAACTGGGATTCCTGAGAGATGAATGGGAGAGAGTTCTGTTAGAGCACTCGGATCAAAAGGGCATGAAGCAAGAAGCGATTCGTTCGTTAAATGAAGAATTGAAGGGTATGGGCGAAGGATCTGATGATCAGATAAAGAAGCTAATGGAGGTTCAGAACCAATTCTTGGGCCTCTCGCTACCTCCTGAGCGGGGTGAAATGTGGGTCTGTATGCAGGTGGAGGAAAGGTGGAAAGAACTGCTTGCCGAGATACCCATGGACGAGGAGCGGGCAAACAGGATCCTCCGTGGTATTGATCAACTGAAAAGATCTCTTTACCTCGGGAAGGATCCGGATATCCTTACAGCCTACGACAAGATACCCGAAAGCCTAAAGAAGGAATTGACCGACCTCATTTACACATACACAGATCAAATAAATTTCCAATTTCTTGACAGATTAATCCGAATTCTCGAAGACCCTTCCCTCAACCTTCCCTATCAAAATAAATCGAGAAAAAGCCTCATTCAGCTAAAAATCCTCGCTGAGATTATGAGTCAGCTGGAAAACAACACCAATGTGGTTTTGCAACAAGTGCTCAACGGCACTAATAAAGGGCGGCGCATTGGGGACGGTCTCAATATTTAACCTTACATTACAGTCCATGCGTGCTTCGGGGAAGGGGGAGCATTAGGTCGGCTCGACAATTCCGCCAAGGAACAGGATGCTTCCTGAGCGTTTATCACGAGGAATACAAACGAATGATCTAGGCGGTGTGGGAAGCGTCCAATTCCGGGGCCAAGAAGTCCGCCCAGGCGGTTGCCGCGGAGGATGTCATATTTTTGAATTCTATGCCCATTTTGTATTTATCCCCGTCCCTTAAGACCCACGCCACACTGACTTCCGCCTCTATTGGCAAGTCCGAATCGATGACTATATTAAACAGTCTATTCATGGCCCAGGGCTTATCACTTTCAACGAGCAGGCCGCCCAGACTCGCGTTAAGCGTGACCCCTTTTAAGACTTTGTCGCCATCTTCCACAACAACAGGCAGCGACACGTCGACCCGGGGAAATTTTCGTCGATTTTTATACACAGCCTCCTAATATTGCTTGGCGCATTTGTTCCATTTTTGGGGGTGAAGGTGTTATGTTGATAAAAGGTCTCACTTTAAGCGCTAATCCGTATCTGTCTTAAGAACCGACAAGAAGGCTGACTGGGGGATCATGACATTGCCTACCATCTTCATCCGCTTTTTCCCTTTTTTCTGTTTTTCAAGGAGTTTTCGTTTCCGGGTAATATCCCCTCCGTAGCACTTGGCGGTAACATCTTTTCTGAAGGCTGATATGGTCTCCCTGGAAATGACTTTCGCCCCAATGGCTCCCTGAATGGCGATCTTGAACATCTGCCTCGGTATTTCCTCTTTTAGTTTTTTACAGGCATGTTTCGCCCTTTCAACTGCCCCATCACGGTGTGCCAGTTGAGAAAGGGCGTCCACCCGCTCTCCATTAACCAGTATATCGAGCTTAACCAGGTCGCTCTCCCGATAGTCGATCAGATCATAGTCAAATGAGCCGTATCCCTGCGTTATGGTCTTTAACCTATCATAGAAGTCGTAGACAACCTCGGCAAGGGGGAGTTCGAATGTGATTTCGATTCTGTTGCTCTTCATGTACTGGTAGTTGCTGTTTACACCCCGGCGGTCTAAGCAGAGCTTCATCACCGCCCCCATGTATCTTTCGGGTATCATAATCGACGCCTTAATATACGGTTCCTCGGTCCTACCGATTGTGCTCGGGTCCGGGTAAAGAGCCGGGTTATCTATAACCAGGGCAGTGCCGTCGTGCAGGTAGCATTTATATCGCACGGAAGGGGCGGTCAGTATCAGGGAAAGCCCGAATTCCCGTTCAAGACGTTCCTGAACCACCTCAAGATGTAGGAGCCCCAGGAACCCGCATCGGAAACCAAAGCCCAGAGCAACGGATGAATCCTTTTCATAGGTAAGGGAGGCGTCGTTTAATTTCAGTTTTTCCAGAGCAACGGCAAGTTCCTCATAGTCATCTGCCGCAATGGGATAGATGGAGGAAAAGACCACCGGCTTTACCTCCTTGAATCCCGGAAGCGGGGCATCACAAGGTCGGTCATGCAACGTGATGGTATCACCACACCTCGTGTCACTTACCGTCTTGATCCCTGCTATGATATAGCCGACCTGACCCGCTGTAAGGGCTTTTAAGGGCGCCCTTGCCAGCTCAAAAATGCCGACCTCTTCCACCCTGTAAGTGGCATTGTTTGACATAAATCGTATGGTATCGCCCGTCTTGACGCCGCCTTCAAAGATACGGCAGTGGACAATGGTGCCCCGATAGGAATCATAATGTGAATCAAATATCAAGGCCTGTAACGGGGCCTGCGGATCACCCTTGGGAGGGGGGAGTTTTGTCGCAATCGCCTCAAGGGTATCTTCGATACCGATTCCTTCCTTGGCTGAGACAAGCAATGCATCTTCAGAATCAAGGCCAAGGTCCTCATCAATCTGCTGTTTTACCCGTTCAATATCTGCGGACGGTAGATCGATCTTGTTGATTACCGGGATAATTTCAAGGTCGTGCTCCATGGCCAGATAGAGGTTGGCCAGGGTCTGAGCCTCTACTCCCTGGCTGGCATCAATGACCAGCAGGACCCCTTCGCATGAAGCAAGTGAACGCGAGACCTCGTAGGTAAAATCAACATGCCCGGGGGTATCGATCAGATTCAACATATACTCTCGGCCGTCTTTTGCCGTGTAAGGCAGCGTTATCGCCTGGCTTTTAATGGTTATGCCCCGCTCACGTTCGATATCCATGGTGTCCAGAATCTGGTCCTTAAAGTCTCGTTCCGAAACAAGGTCTGCGGCCTGGATCAATCGGTCGGAAAGTGTTGATTTTCCATGATTTATGTGAGCGATAATACTAAAATTTCTAATATGTTTCATATGATGTTTGATGTGCCTCTATGTTGAATGTGTTGCTCGAACAAATACGCAAGTATACCTAACCTACATCCGTAACAGTGTCAATCCTGATAATTTTTTATAGAAGGGGTGCTTCAGGTTTCCGAAAAACAAGAGAATCGCGATTGTGAAGGGATGCTTCGGTTAGTTTACACTTGTCTTTATCCAAAGAAGATTTCTACTAATAAACTCTGCCATCTACTCTCCATATCCTACTGTGGGCAGACGGAGCGTAAAAGTAGTCCCCTTGCCTAACTCGCTTTCCACTTCAATCGTGCCGTTGTGTTTTTCCACTATGCCGTAGGATATAGCAAGCCCCAATCCCGTTCCTTCCCCTACCGGTTTGGTCGTAAAAAACGGGTCAAAGACTTTGGAAAGCCGCTCCGGCGGTATTCCCTCACCAGTGTCCGTAATCTTTATGACAACCTCACCGTCAACGGTCTCTGTCCTGATCGTGATTTCTCCCCGCTCGCGAATCGCCTGGGCCGCATTCACCAGAAGGTTCATGAATACCTGGTTGAGCTGACCCAGATAGCACGGGATCAAGGGGAGCTCTCCCAATTCTTTTTTGACCTCGCACTTATATTTGAGCTCGTTCCAGACGATCTTGAGTGTGGCCTCTATTCCATCGTTGATATTGGCCTCTTTTAACTCTCCCTCGTCTGCCCGTGCGAAGTCCTTCAGGTTCTGGATGATCTCCTTAACTCGGTGCGTTCCCTCTTGCGATTCCGAAAGGAGATGGTCAATGTCCTCAATTACATATGACAGGTCCTCTTTTTGGATAAGCTCCTCAATCTGTTTCAGTATATCCTTTTGTTGTTCGATGTTGTTCGTCCCGATTGTTTCGGTTAATCTCTCATAGTGAACAAGCAGTTCCTTAAATGTTCCCACGTAGTCGGCCAGAGTGCCGAGGTTACTAGTGACAAATCCCACGGGGTTGTTGATCTCATGCGCTACGCCTGCCGCTAACTGGCCTATGGATGCCATTTTCTCCGACTGTACCAGGTGAGCTTGGTTTTCCTTTAATTTATGGTTCATCTGTTCGAGCCTTTTTGCAAATGTCTTCAGCTCTTCTTCAGCCTGCTGGCGTTCGGTGATATTACGCGAAACTTCAACTACCCAACGGGGGGTTTCGTCTTCATTCCGCAAAGCCACACTCGCCGTGCACCAGAAAGACATCCTGGTCCCATTAGGTGTAATGACCTGGGTTTCGTGTTCGTGACTCTTACCGTCCTCAAAAGTCTTCTTTACTATACAGGGCTCGCAGTGTTTTTCGTACCCATGGTAGGCCCTGTAGCATTTCTTGCCGTCCAAATCCGGCCCGAACAATCGCTTAGCAACGTCGTTGGCCCATACAATATTGTATTCCGAGTCCATCATGCTCATGTGGTCAGTGATAGAACTAACAATCCCTTCAAGCTTTTCTTCACCCTGTCTCAGCGCATCTTCCGCGGCTTTTTGGTTAGTGATATCGCGGAACGATTCGATAACACCTATGGCTTTACCTTCTTTTTTAAAAGTAGTGGCAACCAGTTCCACTGGTATCCTTCGACCATCAATTGTCTCCTTTATAGTCTGCTTTTCAATCCGTTCTTCGCCTCTAAAGATTCTGCGCATGACACAGTTTTCTGTACCGCAGCTCCGATTGCTGAACAGTTCATAACATTTCTTCCCCGCAGTCTTTTCGTGCGGAACTCCGATGAATGCTTCCATTTGCGCGTTGCAGTTGCATATATTGAAATCTTTGTCGATGACCCACATAGCGCTTCCCGAGCCCTGGAAGATCTCCGACATATGTTCCTGGGCTATTGCCAGTTCATTGACCATGGTGTTGAAATGGACGGCCAGTTCGCCAAGCTCATCGTTCGTCTCGACTTTTGCTCTTACCGCGAGGTCACCGTTGGTGATCTTTTCCGTGGCAATGAGCAGATTGCTTAAAGGTAACGTGATGCTTCGAACAAGATACCAGCCAAGCAACGTTGCAAAGAACAGAGCGGTTATGCCAAACAGTAGAAATAAGGCCTGAACCCGAGTGTAGATTTCATGTATTTGGCTTCTCGACTTTTCTTCAAGTTGCGTTAACAGCATGTTCCCTTTTTGCAGGTCCGATTGTATTTCCCCGGCAGACAAATCCATCTCTTCCATATAGAAGCCCGCCTTGTAACTTTCGCCGATGAAATCGAGAGTGAGAATCTCTAACGCCACCATTCGGAATTCAGGAAGCCTCTCTTTCACCTTTAAGATTATCGCTTTCGTCCGGCCCAAGACCTCTCGAATTTCAACGGGCAGATTCTCTGTTTCTGTACACTTTCTTTTAATGTTTTCTGTTGTATCAACCAGCTTTTTATAATCCGCTGCAAAGACATCCTTTTCGTTTTTATTGCCATGTATCAGGAAATCATGTGGGCCCATCAAGGTTTTTTCAAACAAAAGGCACAACTCATTGAAACTATAGTGGATTTTATCGGCGATCTCAGCATGATGCTCGCAGATGTGTATTTGACGCAAGCCCCATATTCCGATTGTTATGCATCCCATAAGAAGAAATAGCATGGTTATTGTGAGGAGTGCCGTTTTGTTCTTCAAAGATAAACGAATCATTGCTCAGCCAGCTTTCTTAATTCTTCAAAATTGCCGTCTTCAAGCTTTACAAAGCCTTCCCAAATTTCCTTTGGAAGCTCCTGTCGCTTTTGGGCATCGAGTTTGGGTATCTTGACCAACGCGTTAACCACCTTGTCCATATCTTCTGGATCGGTTCCATGGGTACAGGTGAATATCCAGGTCATAACAGACGATGTCTTTGCGACATGTGACAACTTAGTAACGTCTGGTCCATGATTTTTATAATAAATCGAGGGGTTACAAATCGGACACATTATGGTTCGTATACAACCGGCGTCGGCTTTTCGGTGAAATACGTCCAGGACTATATCCATACATGAGCCTCCAGTGAGGTCCTGTGCCAAATCCTTTTTTATGTTGATCCCGTTGTCTATAAAGTATTTTCTCGAAGCTAAGGATTTGGTTGCAGACGCTGGAGGACCAAAAATTACGCTTTTCCCTTTTAAGTCCTTGACTGTTTTTATGTTGCCGTCTTTTCTTGTAATAATGCAGCCTGTCTCAAGAGGCTTGCCTTTGCATTTGTCAATAAATCCACCTAAGAAAGCATATATATAATCCTTCCTTAGGACGTCATGGACACCCAAATAGATACCCGGATCCATGTAAAAAAGAGTCGATTGGCTATCTTTAACTTTTTTAATGAATTCGTTGAAATTCTGCGGAATAAAAAGGTCTATTTTAAGCCCGGTACTTTCTGAAAGATACGTTGCCAACGGCCTAAATTTTTTGAACATCATGGACGTCATACCGCACGGGCTGATAGCCAGTTCATATCTTTTTTGGGTCGATTGTGTGACGTGCCCGGATTCTGCGTGCGCATAGTCATTACTAAAGCAAAAAACAGTCAAAACCGGAAGCGCGATTAAACCAATAATTAACAACCTTCGCAGCATCTCTCTCCTCCTGGTTTTTTAGTTAGTGTCGATTTTTTATCCTATTCTCAATAATGATCGACTCCTGCTCGACATTCCTTTAACTTTTCGACTCTTGACCGGTTAAGAATTGACGGTTTCGCAAAAAGTCTTCAATTCGCTTGACTGGTCACTTTTTATCCCGCCTGAGGCGGGATAAGTTCGCTTAGCTAAATTGTAAAAACTCGGGCTAACGCCCTCAAACAGTTTGCAATTTTTACGCTATACTGAATTGTATACGTGAATTAATCGGGCGGGGCGTGAAGAAGGAAGGCATGGGCGGAAAGGCCGACACCAAAGGCTACCATCATGCACCACTCACCGGGTTTGATGCCCCTGGCTAAAAGCTCACGAAGCACGAACCATACCGTTGGTGATGACATGTTGCCATATTTAGCCAATACATCGCGTGTTATGTGGACCTGTTTCTCGGAAAGTCCTATTTCATTTTTGATGGCATTGATTACCTTTTCTCCCCCTGGATGAAGCGCCCAGTGTTGAATATCTGCAATCTGCAGTTTCCTCGGCTTCAACAAATCTGTTACCACTTCGGCAACAGGTTTGCTTATGAGCTGAGGCACAGCGACTGAGAGTTGGTTATACAACTGGCCGTCTCTGTAAATGTACCGCAATGCATCTCGGTGTTCAGGGGCATAGCGGCTTGCTGAGTCAACCAGGGCTAATCCTTGAGGTCGATTCCAGAGGACAGCTGCTGCCGCGCCATCACCAAAAAGCGCATTCGAAACGATCAAACCGAGATCGTCGTCCATCTGAAAGGTAGCGCTGCAAATCTCCACGGACACACTCACCACGACACCATCGCTGCTTTGCTTCAATAATGCTTCACTTATCCGCAGGTTCGGAATTGCCCCCCCACACCCGCACCCGACAAGGTCATGCGCGCATATGTCACGGCATAATCCTAATTCTTCTATAAGGTAGGTCGAAATTCCCGGGCAGAGATACCCGGTGCAGGTGTTCACCACCAATCCCGTGATCGCGTCAACGGTTAATCCTATCTGGGCGAGAGCCTTGGTAACAGCGTGTCTGGAAAGTTCGATAGCCTGCCGCGTAAACCGATCAATACGACTGTCGGGATCTTCGTTTTTCAGACATTCAATGCTTTCAAAAGCGAAAAAACGCCGGACAATGCTCGGATGGGCAAAGATCTTTTTCATCACCGCACGGCTCCTCGGACTTAGCCGATCTGAATAGTGCTTTGTGAGAAACTCCTCCACCTGTGTCTGGTCCATATCCAGTGAAGGCGTTGCGGTTGCTACTGCAGCGATTCGTCCCATTGTGTTACCTATATTAAGCAATCAGCGCTCAGCATTCAGTCAACCCCGAGAAGCCTGAGTCCTCTCCGGATAGCACGGGTGTGCCTCCACGGCGGAGGCCTCATTCCGAATCGATATCCCAGACGGTTCATTAACGTAAGAAACGGGAGTCCGATGGAATCTATGTTGATGTAATTCATATGTTCATGCATGGCTGTACGGAGTTTTTTATTTAGCCAGTCCATATCGAGTGAGGGAGAAAAGTAAAACGCCGGCTCGAGCATCTCCGTCGACGAGCGACTCAGAACCCCTTGTGTTCGCGCCAACCGCTCAAGCTTTGTCCCCGGATATATTCTTATTCCCACATTAAAAAATGCCACATCCGTAGGGCGTATGTATTGTGCCGCAAAATTCAGCGTCTCTTGTACGGTCTCTTTTGTCTCCTCCGGGGCTCCCATCATGAACATCCAGAGAGAGGGGATGTTGTGGCGTTGAACAGCCCTGGCAGCTCGACGCACATGTTCCGCGGTAAACCCTTTGCGCAGCCCCTCAAGCACACCATCAGAAGCGCTCTCCGCGGTAATCCCTACGCTGACAAAACCGGCTCGTTCCATTGCGGAAAGAAGCTCATCATCAATGAAGCGCGGGTTTAATTCCATAGTATGGAGACGAATTCGTAATTGCTTTCGGGCAATACCTTCGCAGATCGCTATTGCGTGATCATACGGCGCATTAAAGACATTATCGACAAACTCGATATCGTGTATTTCTTGATAAGCAAGCCTGCTGATAGCATTAACCACGCGTTCAGGGGCGCACAGCCGGTAATATTTTCCTTCGCCCATGGGGTATGTGCAGTACACACACTCATAGGGACAGCCGCGTTTCGACTGAATCGGGACGGTGGAAAGTCCGGATACGTAAGCACGCACATTAAGCCAACGGTGAAAATCGGGGACAAGAGGACTATCACGAAATTGAGATCCAGGACTTGAGTTTTTTCTGAAGACGGCATTTTCGAGCGATGCAATTCCCGGAATTTGCTTTGGGTCGCCGCCGCGGGAAATCGTCTCCAATAGTCGGGGGAAAACAACTTCGCCGTTCCCCAACACAGCCCACTTTGTTCCTGTGTAGCGGAGTAACGCCTCGGGCATTACTGCAACTGCGGAACCGCCGAGAATAATGGGAGCCTTGGTCCTCCTGCGAATGGCATTGACCAAAGGCGACACATCTTTAAAGAACGCAATCGGATGGTATATATCGTTATTGTCAATATTTCGGACGGAAAGACCCACGACATCCGGTGTTACCTTGCTGAATTCAGTTTCCAGTGCATGTACGGGGTCCTTACAGAACATCAAATCCAGCAGCCTCACCCTGCTGTGGCCTGCCCTTTCAGCAGCCTCTGCAACGATGCATGCCCCCAAGGGCATCACCGGTACGGGCTGGTTGGAGCGATTCGTACTGATAATAAGAACGTTCATTTCACGATTACTTTACGTCAAGCAACTCCAGTATCGTGCCTATGTCTGTTGTTGGCTCTTTGCAGGCATGGTTGCGACAAACGTAGGCGGTGGCCTTACCATCGATACCCGTGTGATTTTTGGTGAACTCGGCAATGCGAACAATGGCCGGAGATACTTCTTCAATGGGACGAAAAAGCACCACCTTGTTGGGTACAAACGTCTTTCTAAGCGTCTGAATCATAGTGATCGTGTCCTCTTTCCGTGGGTACCCTGCGATTGTAATTTCATACGTAGGCCCCGTTGCATAGTCCACCGCCATCATTAAGTGGGTATGCGCCGAGGGTGATTGTGTGATGGTCCCTGAAAAGGAGCGCCCAATCCTGACCGCCTTTTCCTCTAAGTCGTACCTGCCCGTGATGCGCCCGAGACGAAACAGATTGAGCATTGCCACGGAATTGCCCGAGGGAAGGGCGCCATCATGGATCTCCTTCGGGCGAATAGGAAGGTTCTCGTCATCGTCTGCCGTTAAATAAAATCCACCGCCCCTGTCATCCCAAAAATGGGTGAGCAGATCACGATTCAGTTCCAGTGCGGTTTGCAGATAGCGAACCTCAAAGGTAGCCTCATAAAGCTCAATTAGCCCCCAAACAAGAAAGACAGAATCGTTGAGCTTTGCCTTTATGGCAGCTTCGCCATCCCGATAGCGATGTAACAGCCGGCCGTTCGGCCCGCGCATATTCCTTAGTATAAAATTTGCGGCACGGACAGCTGCTTCAGAGTATGTAGTATTGTCAAAGGCTTGAGCCCCCTTGGCCAGAGCGGCTATCATGAGCCCGTTCCAATCAGTCAATATTTTATCATCCTTGTGTGGATGAACACGTTCTTCTCTTGCTTCAAAAAGTCTTTCTCGCGCCTTTTCTATACTTTTGTTAAGCTCTTCATATGGTATCCCGAGTTCTTCTGACAGTGCGGGTAGTGGTTTTTTTAAGTGAAGAACATTTTTCCCCGTCTTTCGGTGGCTTATTTCGTCTTCGTAATTCCCTTCTTTTGATACGCTTAAAACCTTTACAATAAGATCAGCTTTGTCTCCTAAGGTCCCTCTTATTTCCTCGTCGGTCCATACATAGAACCTTCCCTCCTCCCCTTCACTCTCAGCGTCTTCCGCGGAAAAAAATCCACCTTCCGGAGCTGTCATATCTCTAATGATATACGCGAAGATCTCTTCTGCCGTCTCTCTGTATTGCGGTCTTCTTGTCACTTGATAGACCTCTATAAAGGAAAGAGCTGTCAGCGCCTGATCATAGAGCATTTTTTCAAAGTGCGGCACAAGCCATTCGGCATCCGTGGAGTAGCGGTGGAAGCCGAATCCGATATGGTCATAGATGCCGCCACGGCGCAGAGCCTGGAGAGTTTTTTCGACCATTGTTAAAGCATGATCATTTCCGGTGCGCTTCCAGTAACGAAGCAGGAAAGAGAGAATGTGGGGTGTTGGAAATTTCGGAGCCCCCCCAAAGCCGCCGTGTTTTTCGTCAAAACGCCGGACGAGTTCCTCATGGGCAGTATTCAGCACGGATACATCGAGTTCCTCGCCTGGAGAATCGCGTGAGACCTGTTGCAGGGATGCAGTCACCTGAGAGGCCGCTTGCACTGCTTCCGCCCGTCGCGTCGTCCAGATCTCTTTGATACGAAGAATCAACTCCAGCATCCCGATTTTGCCAAACCGGCTCTGTTTCGGTAGGTACGTTTCAGCAAAAAATGCCTGTTTATCCGGTGTCATGATAATGGTAAGGGGCCACCCTCCACCCCCTGTCATCATCTGGCAGATCGTCATGTAGATGTTGTCAATGTCAGGCCGTTCTTCGCGATCGACCTTAATCGACACAAAGGCATCATTCATGAGTCGAGCCACTTCCTGATCTTGAAATGACTCGCGTGCCATCACGTGGCACCAGTGACACGTTGAATATCCGATTGATAAAAAAATCGGTTTTCCCTCTTTGCCGGCCTTTTCAAATGCCTCCGGCCCCCACGGATACCAATCCACTGGATTGTCAGCGTGCTCAAGCAGGTAGGGGCTCTTTTCGTGGCTGAGCCGATTATGTTTCTTCTTTGCCATGAGTGTAATCTTCCTTCACAAAACATACTACTATGAAACAGCGCTTACTTCAAAAGAATAAAAAATGACGATTTCGTAAAAAGTCTTTGCGAAGTTATCAAAAATAGACTTGACACGGCAAAAAAACCTATGATATCAGTAAAAAATACTGAAACAGTAAGGTCTTAATTAATATGAAGCAAAATAAAGCGGAAAGATGCTGGTGGTGGTGTAGCATAGACGATGTGGTGTGCCCACCCGTGTAATATCTTCTGCTTTTACAGTTAAACCGTGGGCCACTATCCCGCGGTTTCATGAATGCCGTGGGCGACCCCCACGGCATTTTTATTTGTAACTGACCTCACCGCAAAGACGCCAAGGGCGCAAAGAAAAACCTAATATATTAATGGGGCAGTTTCAAAACGTTCAATTTTGTCCAAGGTCAAGAAGGGCGAAAATTATAACCACAGGAATACTTGGGGTATTTCGAGGATTATAATTTGAACCTGACGCAGAGATTGGGCAAAAGGGGACATTTTGAAACTGCCTCAAGTGATAAAAGAGGAAGATAACCCTATTATGAGGCGAACAACCCATCCCACGCGAAAAGATTTTTTGGAAAAAGCAAAAACGTATAATCTCATCCCGGTCTACCGGGAAATCCTGGCAGACACCGAGACTACCATTGGAGTTTTTAAAAAGGTGGGCGGGGGAAGGTATTCTTTTCTGCTCGAAAGTGTTGTAGGCGGGGAAAAATGGGGACGTTATTCCTTTGTCGGAATCAAGCCCTCCCTTATCTTTAAAAGTAAAGGGAATACAATTACAATCGATAAACAAGGGGAACAAAAACAAGAGGAGGCCTCAGACCCGATCCGTTCCCTGGAAAAGCTCCTTAATTGGTATAATCCCTTTGAGACTAAAGGACTTCCCCGTTTCTTTGGGGGAGCGGTCGGCTACCTTGGATATGACGTGGTCCGTTTCTTCGAACAGATACCGGACCAGCTTCCGGACGATTTGGGCCTGCCTGACACCCAGTTTATGATTCCCGAGCAGGTACTGATATTCGACAACCTGGAACAGACCATAAAGGTGGTCTGCAACGTGCGCCTTGCCGAGGGGACAGATCCTGATAAACTGTATGACGATGCGGTCGGCCGGATCGAGAATTTAATAGAAAAAATCAGGCGCCCATTGCCCCTGGAAGAAATAGAGTCAGTGTCAGAGACATCACCCGCTATGACTTCGGGGATACCCAGAGAAGAGTTTGAGTCAATCGTCCTTAAGGCCAAAGAATACATCCGGGCGGGCGATATTATTCAGGTAGTCCTTTCGCAACGATTTGAAGCCGACAGTACTTCCGACCCGTTTGATGTCTATCGCGCTCTTAGGCGAATTAATCCTTCTCCGTATCTCTTTTACCTGAAGTTTGACGACACAGTGCTTTTGGGCTCATCCCCCGAGGTAATGGTTCGGGTAGAAGACGATCGCGCGACTCTGCGCCCCATTGCCGGAACAAGGCCGCGTGGGAAGACCGAGGAGGAGGATAAGGCGCTTGAGAAAGAACTTTTGGCGGATCCCAAGGAGCGTGCCGAACATATTATGCTGGTCGATCTGGGGAGAAACGATCTGGGTCGCGTATGTCGTTATGGGAGTGTGCATGTTACAGAACTGATGGTGGTCGAACGATATTCTCACGTAATGCACATTGTCTCAAACGTAGAAGGGACTTTGAGGGATGGTGTTAACTCCTTTGATGTGTTGAGCGCCTCTTTCCCGGCAGGTACGGTATCAGGAGCCCCCAAGGTGAGGGCTATGGAGATTATTGAAGAATTAGAAGCACATAAACGCGGTCCTTATGCGGGGGCGGTCGGATATTTCAGTTTTTCCGGGAACATGGATCTGGCAATTACCATACGGTCGATCCTGATCCATGATGGAAAGGCAATGGTACAGGCAGGAGCGGGAATCGTGGCCGACTCGGTACCGGATAAGGAATATGAAGAGACCGTTAACAAAGGGAAGGCATTGTTTAGAGCGGTACAAATGGCCTAAAAAGGAACAAACCCATGATCTTGATGATCGACAACTATGATTCGTTTACGTATAACCTTGTACAGGCCTTTGGAGCGTTGGGCGAAGAGATCTCTGTTTTCAGAAACGATAAGATCACACTCGAGGAACTTAGAGATATTCACCCGGACAGATTGGTGATCTCCCCCGGCCCGGGTGTGCCGGAAGATGCCGGAATCAGTATTGAAGCAATCAAATATTTTGCAGGCAAAATCCCCATCCTTGGCGTATGCCTGGGCCACCAGGCGATTGCCAGGGCGTACGGCGGAAAAATTGTGCGTGCCGGACGTCTGATGCACGGAAAGGTTTCAGAGATTTACCACGACGGCAAGAAAATATATCTTCAATTAAAACAACCATTTGAGGCAACGCGTTATCATTCCCTTGTTGTTGAGCGCGAGAGTCTTCCGGATTGTTTTGAGATTGTTTCCGCAACAAAACAGGGAGAAATTATGGGGATACGACACAAGGAACTTTCCATTGAGGGAGTACAGTTTCACCCTGAATCCTTATTGACAAGAGAAGGGAATAAGTTATTAGAAAACTTTATAAAGGGAGACCTCTATCTTTAAACGTTTTGAACATTTGATATTTGAATTTAGGATTTGTTTCGGATTTCGAAATTCGATATTCGGATTTTTCTAATTGAAGGAGCGGCAATGATAAAAGAAATGATTCAAAAGGTGGTCATGGGAAATAACCTTACCGAAGAAGAGATGGCCTCGGTGATGAATGAGATCATGGAAGGATGGGCTACGGATGCCCAGATCGGAGCCTTTATAACCGCCTTGAGGGTTAAAGGGGAGACCATTGAGGAAATTACCGGGGCTGCCAGGGTCATGCGCGAGAAAGCAACCCGCATACGGGTGGGAAATGACGCGGTAAGCATCGACCGGGAGGATATTAATGTAGACTTGGAGACCATCCTTGATACCTGTGGCACAGGTGGGGATGGAACCAATACTTTTAATGTCTCCACAACCGCGGCCTTTGTTGTGGCCGGGGGAGGTGTCACTGTAGCAAAGCACGGCAACCGTTCCGTATCGAGCCAGTGCGGAAGCGCGGATGTTTTGGCCGCCCTGGGGGTAAACCTTGATGTAACACCCGATATTGTCGAAGACTGCATCCGGAGCATAGGTATCGGCTTTCTCTATGCGCCTAAGCTTCACGGCGCCATGAAACATGCTATCGGCCCCAGGAGGGAGATCGGGATTCGTACTATATTCAATATCCTCGGCCCGTTGACTAATCCGGCCGGCGCCAATGTTCAGGTGTTAGGTGTATACGATGCAGCGTTGACGCCGGTGCTTGCTGAAGTGCTGCGCAACCTGGGAAGCAGAGGCGCATTTGTAGTGCATGGCGAAGGGAGCTTTGATGAAATCAGTATTATAGGGCCTACCCAGGTGAGTGAATTGCGGGCCGGAAAAGTGACCACCTATAAGATAACACCGGAAGAATTTGGTATTAATAGGGCCACGCTTTCTGACATCAGAGGTGGGAGCGCTGAACAGAATGCTGCTATAGTACGAGAAATCCTGGACGGCCAAAAGGGGCCTAAGCGCGATATGGTATTATTGAACGCGGCAGCGGCCTTTAGAGCAGCGGACAAAGCGCCGGACATGAAAACCGGCGTAACAATGGCGGAAGAAAGTATCGATTCCGGAAAGGCGCGAGAAAAATTAGAGCTTCTTATTACAAAAACGAATCTATGACCGGAACGGTTTTAGACAAAATTGCAGCTCATAAAAAGGGCGAGGTACAAGAGTCAAAAGAGAGACGTCCGCAGAGAGTTTTGGAAAAACGGATTGCCGGACTGAACGCGACTCGCGACTTTAAGGCCGCTCTTGCACGTGAGGATCGTATCTCCCTGATCGCTGAAATTAAAAAGGCGTCACCGTCAGCAGGTATTATTCGTGATGACTTTAATCCAATGAAAATTGCTCAAACATATGAAAAAGAGGGGGCGGATGCGATTTCTGTCTTGACCGATGAAGAGTTCTTTCAAGGAAGTCTGGTGACCCTGTCCTTAGTAAACGAAACGTTTTCTCTCCCTTTACTAAGGAAAGACTTTATTATAGATCCTTATCAGATATATGAGGCCAGGGCATTTGGCGCTGACGCGATTCTCCTCATAGTCTCCCTCCTTTCACCAGACAGACTCATATCATATCTCGGGATTGCTCAGGAGCTGGGGCTTTCGGCGTTGGTGGAGGTCCACACAGAGGAAGAACTACATATAGCAATTGACGCAGGAGCAGAAATCATCGGCATAAATAACCGGAACTTAAAAACTTTTGAGGTAGATATAGAAAACACCCTGCGACTTCTTCCCGACGTCCCAAAAGATGTGATTTGTGTAAGCGAGAGCGGGATAAGGGATGCAGACGATATTGACAGGCTGAGACGGGCAGGAGTTGATGCCGTCCTGATCGGGACGGCATTTATGAAATCAAGTGATATAGGTAATAAGATAAGAGAGTTGTTTCCAGATATCAATAGATCATAGCCGTTGACCTCACCGCAAAGAGGCAAAGAGCGCAAAGTTTTAAAGACCATAGATTTTTCTTTGCGTCCTTTGCGTCTTGCGGTGGACTAATGCAATAAAAATTTGAGAAAATCTGTGAAATCTGCGGATACAAATTCATATAGAACTAAGATCAAGATTTGCGGAATCATGCGCCCGGAAGACGCTCTCCTGGCAGCAGACCTTGGCGCGGATGCCCTTGGATTTATCTTTGCCGAAAGCCCCCGACAAGTGGTTCCTGAAATTGCCAGGGAAATAATTTCCCTGCTTCCCCCTTTTGTAAATTCCGTAGGGGTCTTTGTGGATGAAGAACAGGAATCAGTGCGCGAAATAGCCGCCTATTGTAAGCTTGATTTGGTACAACTTCATGGAAACGAATCGTCCGGATATTGCAAGGCCCTTGGCTTAAAGGCTCTCAAGGTAATCAGGGTTAAGGATGAAAAAAGTATCGAGTCAATGGCCTCTTACCGTGGAACCGTGCAGGGGTTTCTCCTTGATACCTATGTAAAGGGACTTCCCGGAGGAACCGGCAAGACATTTAACTGGGAGTTGGCCAAACAGGCAAAAAAATATGGCCCCGTGATAATTTCAGGAGGTCTCACTCCTGACAACATCTGTGAAGCCATAGAAAAGGTAAAACCATATGGTGTTGACGTAAACAGCGGGGTAGAAGCCTCCCCCGGGATAAAGGATCCTGATAAATTGAAACTACTTTTCTCTAAAGCCCGAACACTCCTTTAAAGTAATCGACTGTCCTGGCAAGACCCTCTTCCGTGGGAACCTGCATCTTGTATCCCAGGAGATCTTCAGACAAGGATATATCGGCATGAGAGTGTTTTACATCGCCCGGCCTCGGGTCGGCATATATTGGTTCAATGTCTGAGCCGATAATATTTTTCAAGATGCTTAGCAGTTCGTTGAGAGTAAGCCTCCCTCCGCAGGCAAGATTCATTGCTTTTCCCGCCGCTTTTGGCGCTTTCAGAGCAAGAAGATTTCCGTATACCACGTTGTCCACATGAGTAAAGTCACGCGACTGTTCACCGTCTCCGAATATGGTCGGTCGGGTACCCGCAAGAAGGGCCTTTATAAATTTTGGGATAACAGCCGAATATTCTGAATTCGGATCCTGCCGGGGACCGAATACGTTAAAATAGCGCAGGCAGACCGTCTCCAGACCGTAAAGTTCATAGAAAATCCTGAAATAGTGTTCAGCGGTCAGCTTTTGTACCGCATACGGAGAGAGGGGATTGGGGGTTATGGTTTCCACCTTTGGCAGGGTTGGTGTATTCCCGTAGACTGAAGATGACGAAGCAAATACCATCCTTTTTACACCCGCGTCCCGAGCCTCCACCAGCAAATTGAGAGTGCCGTTGATATTGGCATCATTCGATTCAATAGGTTGCGCGACCGACCGAGGCACCGAGGGTATGGCCGCCTGATGCAGTACATAATCGATACCTTCTACCGCCTTCCGGCAGATCTCTCTGTCAGCCATATCTCCTTGTAAAATTTCCAATCGCGAGATAAGCGTTTCGCCAAGCTCCGGAAACGCGAGGTTCTCCTTCCTTCCGGTCGAAAAGTTGTCCAAAACCCGCACGGCATCCCCCCGCTTCAGGAGCGCTTCCGCTAAATTCGAGCCGATAAAACCACCGCCGCCGGTTACCAAGATGTGCGCCATATGTCATGTCCTTTCTATAAAGTTGAATTAATGAGGACTCAAATTTTCGTCCAAAAATATAATTTAAACAGAACACCTATCCCAAATTCTGATATATGACAAGGTATTTTTAGCAAAAAATCCCCTTGCCCCAATCTCCCTCTTGACACCATATCAAAGAAGTGTTAAAGATTCTTGTTTTTAGTGTCAGAGACTCTGCTTTCGGGCCGTTAACTCAGTCGGTAGAGTATCTGCCTTTTAAGCAGAGAGTCGCGCGTTCGAGTCGCGCACGGCCCACCAAGAGACTTTGAGACCTTTGAAAATGCGTCCCCATCGTCTAGTCTGGTCCAGGACACCGGCCTTTCACGCCGGCAACACCGGTTCAAATCCGGTTGGGGACGCCACACCCACCCGCAATTCAACGAATTCAACAAGTTCCCCTCTGCCCCAAAAGAGAGAACACCCATGAGTATTAAAACCTTTAAGGACACGGTGCTTGCTAAGTTTTTTTCACGATTTCCCGTTCTTGTAGAACTATGGGCCAAGTCACACAAGTTCGTCGTGAACGCGACAATCCCCTGGACAGATTTGTCCAAGGATATCAACGAATGTCGAATCGCTTTAGTAACCACGGCGGGTGTTCATCTGAAATCCCAGCCCCCCTACGATATGGAGAACCAGGAAGGGGATCCCTCTTTTCGGGAGATTCCCTCAAACACACCTCTCTCCGACCTGATGATCACACACAACTATTACGACCATAAAGATGCTGATAGTGACGTCAATGTAGTTCTTCCCATGGAAAGACTGAAAGAACTTGAAGCTGAAGGGATTATCAAAGGAATAGCGTCTCGCCATTTCTCTTTTATGGGCCATATCCTTGGCCGACATATAGAGAAGCTGATCAAGCAAACAGGGCCGGAGGTGGCAAGGATGCTGAAAGGTGATCAAAACGATATCGTATTCTTGACGCCTGCTTGAGGGACTTGCGTTCAGTCCGTGGGGCTGATCCAGAGAGCTATCGAAGCGGAAGGAATGGCAACGATCTCTGTTTCTCTAAATCGTATGATCACTGAAAAAGTGAAACCTCCCAGGTCTCTGCTGCCCGCCTTTCCCTTAGGCCATCCAATGGGAAACCCTTTTGACAAGGGGTTACAAAGACGGATTTTGATGGAGGGATTAAGATACGTCAAAGAGATTAGAGAACCTGGAACGATCATAGACCTAACAAGTACTTATAAGATACAAGGCGGCAAATGCGCCGTTTGTGAAGTGGAAGTGGAGTGAAGTTTTTCGTGAAACCATGCACTGTAGAGGTAATATTTTTTGATTTTGGCGGTGTATTGGCTGAAGAGGGTTTCCGAAACGGCCTAGTCTCCATAGCAAAGCTAAATGGGCTTGATCCGGAAGTATTTGTAAAGGCGGCCTTCAATCTCGTCTTTGAAGATGGCTTTGTTGTCGGCCGGTCGGGCGAAGAAACATTTTGGCAGTCTCTGCGAGACCGGTTCCGTATAAAGGGGGCTGATGGCGCGCTTAGAAGCGAGGTGCTCTCCAGATTTAAGTTGCGGCCTTGGATGATGCAACTTGTTAAGGACCTTAGAGATCACAATATCCGTTTAGCAATCCTGAGCGACCAGACCCATTGGCTCGATGAGTTAGACGCACAACACGGTTTTTTTAAACAATTCGACCGTGTTTTTAACAGTTATCACACTGGAAAATCTAAAAAAGACCCCTCGATCTTTGACGATGTGGTGGCTGAGATGGGCATCGAACCAACGCAAGCCCTGTTTGTCGATGACAATATGGGAAACATTCAAAGAGCTAAACAGAGGGGACTCCATACCATACTTTACCAAGACCGTGAGCGTTTTCAAAATGATTTGGCGCGATTTTGTCATTTCTTGGAAAGATAGACTACGGGAGCTTTGCACAACGCGACATTTTTTTGTCAGGCAAGGAAGGCGAAAATTTTAACCGGAGGAATACATTAAGTATTTCGAGGACTAAAATTTGAAGCCTGACGCCGCATCACGAAAAAATGGCAGTTGTGCAAAGGTCTCTATATGTCTCCCAAGTACACCCTGTCTTTTTTTATCTTTTGTGATAAAATAAAAAATTAATTCAATAAATATAATACAACCTTCCCTTTAATAGCGAAAAGGAGTGCTGCCTATGGGTAAAGAAAGAAGAAGATACGACAGAGTAAATACCGTATTGTATGCTACTTTTTCTGATGGCAAGCGCAAGTTTAGAGATGTCATACAAAATGCAAGCGCGGGGGGCGTGATGATTGAAACCAATGAGCCCTGGGAAGTCAGCACGTTGCTTGATATGCTCATTGATGCGCGATCTTCAATAAATGTACGGGGCAAAGTCGTTTGGACGGCCAAGCATTGGGGAGCATACAGGATTGGTATCGAGTTCGAAGATCTGGGTCCAGGCACCGCGAGCGTGTGGGCTGACGTCCTGATGTGTTTTACTGACTTGTGGATTCAAGCCGGCGTAGATTGCAAAGCCTAAACTTCGCAAGCCTATCCAAGAGACGGTCTTATACCGAAAGGAGGCTGCCTATGTATTCGGGAGAAGAACGAAGAACATATCATAGGGCAAAAACCCTACTGTCCATCGTCTATTATGATGGTACAAAATTTTTTAAAGAGTTCGTTCATGACATAAGCGCTGGCGGATTGCTGATTAAGAGCGGAGAGCCTTGTGATGTAGGGGCTATTTTAGATATGGCAGTCGACTTTAGCAATCCGACTATAAGAGCAAAAGGCACAGTAGCCTGGATAAAGAAAGACAACACCACCTACAGGATGGGCATCCAGCTCAAAGAGATAAATGCCGACGCTGCAAATGCGTGGGCAGGCTACTTGAATCGCTTGCTGGGGTTGACGGCTTAACAGCCTTTGCGCGGAACAGGGTCGGCGTTTCCGTTTATGGCCCTGAAACCTTCACCCGTACCACGGGAGAACCAAAGGCTCGCGGAGTATTTCCTCCATCTTGTGAAGTCTTTGACAAAAACTCATTATACTGTGTCCAGGCTGTTATTAGCAACTTGGAGATTGATACAAACTATCCTCAATAGCAAGAAACTACGGTTGAACATGATAGAAAAAAGACGCGGATTTGACAGGGTAGCAACGCAACTCTCTGTAACCTATTTTGATGGTGATAGGTTTCTAAGTGAGTTCGTACATAATGCAAGTCCCGGCGGGGTGATGATTAAGAGCAGTGTGCCTGCACATGTGGGATCGCTTCTGGACATGGTTATTGATATTCATGAGCCTTGGAAAACCGAAGGCACGGTCGCTTGGGTTGAAAAGGAAGATAACATCTATAGCATCGGCGTGCAATTCAAGAAAATGAATCCGATAGTTGCAACGATTTGGGCTGACTTCATAATTTTGGCATATGAAATAGAAAGCGCTTTGCCCTAAAAACTTAGAAAGGATTAATCCACGTTTAAATTGTAAAAACAAATTCAACTTTTCGGCGTGGTAATCGGCTACAGCTTCACAAGCTACGCCTTATTCGACGCTTTAATAATCCGGATTATGGAGAGAAGATGAAAAGATTGAAAATAATATCTCTATTCTTGATGATCATTCTCCAGGCTGGATGTGGAATCATGAACAACGCCTCCCAGGGGAAGGCGCCGGAAGACATCAGGCATATGTTTATCGGAACGTGGGAAGGCAAGCATATGGATGGTGAAGGGCAGTTATTGCGTACATGGATACAGAACCGTTCAGCAGATGGAACTTACTCGATTATTTTCTTTCACTATACTGAAGAAGGAATCTACAAATCTACACAAAAAGGTAAATGGTGGATCAATGGCAATAGATTTTACGAGACCGCTTCTGATGCAATGGAAGAGCCTGACGTATACCAATTTGAAATACTCAGTGAAAATGAAATTCGTTTCAGGAGTGTTGTGAGGGATTATGAGTTCATTGATAAAAGGATAAAATCTTTCGGGGATCATCCAGGCATTTGGTTCTGATCTATAATTTCCTGATCTTTCGCCGGCTCTTGCGCCCTTGCCTGGGAAGGCGTCTCGCAGGACCTTTCTTTTGGGTGGTCTTGGACCATCCGCTCTCTTCATTATCCACGTCGCCTCCTTTCATCTCGGCATAAGACGCCATGGTCAACTTAGCCTCGAATTCCTGAGAATTAATAGTGGCAGCGTCATTACGCACGGCAAAGTCGATGATGTCATTGTCGGAGGTAACTACAATAGCGCGTTCTCTTTCTTTTGCCGCGATCCGTTTAATAACTTCGTCGGCCAACTCCCCTTTGCGGGAAAAGATGATAGTTATTCCACGTTGTCGCGTCTTGCTTTCCGCTAAAGAGTTTCCGTACGCGGCATCAAAGACCACTGTGATTTTATGAGGTTTGATTTTTTTGTATTGCGCTAGAAGCTTGAGGAGGCCGTCGCGTCCTTCTTCGGTGCTAATATATTCCATGGCGCTCAGGGTGGGAGATTGGCGAATCAGGTTGTATCCGTCTATCACGATGTGAAGCGCCATATCATGTCCTTACAATTTCATCTATCATCTTGTTGCTTCTGCTCTTTGCCTCCTCAAGTATTTCTTTGTAATAATCTGCAGATTCTTCGAAAAATTTTATAAATTCCCCTTTGTCCTTCCGGGTTATTATATCTACAAGCTCTTTTCCCGCGGAAAGATAGTCTTCCAAGACATTTCCGATCATCTGGTTTTCCATTTGAATGCCGGCATAGAGTTCGGGATCTTGAGAAAAGAGTCGCCCGACCCACCACATTTCTCCCTTAAATATCGGGGTCGCGTATTCCAGAAGCTGTTTTGGGTTAAATTTATTATCCCTGATAACCTTACTGAGCACCATGGTATTGAGGGTCCTGACACATTGTGTCAGCGCCATGAAATGATCGTGTTCCTGGGGGGTGGAAAGTGTTACTGTGATATTATTTTTTGTAAAGGTCTCGGTAAGCCAGGGAAGCCACTTGTCTCCTCTTGCGGGCGTTACAACAACAGTCTGTCCTGACAGGGTTTCAAGGGATGGGCCGAATAAGGGATGCGTTCCTATCACCTCTCCTTTGAATGCCTTGAGCATTGTCTCCACAGGGAAAACCTTTAGCGAGGTCATATCCATCAAAAGGCTGTCGCGGGGGACCAACGGTCCGATCTTGAGGATGACCTCTTTGGTGACGGCAATAGGCACCGTTATAATGACGACGTCTGAATCTTTCAGCCGCTCTTTGTAGTGGGGCTCGTCTTTTCTGCCAAGAGGTTCGACCACATGACCTTGTTCTTCAAAGAACGGTTTGAACACGGCCCCCATAGGGCCATTGCCACCGACAATTGAAATCTTCATATTACAGGATCTCCCTACAGGCAGGATAAGAACCGAGCACTCTTACAAATCGTGCCTTTGAATCCAGCTCCTCAAGTGATTCTTTTATGGATCCGTCTTCAACATATCCGTCCATATCAATAAAAAAGACGTAATCCCAGGCCTTTTCCCTTGTAGGTCGCGATTCGATCTTGGTCAGGTTAACCCCGTTTTTTGAAAAAGATCTCAGCGCATTGTAAAGGGCGCCCGGCCTGTCTTTTAAAGAGAACAATATAGAGGTCTTGCTCCGGGATGATTTTCTGCTGGGGTGATGTCCGATGACAAAAAACCTGGTAATGTTATTCGCTGAATCCTCTATGTGTTTGTCTATTATGTTTAATTCATATTGCTTTGCCGCGTATTCGCTGGCAATGGCAGCGCTTTTTTTATTTGAGGCGGCCTTTTCAGCAGCAACGGCAGAGCTTTGGGTTTCGACCAATTCGATATCTGGAAAGTGCGTATTCAGGTACGCACGGCACTGAGCAGCAGGCTGGGGGTGAGAGTAGATCATGCGTACATCTTCTCTTCGCCCGGTCAAAGATATTAGATTATGAACGACCTTTAACAGAATTTCCGCATTAATTTTCACGGTTGTATGTCGGAACATATCCAGTGTGGCATTGACTGTTCCTTCCATTGAATTTTCCACCGGCACTACGCCAAAATCAAAGGCCCCTTTTTCAACACCGATAAACACTTCTGAAATATCTCTTTGCGGGATAAGATTGATGGAATGTCCAAAGTGCCGTATAGTAGCGATATGACTAAAAGTCCCTTCCGGGCCGAGAAAGCCAACGGATATCGCCTCCTGCAGGGCACGTGAGGCTGACATAATTTCTGTATAGATCAGTCTCAGGGCAATATCACTCAAGGCGCTCTTCCGGTCGGAAGCAGTCATCTTTGCGATAACCTCTTCTTCCCGTTCAGGCTGGTATGCGCTAACGCCCCGCGTCTTCTTGGCCTCTCCGATCTCTTTGGAAATTTCCATTCTCTTGCCCAAGAACTTCAGTAACTCAAGGTCAATCGAATCGATTTTATCTCTCAATTCTTTAAGCGTTGGTTCTTTCGCCAAGGTTAACCATCCCTTTCCCTGCTGCGTCTACAAATGGACGCAATTCCTGCATCATTTGATCAAACTTTTGTGGTTTTAAGGACTGACCTCCATCGCCGAGGGTCTCTTCAGGCCTGCTGTGATAAAAAAACCGCAGGGGTTATCCCGTCTGCGGCTTCTGAGACCTTGGCACCTCTGCCTTACAACTTTACCTTTTTGCCTAACAAACACCGAATGTTGTGTCAAGCCTTTTATGTGTTGATGCCGTTTCCGGGTGGATACTAAACAGAGATTCGCATGCAGTCTTCCGCAAGCAGCAATTTGCCGCTATAGGTCTTTCTGCACTGTTCAGCAATATCGACCGGCTCGCATTCCGGATAAAAATGTGTAAGGATCAGTCTCTTTGCCCCTGCTTCTTCAGCTATCTGACCTGCAAGAGAAGGAGTCAGATGTCCTGGAACCTTGATCTGATCAGGGAGGGCGGATTCACAGATCAGAAGATCCGCGTCCTTAGATAACTTGATAAGATTTTGGCAGAAGTCGGTATCACCCGAATAGACTACTGATTTGCCGTCTGTTGAGGTTATCCTGTACGCGATACTCTGTTCCGTATGGGCCATGGGGAGTGTATCCACTTGAAAGGTTCCAAAATCTCGGTAGTCGGCCTTATCGTTATGCAGCTCCACTACTTCAATCAGATAGGGATCAAGCATTATCCACTCTCCATATACACCCTTTAGTCTTTCATAAAACTCGGAAAAACCCTTGGCCGCCACAATCTTAAAAGGTTTTTTCCTGCGATAGTTTTCAGGATATTTCATAGCAAAGAGAAAGGAGCATAACTCACCCGTGTGGTCTGGATGTAGATGGCTGTAAAAGATATATGGGATCGCTGAAAAATCGACTCCAAGTTCAAGGAGACGCCGCAGAGTTCCTGCTCCTGTGTCAAACAGGAGGTTTTCTCCTGAAACCTCAATGAGCACGGAACAGCTGCTTCGCTTCAAAGAGGGAACGCATGTACCGGATCCGATAATTGTTACATTAATAGACATAATTGTTCTACCCTTGCGCAACCTTGCGGATTTTACCCCTGAACCGGTACGGCTTGCGTGGCGACTGCAATGTGAGCTCATGTTTTGTATGTTTTTTGTATTCCGACAGATACCTTTCATCCAGGCTCAGCTTTGTTATAAAATAATTGGCAAGGTGTCGGCGGGTTTCATAAGGAAGTAGCCGTACAAAATTCTTTCCCTTTCTTTTTATGGCCCCTATCACGCCGTAACGTCCGTAATTATAAGCGGCCATTGCCGCGATTTCCGGATCAAACGTATTGTCTTCGTCAGGATGATAGTTGTTCTGTTTGCGTCTTAATTGGTATGGATAGTAGTGTCTATTTTTTCCTTTGGGCTTTTCTTTTATATATTGTTGAGAGAAAAAGACGTAATCTATCAAAAGCTGCAACGTCCCTTCACAAAGATTTAATCTCGGAATGCGTCCCACCTCCTTGTAACTTGTGCTCGGATCTACAAGCCGCCAAGCATTTTCAAGGAGTCTTCTACTTGCAATAGGGAAGGTCTCTTGTGCTTGTGACATTCCACTTACTTCTATCGTTTCAGCCCTCTCAGCCATTCTGATTAATTCCGAAAACTTTCTGCGGGTATGCAGATAACCGTTTAGCGTCACTTGAAGGGCCCCCTGCGCATTTTTGCGGGATCTCGCCCGCGAATTCCCGGAACTTTCGGTCCACATCAAAGCTTTTATCTTAGCCGCCAGATCCGGATAGTCGGTAAGGTCAATACTGCTTGTTATCTCATCTATAAGAAGAAAATTGTTTACCGTATTTTTATATAATACAACCGGGTGGATATGTTCACTATATCCGAATGTTTCAATAATGTATTTGATCCCTTCAAATTTTTGGTGGATCGCTATCTTCTCTGAGGCCTCTAAAGCTAATCGTTTTGATGCTTCTTGCTTCTCTAATATAGCGATATCGGCAGCCTCGGATTGCCGACTTCTAATTTCGCTTTTTACAGCAAGTTGTGCCAATTGGTCCAAGTCTGGTTTGTCATCCTGCCTATAGATGAAAAAAGTAAGAATCTTTCCGGCTGCTTTCAGTTTTTCAGCAAAGGGCGTGTGTTTTTCCTTATAGTTTTCTTCGATTGCAAAACAGGTATATTCCACCATCCCGGGCGGGGAGGTCTTAATGACCTTTAGGCCGATCATGTTTTGCCCTTTTAGGTCATTTTGTAGCGGGCGAATTTGTAGGGAAAAAAGTCCTCCGAAGAGATCTCGTACGTTAACCGGGAGTCGATTCACCTTTGAGGTGACGTTTTCTTTTTTTAAGAGGGCAGAGTTTCCATTAGACATAGTGAGTACCAGATCATCTAAGGTAAATTTTGTTTCTTCGAGCGGATCATCTTGTGGTATCGTTTGCGGATGAATATTGAAATCTTTTCCTAATTCCAGAGAAAAATCGTTAAGCTCTTCAGTTAATCTTGTTAAAGCCAGGTCGATCTGAAGCTGTGATTCATCCGGGACGGCATGGACCACCCTTAAATATATGTGGCTCTCTACACCTACCGTGGTCAAATAGAATGGAATGCCCCTTTCTTCCAAGGCGTCAAGATATGGCACGAGCTGCTCCTCTTTTGACGGCAACTGATCAAGCCGAAAAGAGCCGATGAGGATGTTATGTTTTTTCTTTGGCACTAACTGCCAGTTATCTCGAGCGTCATAGATATTCCATGAGCCTTTCTCTATATTTTTTTGTAGCCGTATTTTGTTCTTCTCGACATATGCGCGTGCTTTTTGAGCATTTCTAAAAACAAGATCCGGTGATTCAAAGCTCTTAAGAAAAACACGGAAGGGGGCCGGGTCAATTTCCCTCCCACTGCTCCCGCCCGTAATTTTACGAGAATAGCCCAATATGACTTCAATACCTTTTGTCCCCAACTTCCGGCAAAAATTATCGGCATCAGGGAGACTGGAAAAATTTCTTATCAAGATCAAAAATCGTCTCTTGTTCTCTTTAGCTCCTGCGAGCTCTATCTTATCATATTTGTCTAAATGGACTACATCCGGCTTTTTAACGGGTATCGGCTCTGTAAACCGATATGCCCAAGGATCTACCTCTATTGTCATACCATATAGCCTCAGGGCTTTTTGTTTTAATAGGTTGCCAATTTCAAGCTCCCTTTCTTCCAGGACAGATCGCCCTTTTTGGTCCGTCACAACAATACTGCGGAAATATTTTTTCCCTTTGGATGTTATAGGCATACGCGTTATATTGAGAACTTGTATTGTTGGATATCTTGTCAGAATCTCAGAAAGTTCACGATTAAGCAGACTTACCTGTTCGGGGTCGGTGAGAGAGAAGAAGCTGGTAGCATAATTTGTGCTCTCATAGGGAATTTCGGCCAGAGCAATGCTCGATTTGATAAAGGGACTCAATATTATTAAGACCGCGCAAAGGAATTGCGGTAAAATGCATGTTTTATTTTTGGAGTCCATCGTTATCATTCCCCATGGAGGCTGTCCGAGAATTATGTCCGTAACGAAAAAGAGTGCAAACGAGACAAAATTTTTGCAAATTTGAGGAGAATAGCAGGCCTATTTGACGAAAACTTGCGGAAACTTGGACCGTTTCTCACTCTTTTGCAGTAGGATCAGAATTCTCGGACAGCCTCCATAGCCGCATACTATGAACTATTTCAATATTGCGATATTGCCGGCCAAGGAAAACTCGCTTACAAAAATCTTACATTGAGGTCTTTACTTAAGGATGTGTCGAAAACCTCTTTATTAATTTACTTATTTAACCGAATAATACTTATAAAGTCAAATCGAAGAGGTATATCCAGCAATGGCATCTCTTGTCCCGATACTGCGTTCCCCGTCCCACCCTGGCGGGACTGCGCTTCCGGTAAAAACCTTTGTGCCTGCCCTGTGGAATGCAACGCTATTCCCCTGGGGCGGCCTTGTCTTGGGACAAAATCTACCATTTCCGGATGGACACCGGTTGAAAATTTTTTTGCGATCTCATCGTATTTATTGACAAATGTTTTTTTTTGTGAAAAAGTGTTCATTTATATGCGTATACGCATAATGATAGGCAAAAGGAGAAAAATTATGTTTCAAGTATCTGAAGCGGCGCAAGAAGTTATAAAGGGCCATTTTAAGGAATCAGGGATTGATTCTTCTGTGAGGGTATTTTTATCTCCCGGCGGCTGAGCCGGTCCATCTTTGGCATTGGCTCTGGATGAGCCAAAGGAAACGGATCAAGTCTTTACTATTGATGACATTACTTACATGATTGACAACGACCTGATGGCACAGGCGAGACCAATCAATATCGATTTTGTCGACACCGGGTTCCAGAGGGGGTTTGCTATTACCTCGAAATTATCAAAGAAAAACAGTTCATGTGGCAGCAGCACGTGCAGTTGTTAATTGTTTTTTGATAAATTTTATAAAAACTTCACACAGGGGAGACTTTGTTCTCCCCTTGTTTGTGATCAAATAGAAATTCCTTTTTAAAACCAAACCTTCAATAGAGATTCCTTTTAACCTCCCGCCGGCTATGTCTTCGGATACAGCCCTTTTTGACAGTATTGATAAACCCACACCGGCCTTTATTCCCTGACAAACCGATTCCGTGCTTCCCATCTCGGCTACAACATTGAGCAGGCCGAGAGACATTCCTCTCTTTTTCAGCACATCTTCGATCGATTTGCGTGTTCCGGAACCGCGTTCCCGCATGATGAAGGGTTCTTCGGCAAGCTCTGCTACTGCGATGCTCGACCTTTTCGCCCATCTGTGTGATGCCGGCAGAACAAGTACCAATTCGTCTTCTATGAATTGTGCGTACGAAATCTGTTTGTCCCTGGTTTTTGCCCCCACCATGCCGACTTCTATACGTCCATCTAAAACCTCCTTTGTTATCTTTTCCGTATCCCCCAGCACTAAAGTTATTTTTATCTTTGGATACTCTTTTCTGAACTTTCCCATCAAAGACGGCAGAATGTAACTGCCTGGTATGGTACTTCCTCCGATAACAAGATGGCCTTTCATGTCGCCCTGAAATCGGGCCAACGCCGCTTCTGTTTCTTCTTTCAGAGCGATCAATTTCAGGGCATGAGAGTAGAGAATCTCTCCGGCCTTGGTAGGGACCGCCTCGCGTCCCAACCGATCTATGAGCTTGCATCCAAAGTGGTTTTCCAGATATTTGATGTGACCGCTTACCGTAGGTTGAGACAGGTAGGTAAACTCTGCGGCCTTTGTAAAACTTCGGTGTTCTACAACCTTGCAGTATATGTTTAAACGCCAAAGGTCCATTTTAAATTGGGGCACAGATTTTAACAGATATCTATTTTCTAAAATTATCGAAGATGCAACCAATTAGTTGCGGGTTTTATTTCCTTTTCGTTACCTTCCCTTTTAACTCGCAACACGACTTTTTATACCTAAAATAATCCCTCAGGATCCTCTCGTGATCAAAGGCTAAGGGTTCGGGAAGATCGGTCTCCGTAAAAACCCCCACCTCACCGGCATCATCATCAGCCTTTGGGACGCCGGTTGCCGAAGCAATATAGACAGTTGTGATAGTATGGTGACGCGGGTCACGGGATGGGTCGGAATATGTATGAAATTGTTCGATAAGTTTTATGTCCAAAGATGTTTCTTCTCTTGCTTCCCGAACTGCCGCGGCCTCAAGAGATTCCCCATAATCAACAAACCCCCCTGGAATAGCCCACCCCTTGGGCGGATTTTTTCGCTGAATCAGCACTATCCCACTGTCATCCAACTCGATAATGATATCTACAGTGGGGAGAGGGTTTCTATGTTTTTTCCGCAAACTTCTCCTTTAATTTTTGATTGACGAGTTCAGGCACCATCTCCTCAACATTGCCGCCAAACTGCGCGGCTTCTTTAATAATGGAGGAACTGGTAAATATCCAACGCAGCCCGGTCATGAGAAAAAAGGTTTCAATATCACGTTCAAGTTTTCGGTTCATCAAGGCCATTTGAAATTCATACTCGAACTCGGACACGGCTCGAAGGCCCCGTACAATGGCACAGGCGTCACGCTTTTTGGCATAATCTACCAAAAGGCCGTCAAAGTTGTCTACCTCAACGTTAGGGATATCTTTTAGGGCCTCCCTCAGCATCGTAAGCCTTTCTTCTAAGGTAAACAGCGGTTCTTTACCGGGGTTTATCGCAATGGCGACAATAATCTTATCAAATATGGTGAGCGCCCTTTGAATAATATCAAGATGCCCGTTGGTCACCGGATCGAAGGTGCCTGGATAGATAGCTATTTTACACATAATCTTTTCCAAAATAACTGATTTATGGTGCTTAAACACACTGTACAGTGTAAATCAAAACGGTATTTCAAGTAGCATAGGACCCTGAATTATTGGAGTGATGGAAAAAAGCATAGCCAACACTACAATACTCCAATAAACTTTCGACATTACTCTCTATACCATAAACCGTTACCGTTCGTAAAATGAAACCATGATCTTTCCATATGTGCGTTGATCGTACAAGAATAGATCACCTACTGATTCAGGTACAGTTTCTCTTATGCTATGTTCAGCTATGATCCGGGGTTCAGAGGAGAAAATATCGGCTTGGGAAAGAAATGAAAGGGTCCTGGCAACATAATTTTTTTCATATGGAGGATCCATAAAGACGATATTAAAACGCCGACCCAGGGTTTCCAGCCAAGACAGTCCCTTTAAAACATCTCGCTTAGCAACTCTGCTCTGGTTTGTTAACTTAAGATGACCGAGATTTCGTGTAATCGTTTGCACAGAATAGGGATTCTTTTCGACAAACAACGTAAAGGCTGCTCCCCGGCTCAGCGCCTCTATCCCCATCCCTCCGGTTCCAGCATAAAGATCGAGAACTGCGGCATCGATAACTACGCTTCCGAGGATGTTGAAAATCGACTCACGAACGCGGTCGGTCGTGGGACGAATAGCGAGACCTTTTATAGGGCGCAGTTTATGGCCTTTCCTGCTTCCGGCAATAATCCGCAACGATCTCTCGCCTCCTGTCACACCCTTCCACAAATAATCTTGGAACGGCCGCCGTGAATACTCTCTTTTTCCACATTCTTGAAAAACTGTTGAAACAGGGAGAGTTCTTCCTTTATAAATTGACGCACCCCTTTTAGACCTGCCACATAGATTCTGATGTAAAACAATATCCTGATAAGGGGGTTTTCAGGGATGTCGTGTTCCATCATGCAGAAGCGGCCTCCCGGCCTGGTTGTTCTTACAACTTCTTGCAATACTCTGTTCCGGCTTGTGCCCTTAAGTTCGTAAAAAGCATAAGAACTTGTGACCGCGGAAAAGGAATAGTCCTTGAACGGCATATTGGTGACATCCGCCCGTATCCATTCTATATTTCTAATCCCCTGTCCAATCGCCTTTTCCTTTGCCTTGTTCAACATCCCGGCTGAAAAATCGATGCCCACAACCATACCATCAGGACCAACGCAATCAGAAAGAGCGATAGCGACTGCGCCGGTGCCTGTACATAGATCGAGGACCCGGTCACCCGACCCGACCCCTGTTTTTCGCGCAAGGTACCGCCTCGTACTATTTGTTCGGTCTTTTGAATGGAGGCGTATAAACTGATCGTAATATTTAGAAAAAAGGTCGTAATATCTCTGTCGTTTCATTCTGCCTGCTCCTGCTCTAATTCATGGTCAGGTATTTTTTTGAAGACAACCGAAGTGATTCGATTTCCCGTCATCTCCTTTACTTCAAAATGGCCGTCATTGAAGACCAGGTGGTCGCCATCTTCCGGTCTGCGTCCCAACTGTGTAAGGATAAATCCCCCCACAGTCACATATTGAGGAGAAATAACAACGTGTGCGTCCATCATATTGTTAAAGTCTTCGATAGCAATACCCGGATCCACAACATATGTGTATTCTGATATCTTGCTGATCTCGGGTTTTGGGGTATCATATTCATCTTCGATCTCTCCCACGATACTTTCCAGCAGGTCCTCCATGGTAATCAGGCCGGCTGTTCCACCAAATTCGTCCAGCACAATGGTCATTTGAATCCGTTTCATCATAAACTCCCGCAAAAGTTTTCCCTGGAGTTTGGTATCCGGAACAGCATATATTTCCCTTATCAACCATCCTGTCTCATTTAAGGTTTTTGGGTGGGAATTATTCAAGTCTAATAGATCTTTGATCAAAACGACTCCTATGATGTTGTCAATGGTTTCATCATATACCGGAATGCGAGAGTGTTTTGAGGATTTAAAAATTTTAAGAAGTTCATCGTGTTTAATTTCTCGCGGCACTGCAACAATATCAGGCCGGGGGGTCATATCCGCAGCAACGGTTTTGTCGGTAAAATCGAAAATTTTATGAAGCATACGGGTTTCATATTTTCCCAGGACACCTTCTTGATATCCTTCATCAATGATACCACGAATTTGATCCTCTGTCCGTGCAAAGTGGCTTGTGAATTTCGTATCTTTGACCCCAAGTAGTTGCAAAAGAACCTCTGATGACCGATTCAGGATGGTAATACAAACCGATGTTGACCGATAGAGACATTCGATAGGCCGTGCGACAAAAAGAGCTATCTTTTCTGAATTTTTGAATGCGTAGGACTTGGGCGCCAACTCTCCTATGACAATGCTGAGGTAAGATATCAAGAGAAAAGAGATCATAACGGAAACAGGGTAAGCAAAAACTTTTAATGATGAACCCAGCAAGGTTTCAATTATAGGAAAAAGTAACCCAGCAACAGTAATGGTACCAACAGCGCCAAGGCCAAGAGATGCCATTGTAATTCCGACTTGAATTACTGAATAGAATTTTTCGGGATCCTTAAGGAGTCGCTCGACCGAACGGGCGCGTTTATCGCCTTTGCCGGCCAGTAGGAAGTCTTGTGACTTGCTTATAGATGTGAGAGCAATTTCACTTGCAACAAAAAAAGCGTGGACTAAGAAAAAAAACAATATGGAAATTATGTTTATCAGCATTTCACCGGGCGGGAGAGCCCAAGTCAGATATTTTTCAGTCAAAAATCGCTCAACTTAGGAGCCTCTTGCAGAAACAACTTCGTCACGAGATCGTGCGAAAAAGTTCTGCGCAAGGAAAAGGAGTCAAATCGCCGCAGGCGTAGTCCCGCTAAAGCGGGATTGAGGACGATTTGACGACGCTGACGCAGCACAGGACTTTTGCAGCCGATCGCAGTAGATGGCTGTTTCTGCAAGAGGCTCTTAGGTATTATATAAATATCTTTTTGCTGGTTTTCAAGCTGTTTTTGTTTTTAAGAATAAAGACTGTTGCATAAAAAACACACATGGTGTATTAAAAAGGACGTTCTTGTATCCGGTATTGACAAAAAATTAAGACTATTAGATGATGATATTAATTATACAAAAAGGGACTTGTCCCAGCTTGGTCGTTTTAAAATAAGCGTAATTTTTATACTATACCGCCGAAGTTTGGTATATACTTTGCGTAAGCGACATTAACTTGATAGGAGGCTGTCCGAGAATTATGTCCGTAACGAAAAAGAGTGCGAACGAGACAAAATTTTCGGACAGCCTCCTAGTGCTTTAAAGACGACTTTCTGATATAAACATAAAAAGGATTGAGAATACATATGCGTACAATGCAACATACATTAAGAAAGTCGGTTCACTGTAGCGGAATCGGACTTCATTCAGGTAAAATGGTACGTCTTACTATTCATCCTGCGCCCGTCAACCACGGAATTCAGTTTGCTCGTGTCGATATCCCCCACCGTCCCGTCATACATGCCCATTTTCGCCAGGTTATCGATACCAGCTTAGCCACCACAATCAGTAGTGAAGGGGCCATCATATCCACGATAGAACATTTGATGGCGACATTTACCGGTATGGAGATTGATAACGCCCTTGTGGAGGTCGACTCATTTGAACTTCCTATTATGGATGGGAGCGCTGAGCCATTCACACGTCTTTTTAAAAATGTGGGGGTTAGGGAACAAGAAAGCAAAAGATACTTTTTCGTAATAAGAGAACCTATCGAGGTTGCAGAAGCCGGCAAATCAGTGGGAATCTTTCCCTGCGATTCCTTTAAAATAACTTATACTATAGATTTTCCACATCCAATGTTAAAGGAACAGACTCTTACCATCTCCGTAGAAAATGAGTCGTTTGAACAAGAGATCAGCCGGGCCAGAACTTTCGGATTTGTGCAGCAAGTAGATTACTTGAAGAAAAACGGATTCGCCTTGGGCGGTTCTCTCGACAATGCAATAGTGATCGATCAGAGCAATAATATATTAAACAAGGACGGACTTCGTTACAGCGACGAATTCGTGCGTCACAAGATCTTAGATTTTCTTGGAGATCTTTCCCTGCTTGGTATGCCCATTATCGGTCATGTGATTGCCAACAAATCCGGTCACACGCTAAACCATGCTTTGCTGGAAAAGGTTATTACACAGACTCATTGCTGGCAAACCAGCATTTGGCCGGAAGAAGACAAAGTCTCTGTGGCGGCCGGTTAATAATGGGTTATTCATTCAGAAACAAGACAATATATTTTCTTGCCTTTATTATTCTGCTCTTGGTCCCTTCTATCGGGATGGCCGAAAAAGCGGAACTGTCCGACATTATAGTCACCAATACTCGGGACGACATTCTCCTTTATTTCAACGCGACAAATTTTTTTACCAAGGACGTAAAAAAAGCCATCCTTAATGGAGTGTCTACTAAATTAACATTTTTTGTATCATTGTACCGCGTTCGTACTCTCTGGCCGGATGAAAATTTGGTTGACCTGGAGGTCGACCACACCATTAAGTATGATAGCTTGAAAAGTGAATTTACCATAACACGAAGCGAGTATAACAGTCCAATCGTAGTCAGGTCGTTTGTCGAGGCTCAAAAAATTATGGCAACTGTCAAGGATCTGACAGTAATCCCATTAAAGGAGCTTTCCAAGGGATCTCGGTATCAGATCAAGCTGAAGGCCGAGCTTGCCGACAGCTCTCTTCCTTTTTACCTCCGTTATATACTCTTCTTTATTTCGTGGAACATTGAAACGGATTGGTACACCTCTGACTTTATCTATTAATCATGGCAACACCTAATCCTATAGAAACAAAACGTCGCAAGCGCGAATTAATTATCATAGCGATTATCGCCATTCTTATACCTCTTATCAGTTACTTAGAATCAAAATTTCTCCATTTTGGCAGCATTCCGATCTCAAATACCATTCTGATGTTCATCTTGATCAATATAAACATGCTCCTGCTTCTTCTCCTGATCTTTTTGGTTTTAAGAAACGTAGTTAAGCTCATTTATGAGAGAAAGCATAAGGTAATAGGGGCCAAGCTTCGTACTAAGTTAGTCATTGCCTTTGTAGGAATGGCGCTCCTTCCCACTGTCCTCCTTTTTCTTGTCTCCATACAGGTAATAACGGCAAGTGTCGAGTTCTGGTTTAACGTTCCCGTAGAACAGTCGCTCAATAATTCTCTCTCCGTTGGAAAGCAATTATACCAATACATTGCCTCAGACAATCAGTTTTATGGAAGGAAGATAGCAAAGGAAATCACTGCAAATAACTCCCTAAGATCGCAAGATCTAAAAAAACTGAAAGACTATCTTCAAACAGTACGGACCGCCTACAACCTTCAAGCAATTGAGATATATTCAGCCAGGTCGGAACCACTGGTCCTTGTGCACGGGCCTGAGTTAGACGGCGATTCTTTTGATACGATTTCCTCTGACCTGATACAAAGAGAACTGCAAGAAAAAAGGGGCTCTACTATCACATCAAAAACGCCCTCCGGTGAACTGATCAAAACACTCTGTTCTATTAGCGAGTCAAACGAGGGGAATGAATTTGATGGAGTGGTTGTAGTAAGCACTCTAATTGATGGAAATTTGACTGACCATCTCTCATCCATTGCATTCGGTTTTGAGGAATATCAGCAACTTAAAATGCTACGACGGCCCATCCGCTTAAGCCATTTCATGACCCTTGCGATTATTACCCTCCTTATCATCTTCGGTGCAACATGGTTCGGCTTTTATCTTGCCAAGACAATAACAACACCCATTCAGGCATTGGCAGAAGGTACGCATCGGATCGCCGGTGGTGACTTAAACTTTACCATAGACAAAATCGCTGACGATGAAGTGGGAACGCTGGTGAATGCCTTCAATAAGATGACACGTGACTTAAGGATAGGCAAAGGGAAGCTTGAGCGTTCCACGCGCGAACTCCGTGAAGCCAATAGTGAAGCGGAACAGAAACGTCGTTATATGGAAACAGTGCTGGAAAACATATCGGCCGGTGTAATTTCTCTTAATGCCATAGGGTTGATTACAACCATAAACAAATCAGCGGAAAAATTGCTGGAGCTAAAGTCTGAAGAGATTTTCAACAAAAGCTATAGGCGGATATTAAAGCCGGACCTTCTGGCGGTTGCCGAGGAGATTCGCCAGTCACTGGCAAGCGCTCCGGGGAATTCAATAGAACGACCTTTGAGGATAAATATAAACAATAGAATCCGAACACTGATGATACATGTTACTGCTCTTAAAGATGAATCGGGTCGTGACATGGGGCTGGTCCTGGTCTTTGATGACCTGACCCAATTGGAACGCGCGCAAAGGATGGCGGCCTGGCGGGAGGTCGCGCGTCGTATCGCCCACGAAGTGAAAAACCCTCTTACCCCTATCAAGCTGTCTGCTCAGAGAATACAAAGGAAATACGGTCAGTTGTTTCAAAACGATGCCGCAGTCTTTGACGAGTGTATTCAAACCATTATAAATCAGGTCGATCAGATACGAAACCTTGTTAATGAATTTTCCACGTTTGCCCGTATGCCGAACGTTAATCCCAGGCCGAATAGTCTCCCCGAAATCATACAAGACACATTAATCCTTTACAAAGAAGGGCATCCACACATTACTTTTAAAACCGAAATCGGTCCGGACATCCCTATACTCAACTTAGACAAAGAACAGATGAAACGTGTTTTGATCAATCTGTTCGATAATGCAATCGCATCAATCCACGATAAGGGAGATGTTACTGTTGCTGTCTCCTTTGATCCCATCTTGAAAATAGCACGTATGGAAGTTGCCGATACCGGATCCGGAATATCCCCTGAAGACAAGCTGAGGCTTTTTGAGCCTTATTTTTCGACCAAAAAATCCGGCATGGGACTCGGACTTTCTATTGTTAGCTCGATCATTACAGATCATAAAGGATTTATTCGAGTACGGGATAATGATCCTAAAGGAACGATATTTGTCGTAGAGCTTCCGGTATGATAAAAAGGAATTTTCTGGAATCATTCATCCTGTTGCAACGCAGTAGAAAATGAAAAAGAAGACTTTAACCTAAATTAAATTCGAATATCGAAATCCGAAGCACGAAACAAATACAAATGACCAAAGCACAAAATACAAAAATAGTATAATTTGGAAGAAAGAGCCTACAGATCTAATGAATATTTTCGGTTCCATGTCGCGAAAGAGCGAACAACGTTTTGAACATTTGATATTTGTATTTTGAATTTGTTTCGGATTTCGATATTCGACATTCGGATTTATTCCCCAAAGAAGGAGAACCTTATTTATGTTTCCAACTGTTCTGGTCGTAGACGACGAGCCTTCTATTTTGCAGTCTTTAAGTGGTGTTCTTTCTGATGAAGGATTTGAAGCCCTTACTGCCGGAAATGGTTATGAAGCCCTCAAGATGATCGAAGAGCTGTCGCCGGATCTGGTCTTGCTGGACATCTGGATGCCGGGAATAGATGGAATAGAAACCTTAAAAGAGATCAAAAGAAACAATCCGTTTCTCCAGGTAATCATTATTTCAGGACATGGAAATGTTGAAACGGCCGTCAAGGCAACCAAGCTGGGGGCCTATGATTTCATTGAAAAGCCTCTTTCCATAGATAAAGTAATAGTTGCCATTAACAATGCTCTAAATTTTCGGCGTCTTGAAGAAGAAAATCGGCTTTTAAAGCGAAGGGCCCTTGGTAAAAGCCGGATTACAGGAGAAAGTCCTGCGATAAAGGCATTAAAGCAACAAATAGCCGTAGTCGCTCCGACCAATGCATGGATTCTGATCACCGGAGAGAATGGGACAGGCAAGGAATTGGTAGCACGCACCATACATCAAATGAGTAATCGAGCAGAACACCCGCTTGTAGAGGTCAACTGTGCCGCAATTCCGGAGGAGCTGATTGAAAGCGAGCTGTTTGGTCATGAAAAAGGTGCTTTTACCAGCGCAAACAGCAGAAAACGAGGAAAGTTTGAATTAGCAGACGGCGGGACCATATTCCTGGATGAAATCGGAGACATGAGCCTGAAGACACAGGCAAAAATTTTGCGTATTTTGCAGGAGCAAAAATTCGAGCGGGTTGGAGGAACCCGTACACTTAAGGTAGATGTCCGCGTGATTGCAGCCAGCAATAAAAATCTCGAAGAAGAGATCGAAAAAGGAAGTTTTCGTGAGGATCTCTATTTCCGGCTGAATGTGGTGCCGATCGAGGTTCCAGCCCTCAGGGACCGTACAGAAGACATTCCTCTTCTTGTAGAAGAATTTTTAAGGGAGTTCTCTAAAAACGACAAATTAGAATCCAAAGAGATGACACCTGAAGCAATTCGTTTGTTGCAGGATTATCACTGGCCTGGAAATGTGCGGGAGCTGAAAAATCTTCTGGATAGATTAATAATAATGACTTCCGACAAAATCATCGATGTTAAGGACATCCCTGAACCGTATGCGCAAACAAAAACCGCAAGGGAGGATTCCTCGCTTTTTATGTCCGTATCACTGAAAGAAGCCAAAAAAGAGTTTGAAAAGGCATACTTAATACAGAAGCTTAGGGAAAACCAGGGGAATATTTCTCAGACAGCCGAAGCTATTGGAATCGAAAGGAGCCATCTTCACAAAAAGATAAAGGTATACGAGATTAATTCGATTGAGTAGCCGACTGGGCTTTCAATAAATCCAATTCCATCTTGAGTTTTTCATTTTCATTTTTCAATTCAACGTTTTCTTGTGTCGCACTCCTCAACCTGCCCGAAAAGACCTCTGCAAACACCCGGTAGATCAAATAAAGGGCATTTATTTCATTCTCTTTTGAGATGCGATCCATAACCGCGGCGTCCATTCCAAGACAACTAGTGTTGTCCTCATTGGCCACAATGGAGGCAGATCGGGGAGACCCGTCAATGATTCCCATTTCACCAAAGATGTCGCCCTTGCGCGACAGGGTCCTGATGGTCCGATCTCCCACAATTACGTTAACACTGCCGGTCAACAGGAAATAGACCCAACAGTCGTATTCGCCTTCCTGAATAATCGGCTCCTCTTTTTTATAGGAACGAAGTTTACTTAACGCCATAAGCTCTCTAAGCTCTTTTTCCGATAGAGCATCAAAAAGTTTTACGTCCTTAACTCTTTGGAGGATAGCTTCGTTGTCTTTAAGAAAAGGGGTCTCTTTCATTTAAAAGTCCTTATTTTTGTGGCATTGTGGCAAAGAGAATAGACATCGTATACATATACTTTTAACAGAAAAGCATAATTACGCAACATATAATCCCAAACGTAACCATTCAGCCACTAAGGCACTACGACACAAAGTGAATAATAATCTATATCTGAAGAAAAAATTGCATGGATAGAATAGTAGTCGATTCAGCATGTGCGGGCAAAAAAACAATTTTATACTCTTAGTGACTTGGTGTCTTTGTGGCAAAGTACCTGAGTAGTTACTCCCAATTAACTTTTAGTTCTTGCAATATACGCCCAATTGAGCCTCATGTCGATTCCCGTCACATTTAAAAAATGTTTCTTTAAAAAGTCCTCGACCTCTTTTCGTGATAAAGTGCCATGCGCGTGATATGTCCCTTTTCTGAATCTGACTATCTGTTCTATTATATCGAATCCTTCCTCCATAAAATCGATCAGCACAAACACGCCGGCGCCCGAATATACCCTCTTTAGTTCATTCAAGACAGCGATTGGATTTTTTAACTCATGGACGGCGTTCGCGCAGACGATATGGTCGAAGTAATTATTCTCATATGCTAAATGTTCAAGGTCTAAGTGTACTAATTCCAGATTAGAACGGCTGGAAAGAGCGGAATTCGTCTTCAGTTCGTCAAGTTTTTCCTTGTCAATGTCTCCGGAGATGACTCTATATCCTCTTTTAACAAGAATACCGGTCATCCGTCCGGAACCTGTTGCCGCATCAAATACTGTTGCACCTCGTGGAATAGAAGCAGTTTCAACGGCTCTTTCGTATTCCTCATAGAGGCTCAAACCGTTTGCCGCCAGGATTTCGTCCGTGGTGGTCCCTTCAAGTTTCAGCTTCATCATATTTACTCCGATCAAACACTACCATTAATATAACGATAGGGGCAACAAGATATTTTAACCTCTGTATTCGCGGGCATGACATCTAACTTAACTATTCTCGTCAACCTTACGATAAGTAAGGAGTAACTACTCAGGTTCAAAGTTCCGGGTTCACGGTTAAAGGTTAAACTGACCCGCCCGCCTCGCCTGCGCGAGAGCGATGGCGGGCAGGTGAAAGAAAGGACAAGGACACAAAAAACACATCTTATGGAGATCTCATAACAATGCAGCAAATCCCTAAACGCGTAGTAATAAGTAGCATAGCCGCTTTGGTTATTATAATTATTTTTATATACTTAGCGTATCTATCCCACAAGCAGTTTGAGGCAACAATTGTTTACCAGACACAAGGACAGTTATTAGCGATTGCAAGGACAGCCGCAAAAAGTCTCGAAGAATTTATTGCCGGTTATGCAGAAGCCTTAAAAACTATTGCAAAGAACCCACACTTTCAGGAAGAACTCCACCTAAAGTTTGTGCACGGCAAACCTGATAGTAAATATTGTCTAATCAAAACCTTTTATGAGGTTCACAAAGAAAACGTTGACGCCATCACAGTGTTTGATGCCAATGGCATTATGCTGCATAGGCACCCTTTTATGGAGAACAGGCCGGGAATGGATCACACTGATAAGCCGGGTGTAGCGTATGTCATAAAAGAACATGCGACGTATGTGAGTCAAGTGTTCTATACCAACCTTGGCAAACCTGCCATGTCCATCTCAGAACCGGTCTTTCATAAAGGTGAGTTTGCAGGCATTGTTCGATGGATGATTCAAACCGACACTATCTCAAAACGCTCTATTCAGCTGCTTAAGGCGGGAAAAGAAGGGTTTGTTGTTCTATTAGACGAAAACGGCAGATTTTTGAGCCATCCCGCAAGGAGTTTTGGGGATAGGACGTGTTTTGATGTCCTGGCCGATAATAAAAAGCATTTCCCCGGTCATGACTGGTCTGGTTTGAATAAGATGCAGGAAGAACGCTCTCTGGGAAAAGAGGGGGTTGCTATTATCAATTATGCCACAACAGGAGAAAACAAGGGTACTATTAAGGTCATAAAGAGAATAACAGGCTACGCCCCTGTTGCGTTGGCACGAGAACGTGGACAGTTACCGTGACTATACCCTATTCTGAAATCTCAGCCCCCATTAATAGACATGCAAGGAACACATTCGGGCTTGCAGGACTTATCGTATTGGTGTTTGGAACCGGAGGAGTCCTTCTTTTTAGAACCCAGAAAAAGAAAACCGAGCTTGAAGCAGAGACAAAATATTTGAAGGAAATTGCCGAATCAGCAGAGGCGCTAAGGGCAAGTGAGGAAAAGTATCGGGTGCTGTTTCAAAGTGCCGCTGAAGGGATACTTGTAGCAGACATTGAAACAATGGAGTTAACGTATGCTAATCCAGCCATCTGTAGAATGTTGGGCTATACTGAGGAGCAATTGAAACAAATGAGTGTTCGCGATCTTCATCCCAAAGAAGCTTTGCGGGATGTGATTTCTGAATTCAACGCTCAGGCACGAGGAGAAAAAACGTTAGCCCCAAACATTCCTTGTTTGCGCAAAGATGGGACAACGGTATACGCAGATATCAACACAGTCAAGGTTTTGATAAATCAAAGAGAATACAATGTAGGTTTCTTCACCGACGTCAGCGAACGGAGGGAGGCAGAAAGGGCCCTCCGAAGCGAAAGAGATAAAGCACAAAAGTATCTCGATGTTGCGGGGGTCATGTTGATAGCCGTCGATGCTGGTCAAAAAGTGACGCTTATAAATAAAAAAGGCTGTGAAATCTTAGGATACGATGAAAAAGAGATTATTGGCAAAAACTGGTTCGATAATTTTCTTCCGAAAGAAATGAAAAATGACGTATCAAGAGTCTTCAGACAGTTAATGGACGGCGAAATTGAGCTGGTTGAATATTTTGAAAACCCCGTTCTCACAAAAAACGGCGATGAGCGGCTTATCGCATGGCATAATACTCTATTGAAAGATGGACAAGGCAACATACAGGCGACCCTAAGTTCCGGAGAGGACATCACCGAGCGGAAGCTGGCGGAGAAAGAGAAAGAAAAGATGCAGGCCCAATTCTTGCGCGCCCAGAAGATGGAAGCCATTGGGACCATGGCCGGTGGGATTGCGCACGATTTCAACAACATATTAACGGTCATGCGGGGCAATGCGCAGTTGATGGCTATGGATCTCGACCCAACGCAACCTCATCATGAACTACTGAAGGAGATTGAAAAACAGGCCGTACTTGGTTCTACTCTCACACGTCAACTTCTTGGTTTTGCACGGGGCGGAAAGTATGAGGTAAAAACGATTAATTTAACCGATGTGGTTAGAGAAAGCTCTACAGCGTTTGGCAGAACCAAGAAACAGATTCCCATTCATCTAACGCTCCAGGAGGACTTGCCCCCTGTTGAGGCGGATGCGGGGCAAGTCGAGCAGGTCTTGATGAATCTTTACGTGAATGCCGCCTATGCTATGCCGGCCGGCGGGGACCTCTATCTGGAGACACGTGCTATTGGCCACGAAGAGATTCAAGTGAGGCCTTCTCATATGAAGCCCGGCAGCTATGTGTTGCTCTCGGTTAGGGATACCGGTGTGGGCATGGACAAGGAGACGCAGGAGCGTATATTTGACCCGTTCTTTACCACACGAGAGATGGGCCGGGGCACTGGTCTGGGATTAGCGTCTGTTTTTGGGATTATCGAAAACCATAAGGGATATATTGACGTAGAGTCTGAGAAAGGGAAGGGAACTACTTTTAAGATTTATCTGCCTATATCCAAAAAGGAAGTTACACAACCCGTAAAAGTTGCTGAGCAGATTATAAAAGGATCTGAAACAATTCTTTTAGTAGACGATGAAGAGCAGGTTTTGAAGCTAAGTGTCAGAATTCTAAACAGCCTGGGTTATACCGTACTTGAGGCCAGGAACGGACGCGAAGCAGTAGATGTGTATGAAAGAGAGAAAGACAAGATTGACCTGGTTATCCTGGACATGATCATGCCTGCCATGGGGGGCGGCAAAGCCTATGATCTGCTGAAGGAGACCAATCCTGATATAAAGGTGCTCCTGTGCAGCGGCTACAGCATTGATGGCCACGCAATGGAGATACTGGAACAAGGGTGTGATGGTTTTATCCAAAAGCCGTTTGATATTAAAGGATTGTCTCATAAGATAAGGGAAATACTGGATCTAAAATAGGCAGTACCGGCATCTACTTCTCTTCTTTTTTGATTGCCTGATAAAGAGCTTTGATGCTGCCGGCCATAGCTTTGCTGTAAATAGTATCAGATTCAAGCACCTTTGTTGCCTTGTAAAGCATCTCAGATATCTTAAAATCGGCTGTCCCATATTCTGATTTGGGCGCCTCAATACGTGATGGCTCTATTTCTCCACCCCTTGTATACGGAGAAAAGCTCTCTTCCTCGCCATGCCCCTCCATATATATGGGACCCTCCCCGGTCACAAGCCACGCTGTATTAAAACCAAAATGATCCGAAAGGCTTTGGATAAACGCCACGCTTGGCGGTGTCTTTTTGGTCCGGTAGCTGTTAATTGTGTTTTTGTTGACCCCTAATAGTTTACTCAACTTCTCGTTTGACAGGTTATTGGCCTTGACAACCTGGTTTATCGCCCACCTTGTCCGCTCCTTCAATTCCATTTCGGGTATCATTTTTGGCCCTTCCATCTTACCCTATAAACCAAATAGGCTATAAAAACAATTTATTGCCAGCACATAGCTACAATTAGCCGAATACACGCGTTACCCACAAAAACAGATCTTGGCCTGAATAAACACTTGACATGAGTATTTATTCAGGTCATAATGCATATTATATACAGCTTCGACACAAATTTTTATCATTATAAAATTTATACTCATATTTTGCTATGAGGTCAAGTACCTAAGGAGGACAAAATGAACGAAGATCGTTTGAGAAGTAATATACTGGCGGAGATGTTAAAATTTCAAACGATTGCCTTACGCTCTCTTGCGGGAGGTTCTCCTTTCGGTTTTGCACGATCTGTGGATCAGTGGTACATTTTGAATGAACTCCTCGGTCGTGAAAAGGAAGATCCTTTCAGGCATGTATATGAATTTGTTAGGGAGTATTTGAACGGAACGTAAGAGACTGTCGATTTTCTATTGACAGCCCGGCTTTGTTCCTCTAAGGTATATTTATTATTTGATAAAAAACTTCGATCTTGCAGGATCGTTTGGTCCCCGATGAATGGGCACACTTTTAGAAGGTAATAAACACTTACTAAGCCGCAGATACAGGCTAAATTACGCCACGAAGGTTGTTTGTCTTTAGAAAAAGACTCCACGTTCGTGGCTTTTTTATTTTATAGAAAATTATATCCGCAGATTTCACAGATTTTCGCAAATTTTTATTTAAATATTCTGGGGCATTTCTTGAAATCTGCGTAATCTGTGGATTAATTAAGCTTTGTTTTTGGCTTACAGGAGTTAATATGTTTTTTCTGATTGAAAAAGGCGGATTTTTTATGTGGCCGCTGCTTTTTTGTTCAATAGCGTCATTGGCAATTATTTTCGAACGGATGGTATATTTTATCCGAAACCAGGGGCCGGCAGTCAAACTTATGGAAAGCGTTAGGAGGTTGGTCCATGAGAAAAAGAGCACGGAGGCCCTTGAACTCTGCCGGAAAACACGCGGCCCTTTAGCCTGTATAGGCGAAGTCTATCTCTCAAATCTTCACCTGAAAAAAGAAGACCGTGAAGAACTCCTCCACCGGGAGGGAAGTGTTTCCTTAGAACAGTTGGAGAATCACCTAAATAAATTGGCCAGCATTGCCCATATCTCTCCTCTCCTTGGGCTTCTCGGGACCGTTACCGGCATGATCCTCGCCTTCAAGCAGGTTGAAGCACTGGGGGGCCAGGTAGACATTGAGGTCCTTGCGGGTGGTATCTGGGAAGCGCTCCTGACTACAGCGGTAGGCTTGAGTATCGCCATTCCCACCATGGCCGCATTTAATTATTTTGAAGCGCGAGTAGATAAGACCCAGTCCCGTATGCATTATTTTACTTCCATGTTGAATGAACTCCTGGGGTTTGGGCAGGTGCACGGCCATCTTCAGGTGGCCCGACATAACCAAAGAGAAAAGGAAGAAACAGTAGATGCACTTTAGAAGGCGAAAAAAAAGTCACCTGACGCTCAGCATTGCCCCTCTGGTAGATATCGTCTTTTTGCTACTGATCTTTTTTCTTCTCAGTTCCAGTTATGTGCAACCTTCGATCAAGCTGAACCTCCCAGAGGCAAAAAACAAGGAGACAGCCCAAAAACAGGAGATCGTGGTTACAGTAGACAAAACCGGAACAATCTATCTCAACCGTGAACCTGTCGCATTCGATGAGCTTTCCGAACGTCTCGGCAATCTAATGAAGACAACACCCCAGCGAGAGATAATCTTTCGAGGGGATCGTACCATTGCTTACGATCTATTCGTGCGAATTATGGACACAGCTAAACGGGCCGGCGCAGAAGACATACATATTAGTCATCAATACGAACGTAGTGTCCATCAATAAAATGGTTCTAAAAAATGTTGTCGGGGTAACATAAGATTTTAAATTCGAAATTCGAAGCACGAAATCCGAAACAAATCCGAATTTTCAAATGTCAAAATTTTCAAAACGTTATTTAACCTTCTGCTGCAATGTTTTCCTTGCGAATGAGGAGTACAATTTTCCAAATCATACTGTTCTGTTTCGGATTTTGAGTTTTGGTCATTGGAATTTGTTTCGGATTTCGATATTCGGATTTCGGATTTATTTAAAGCATGTGCTATATCCAAAAACTATCTTCTTTTTCTGACCCTGTATAAACTAAGATGCTGGAAGCAAAACACAACAAATTACCGCTCTTTTTAACTCTCTCCTTGCTGGTGCACATAATATTCCTCTGTGTACGCAGTCAGGACGCTGTCTTGGCTCCGATCAGGGCGCCCCGTAATGACCACGCCATATGTATATCTCTTAAAAACGTAACCGCGGAAGGCCCTTCCCGGGAAATGGTGGAACAAAAGATCACCCACCGGGCCAGTCCTGCTGATATCAAACCATTGCCGCCGGTTGATAAACGTGTATCCGGGCCACCTCGAATCCAATACCACAGGGTCCTGCCGGTACCACCGTGGGAGCCCGCACAGCATACTAAGGCAGACCCTGTTTTTTTTCACGCGAGCGCAACGTCATCTGCTCCGGCCAGTGGGGACAGTTCTGCTGAAGAGACCTACTTCAGCCGCATCCGCAGGCTCCTCGAAGCTGCCAAGAAATATCCTGCATCGGCCAGAAGAGCAGGCATAGAAGGAAGTGTGGGGATAGGCTTCTCCATCAACCGTCAGGGATACCATACAAGAATGGCTGAGGTGTTTCGTTCGAGCGGTTCTCCCGTCCTTGACCAGGCAGCTACCGCTTGTGTGGAGAAAGTGGACAAGTTTCCTCCTTTTCCTGATACGTTCAAGGAAGATCTTTTAAAAATACGCGTTGACCTTGTTTTTGAATTAAAGGGTAAATCGTGAAAATAGGCCCGAAAATTAAAATCATTATATTCCTCGGACTCTTTATCGGGGCTTTTGCCCATCCCGGATTCGCCGATATATGGGATTCCCCCCCATTTCAGCTCTACAGCCGGGCCGTAACACTATTTGATGAAGGCAAATTAAGTGAATGCCGGTCGGAATTGAAAAAATCGATTGCCGAGTACCCCCAGAACGTACCCGCTCTCTATCTGTTGGGAGAAGTGGAACTGCGCCTGGGACATGAAAAAGAAGCTCTCGCCGCCTTTCTTGAAACCGAAAAACACTATGGGTGGACCGAACTCCGGTCAAAGATCGCCTACCTTTATCTGAATGCCGGGCAATTGGACAAAGCTCAACGTTATTACCTTAACGTGATAAAACACGAACCCGAAAACAGGGATGGACTGAAAGGACTGGCATACCTTTTGATAAAACAGGGAAAGGATGCCCAAGCATTGGCCTATCTTGAACGGGCATTCCAACTTGATCCCAAAGATTCAGATATTGCTCTGATGCTCGCGGATGTATACGAAAGGAATAAGGAACCACAAAAAGGAGACGCCGTGCTCGGCAAGGGATTTCACCTTACGGGCGATGTGCGCTTTCGCCGACGGCTGGCGCTCTCTTTGTTCAATCGTAAGGAGTACAAAAAGGCCTCCCCCCTGTTTGAAAAACTCCTATCTTCAAATACAACCGATCCTGAAATCTACTACTGTTTGGGAGTGATACAACATACCCAGGGGAAAAATAACGAGGCCCGGAAGTATCTTAAAAAGGCCGTCTTGTTAAAGTCGGATTACTACGAAGCATTCTACAACCTTGGCATACTCTCCTTAGAGGCAAAAGATCCTGACGGGGCAGTCGAATACTTAAAAAAATGTACAGAAATCCGCCCCGCAGCAAAAGAAGCCTTCCAACAGCTCGGGTTAATCTACGAGACCTATTTTCTTGATATGAAAAAAGCCAACTTCTATTATGAACAGACCAGATAGATGAGACCTTTGCAAAACCGTCACCGTGAGGGCTTACCCTTCACCTCAGACCCAAACAGGTTCGTCTCTCTCCATTCAAAAAAACTGCAATGATTCGTTGTTGCCGCTCCGCTTACACCTTTTTCACACCTGTCGAGCTTCCAATGGCGGCAACTATAGCAACATTCTGCATTAGAGGCTATGACAAGAACTCCCCCGCATTCAGGACAATACTTAATGCTTCTTCCCCGTAATAATATCCTATCGTAATCATCGATAAAAACGGTTACGTTCACTGCATGTGTTGCTTTTTCCCATCTTTCACAACACTCTTGCATTCCTTATTGATATTCCTTTCTTTGGAGCACAATTTTTACCATACTCCCACATTGTGTTGCATAAATAGTCTGCTGTGTGACCCCTCCCGCAATGTAAGAGGCAGAGATTGAAAGCTTATGGATTGAGGTGCCTCCCTTGTATTTCCTAAGCATATACCTATGGAAACTGTAGGGGGAACCTTAAAGAGATGTCATAAATAAAAAAATAATGCTAACAGGATTGAACGCTTTCGTCAATTTGGAAAGGGGGGCGAGATGACAGGAAGGCGTGGTGACCTGGAAGGAATCTCATTAAACACCCAGGGGAGCTAAGAGACGCTTTGATACTTCTGTCTCTATCCAAATGTTATCATGCTTTTCTTTGCCGGTTTCGTAAATGTCTATAATTGTTTCGGCATAGTGTTGAGCGGTATTGTGGCCAATGGTGGTAGCTTCCTCTATAGGGTTCCAGTCGCGCGTTTCCATAAACATTTGAAAAGCTACTATAATCTCGGGGAACAGCGTTTTTCTTAGACCATCCAGAAAGGCGACATAAAACGCCAAAGAGGCTGTTTTGCATTCTTTGCATATGTGTCGCAGTGTGCCGTACTCATTTGTGTCGGCAAGAAGGTCTTTAACGCTTCGCGCAAGGAGTTCGATCGGGGTGTGAGGGAATGTGGCGATAATCTCTCTCCATAAAGCACGGTTAAACACCGTATCATGTATCTCGCCCAATTCATGATATGTGTATGCTTCTATTTCTGCTGCCGCCATCCTTTTTAGATGGGCGTGCAACATGGCGGGCTTTGCATCAGTTAACCCATAGTCTTCTAATGCAAATCTAAGGGCGTGCCGCCCTGATTTCTTTATATAGAGCATGCTGTCCCACAGAAAAAGTGTTGCCGGTTCCTGTCGAATCAGGACGCACTCTTCTTGAGAGAAAGCCGGAGTCGTAAAAAGGTCGCGGGCCAACTCGCGGCCAAGGATATATATCCGGTGACCGTTTATTTTTCTCTTCTTTTCAATTATGGCAAGAAAAAATGTGGGTCTCATGCTACGGGCGTAGCCGGCTCCGTAGAAAAAACCATGGGGCTCCAACAAATTGTTGATAGCCGTGGTATCGAAGGGATCGTATTGACGGCCGGAAATTGTTATTTCATGAAACGCCTTTTCTGTGAGTTTGTCCCACTTTCGTTCTTTTTCGCCGATCCACGCCAACACCTCGGGAGAATCTCCCTCCATCCAAGCTTCTAAGCCCATGTCCCACTTATAGAGATCGCGCAGGCGCAGGGCCAGGCCACAAATGGAATAGAATCCCGCGTAGTTCGCATCAGCGATGTCGCAGTTCTCATTCACTTGAGCAATTATCGGATCGAGTTCAAGCATGTCGTCATATCGGTCTTATTATTGGTAATGGCTATATATAAAATATATCTTTAAGCCTTACTTAGTCAATTACATTTGACTCACCACAATATTTTCTGCACTTCACGCTCAACCTGCCAAATGTGAAACGTTTTTACATTTTTCAGTGTAAGTTCTTTTCACAATTACTTACCCTCGTTGCACATAACTGTTAATTGCTAAATGTGGGTTTCAGGCTAACTGTTTGCTATTATAACATATATTTAACAGGTGTCTGCCTGGTATAAACCTTGCATTTTGTTGCTGAAATACCTATCGATCGAAAAGCCGCTTGCTCGTTAGCCGAAGGAGAACAGGCCATGCCAGAAAAAAGACTGTCTAACCGGGTAGAGATCTTGCTGTCAGTCACCGCGTCTGAGAATAACTACGCGGTGGAAGAATATGTAGACAATATGAGTCAGAAAGGGATAATGCTTAAGAGCCAATCTCCGTATGACGTGGGTGTCCCCGTGGAAATAGCAGTCGATGCTCTGGCCCCGGCAAAACTCAGCGGTACCGTAGCCTGGGTCAAGAAGAATGCGGACATGTTCGATATAGGAATCCGGCTAAAAAGAATGGATCCCGAGATTGATGCCGTTTGGTCTTACCTTCTGAAACCCTTGTGACAAATCCCCATTCCCCAAGATGATTCGAGCGGGACAAGAACTCCCTGAAATATTTTCATACTATTTTGATATATTAAATTCTATCGGCAAAAATGCCAAGAATGTCCGTAACCTGTTGACTTTCTTGCACAGGGAGTCCCCCATTCACCATGATCTAATTTGCAATAGTAAAAATAAATTGCTATGTTGAAATTGTGACAATTCCGAAACATATATTAAACAGAGGATGGGCAAGATGAAGGGTTGTAAGCTTTTGGTTTTTTTGACGGTCCTGTGTGTCTTGTTTGCCTGGGAAGCCAGGAAAAAAGCAGTAGCTTCCGAAAAAAAGCTTTCCAAAGTATTAAATGTCTACAACTGGGAGGATTATTTTGGTCCAACCACCTTATCCGACTTTGAGAAAAAGTTTGGTGTGAAAGTAAACCTGGAGATATTTAAAGATGAGGAAGAAATGGTCTCCAGCCTTCAATCCCATCCTGAAAAATACGATATAATCATTACCTCCGGTGATGAGATCAGGGCGTTGGTGAAGATGAGATTGCTGGCGGAAATTGATCTAAAGAATATCCCCAACTTAAAAAACATCGAGCAGAGATTCCGAGATCCTCATTATGATCCCGGCCACAGACATTCGGTGCCTTATCTTTGGGGAACTACAGGTATAGTTGTAAATCGGACATTTATCAAAGACAAGGAAGATGGCTGGTCCATTTTATGGAATTCCAAATATAAGGGTAAGATTGCTATGTTAAACAACCCCGAGGAGGTAATAGGCGCTACCTTAAAATACCTGGGATATTCCGTCAATACCAATGATCCTTCCAAACTGGACGAGGCAAGACAAAAACTCTTTGACCAGAGTCCCCTGCTGGCAGGCTACCTGGATTGCATAACCTTAAGAGCGAAATTAATCTCTAATGAATTATGGGCGGCCCAAATATATAGCGGAGAGGGAATGTTTGCCGTTGATAAGAATGAGGCCCTTGAATATATCATTCCGAAAGAGGGTACCTCCATGTGGGTCGATTGTATGGCTATCCCCAGAGATGCTGAACACAAATACACTGCCGAGGTGTTTATCAATTATGTCCTAAATCCCGAGGTCAGCGCCGAGATCGCCAACTACCTCTGGTATGCCAACTGTAATCAAGCTGCCCGGGCTAATACTCAGGAAGAGATACTCAAGAGTCCTTCCCTTTATCCATCAAAGGAAATATTAAAAAAGTGCGAATTTTTTCAGCCGGTCGGCACAGCCGAAGAAGAGAAAAGGGCTCGACAAATATTTAATAGGATATGGTCAGAGCTACGGTTAAAAAAAGGACAAAAAAACTTGAGGAAAGATGATCTCTAAAAGGACATTAGGCCTAAAGATTGGGCTGTTCTTTCTGATAGTAGCTCTACTCCCCTTTGTTGGTATTTCGGCTCTTTCCTATTTTCAGGGAAGACACAGCACCGGCAATGTTATCAGGGAAAGTCTGGCTAACCTGTCCTCTGAGATTGGCATAGAGATCGAAAAGACGGTTTTTGATGCCCACACCCATATCAAATCCCTATCTGAAAACCCCGTTATAAAATCAGCGCATGCCACAATTGAAGAGAAACTGCTTGAGATGCAGAAGATGCATAATCTCTATAAGATATTCGAAGATGTCACCCTGGTCAACATAGAAGGGTTGGTTATGGCTTCTACCACATATGATTATCGGGGTGAATGGAGGTATAAGGAGTGGTTTAAAAGGGCCGGCAGAGGGGAGGCGGCCGTCTCACCTGTGCATGCCATTCTTGATCCCTTTAGACTTGTTATAATAGCCACTGCCCCTGTGGTGGGGGAGGATGACGCGGTATATGCGGTATTGGCCGGTCGAGTTAACATGGAAAGGATCTGGGAGATAACCGACAGGGTAAAGATTGGTAAAACCGGCTTTGTTTTTTTAACGGACAAAGCTGGAAACCTCATCACTTATCCCGACAAGGATCGACTCCTGTATAAATTGGAACCTGAGAGCCTCAGAGAAAAGATCCTGGGTGGCGAGAAAGGAACAGCCGAATATTTAACTGCCGAAGGTGTGGATAAAATCTGCTATTACAGCGTTCTTAAAGGCTATCAAAATTATAAAGGACAGGGTTGGCAAATAGGAATAACCCAAGATACGAAAGAGGCCTATGCCCTTATTAACAGACTGCAGGTGCAGATACTTTTAGTGGCCGTTGTTGGTCTTATCCTTATAATTATGCTTGCAAGTCTCTTGAGCTTCAATATTGTAAAGCCAATCAAGGCATTAGTCACAGCAGCAGAAAGTATTGCCAGAGGAGATATGAGTACTCGAGTGATGGTGAGGAGCAAAGATGAGATCGGTGACTTGGGGAATACTTTTAATAAGATGGCTGCAGACTTAAGGAATACAACGGTTTCCATAGAGGCATTACAAGAGTCTGAAAAGGCCCTGCGAAGTGAAAAAGATAAGGCACAAAGGTATCTCGATGTTGCGGGGGTCATGTTGATAGCCGTCGATACTGATCAAAAAGTGACTCTTATAAATAAGAAAGGCTGTGAAATTTTAGGGTACAATGAAAAAGAGATTCTTGGCAAAAACTGGTTTGATAATTTTCTTCCGAAAAGAAAGAAAGACGACGTATCGGAAATTTTCAGAAAGTTAATGGCTGGAGAAGTTGAGCTGGTTAAATATACTGAAAACATGGTTCTCACCAAGAGCGGCGAAGAGCGCGTTATCGCATGGCACAATACTATACTAAGAGATGAAAACGGCAACATACGCTCGGCCCTAAGCTCTGGAGAGGACATTACCGAGCAAAAGCGGGCGGAGGTGGAGAAAAAAAAGATACAAGCCCAATTCTTTCACGCCCAGAAGATGGAAGCCATTGGTACCATGGCCGGTGGGATCGCGCACGATTTCAACAACATATTAACGATCATGCAGGGCTGTGCACACTTGATATCTATGGATCTTGACCCAACGATTCCTCATTATAAACTACTGAAGGTAATTCAAAAACAGGCCAAACTCGCTTCCAGCCTCACACGGCAGCTTCTTGGTTTTGCAAGGGGCGGAAAGTATGAGGTGAAACCGATTAACTTAAATGACGTGGTTAGAGAAAGCTCTACAGCGTTTGGCAGGACCAAGAAACAGATTCCCATTCGTCTAACGCTCCAGGAGGACTTGCCACCTGTTGAGGCGGATGCGGGGCAAATCGAGCAGGTCTTGATGAATCTTTACGTGAACGCCGCCTATGCGATGCCGGGCGCCGGAGACCTCTATCTGGAGACACGTGCTATTGCCCACGAAGAGATTCAAGTGAGGCCTTCTCATATGAAGCCTGGCGCCTATGTGTTGCTCTCGGTTAGGGATACCGGTGTGGGCATGGACAAGGAGACGCAGGAAAGGATCTTTGACCCGTTCTTCACCACCAGAGAGATGGGCAGGGGTACCGGTCTGGGATTAGCCTCTGTTTATGGGATTATCGAAAACCATAAGGGATATATTGACGTAGAGTCTGAGAAAGGGAAGGGAACTATTTTTAAGATTTATCTGCCTATATCCAAAAAGGAAGTTACACAACCCGTAAAAGTTGCTGAGCAGATTATAAAAGGATCTGAAACAATTCTTTTAGTAGACGATGAAGAGCAGGTTTTGAAGCTAAATGTCAGAGTTTTAAACAGCCTGGGTTATTCCGTACTTGAGGCCAGGAACGGACGCGAAGCAGTAGATGTGTATGAAAGAGAGAAAGACAAGATTGACCTGGTTATCCTGGACATGATCATGCCTTCCATGGGTGGTGACAAGGCCTATGAACTGCTAAAGGCAATCAATCCAGATATAAGGGTGCTCCTGTGCAGCGGCTACAGCATTGATGGCCACGCAATGGCGATACTGGAACAAGGGTGTGCTGGCTTTATTCAAAAGCCTTTTGATATTAAAAGATTGTCTCATAAGATAAGGGAGGTTTTGGATAAGGAATAGGAGGCACAAGATGAAAGACAAAAGTACAAGTCCAACAAGTATAGCCGATAAATTACTGTGGATCGGAATCGGGCTTGCGGCCGTTTTTTGGATTGCTGAATCTGCTATCCATGTTTTCATATTTCATGAGGGTGAGCTTGTCCAGCAGATCTTCAACCCTCAGCCACATGAAACATGGATGCGCTTAATTGTTGCCGCCATGTTCATCGCGTTTGCCATCTATGCCCAATCCATTATCACCCGGCGCAAGCGCGCGGAGCAGGCAACCAAATATGCCTATGCAGAGCTCAATCAGATATTTAACACCGCTGCTGACGGGATGCGTGTCGTCGACAAGGAATTCAACATCCTTAAAGTTAACAAGACGTTTTCAACCCTGTCAGGCGTAAGCAAGGATGATGCGGTGGGCAGGAAGTGCTATGAGGTGTTTCGAGGCCCTCTGTGTCATACTCCCAAGTGTCCGCTGGTGCGGATTCTAAGTGGTGAGGAGCGAGTTGAATGTGATGCAGAAAAAGTGCGCAACGATGGTGTCACAGTCCCTTGTATTGTGACGGCAACTCCCTTTGTAAAGCCTGGTGGAGAACTTGTTGGCATTGTTGAGGACTTTAAGGACATCACCGAGCGCAAGCAAGCGGAAGAGGCGCTCCAAAAGGCTCACGATAACTTGGAGCAACGAGTGCGGGAACGCACCGCGGAATTAGTAAGCGCCAACGAGCAACTGAAGCGAGAAATAGAAGAACGCGAGCGGGCCGAGGAGGCACGGCGGGAGAGCGAGGAGCGGCTGCATCAAAAACAAAAACGGATAGAAATGTTTGAGTTCACAAACAACCTGTCCCTTAAATTGATGGATGAATTGAGAAACCCCCTGGTTGCTGTTGGAGGGTTTGCGGCGCGCATCTCCAGCGGGGACTATCCCGAGGACAAACTGAGAGAGTACACAGGAGTCATCTTTAAAGAATCCAAGAGGCTTGACAACGTACTAGAAGAAGTTGTGACCCATTTGAAAGCAACTGCCGAGCAAGTATAGCCAGGCTAAGGTGAAAGCCCTTTATGTTCTTGTCACTATGTCGCACCCTTGGCACGGCCTCGCCAAAGCCCCGGATCACCCGCTCCCTCCCAACAAATTCCCACAGTACAACCTTCCATCCTGATAGAAAAAAACACGCTTGAGGTTTCGATCTGCTTTTGGTATTCTAATATTATAGAAATTACGTATGGCAAGAAATGTTGAGTTTTTAGCACGAGGAGTAATAGCGACTATGAAAAAAACAGTTTTTGTCCTAATGGTAGCGCTCCTGATGGGACTGCCGGAGTGGGCGCCGGCCCAGTCGAAGGCGACGCGGCCTTCTGGAACGGCCGCAGCCCCGCAAAAGGCCGTTGTCTCTGAAATGTCCGTGCTACACTCGGTTCGTATCGAAAGCGCTTCGGTGCTTTCCGAAGGTGAGCTTGTCCTCGATGCCCGGCTGGCTGTCGAGCTGGATCGTGAATTGTCCGATCGCGATTATGACAACGTTCGCCTCACGCCTATAGGCATGCGCTACGGCGTGGATCCTTCTCTGGAAGTCGGTGGTTTCTTGGGCTTCTCCGCGAACGACAAGGATGACCGCTTGGCACCGGACGACTCGGGCTTAGAGGGGTTAACTGTGTTTGGCAAGCTCACACTCAACGAATCTGCCGCGCTCCAGGTCGGCCTGACTTTCATTGGCGATGATGATGTCTTCCCATACCCCAACGACGGGCTTGATCTGTTCGTCAACCTACCCCTGCAGCGTAAAATCGGCGAGGGCCTTCTCTATGGTGAATTCGGCTATACCGTGCAAGGGGGTGACCTGGACACCAACGACTATTTCAATTTCGGCATCGGCTATGCCTTCCCCGTTTCCGAAGAAGCCAGTCTGAACGTTGAGCTGGCAGGAGAAGAAGGGCAGTTAGGAACTTCCTGGAATAATACCCTGGATTTGCTGCTGGGCGCCAATTTCATAGTGGATGAACGGCTGCGCATTGCGCCCTTTGTAACCTTTGGCCTTTACGAAGCCAGTCCTGATTTTTCTCTGGGCAGCACCCTGGAGATGCGGTTCTAAAAACGGCCGAGGAGATTTTGATATCCTGCTATTATCTGTTACACACACCATCCAAGAAACATCTTCATACTATTTTGATAGATTCAACTCTAACGGTGTCCAACCATTCCTATCACGCAGCATCGTAAGGAGACCTTGCACAACTGCCATTATGATCCCGCTTATAGCGGGATTCACTTCGTGCCCCGTGATGCAGCGTCAGGCTTCAAGTTTTTATCCCCCACCCTTTAGGCGGGAAATCTCCTTGTGATAGGCAGAAAAGACTTCCGTCAACTTCAACACCCCCACCATTGCCCCATCTTCTGAATCAACAATGGGAAGCTCCCCGTAGCCGGAACTCAGGAACTGGGAAAGCGCGGTAAAAAGGTTGTCCTCCAGTTTTACAGTAATCGGCTCTCCCGCGAGATCTCTCACAACCAAAAGATCGTGGAGAGGGGAATCTTCAAAAAGGTGTTTCCGTATCACGCGGAGCGAAAGGACCCCGACCAACTTGAAGTCTTCGTTGACCACAGGAAAAAAAGATTCTTTGGAGTGGGCCACTACACCAGCCAACTGCCTAAGCCGGAGGTCTTCGGGAAGCGGTATGATATAGCTGTCCGGCCTAAAGATATCCTTTACATTCAGCCCCTTCATAACATTGATAGTAGCATCTCCAATATGCGCGGGAGAGGAAAATTTGTTCTTCACCTGATTTTCGTAGATCGACCATTTTCGGCTAAACAACAGGGCTATACAGGAAATGAGCATCAACTGGGGAAGAAGGGAGTAACTTCCGGTCATTTCGCTTACCATGAGAAGGGCGCCTATCGGGGCGTTCGCCACCCCCGCAAAAAAAGAGGCCATTCCGACCAGGACAAAAGCGCCCGGATCCGTCACTACACCCGGCGCGATCTGATGGGCAACATGCCCTACCACGCCGCCTATCATTCCACCGATAAAGAGTGATGGACCAAAAACACCTCCGCTCCCGCCCGAGCCGATGGTAAAGGCGGTAGCCAACATTTTTAACAGTACAATTGCGGCCATAATCCCGATCCCGAGCTCACTGAATATGGCCTTTTGAATCACACCGTAACCGCCTCCGAGAATCGTTGGCGTGAGAAGACCAAGAAGGCCTACTCCGAGACCGCCGATTGCAGGGACATAATGGGGTTTTATCGGAATCTTTCTAAAAATTCGATCACGGCACCCGTAAAACAGTTTTATGTAAAGGATCCCAAGAGGAGCGCAGATCAGACCGAGAATGGTATAAAAAAACATTTCAAGGGGATTGGTAAATTTAAAAACCGGTGTCTCAAAAATCGGCTGGTGTCCGAAGACATGGGTAAAAATAATATAAGCCATGACCGAGGAGATAATACACGGTATGATCGCCTCGGTCTCAAGGTCTTCTTTATAAAGGATTTCTATACTGGTGATGGCGCCGCCGAGAGGAGCGCGGAATATCGCTCCCAGTCCGCCGGCAGTGCCGGCCAAAAGAAGGAGACGTCGCTCCTTGGGACTCAGGTGAAAAACCCTTCCCAGCCACGAGCCGAATCCAGCGCCGATCTGGGCTATCGGACCTTCACGTCCAGCGCTTCCTCCGCTTGCAAGGGTAATAATCGAGGCAATCGCTTTGACAAAAGGAACGCGGCCACGGACTTGCCCCTCCTTATTATGAAAGGCGTCGAGCATGGCATCAATACCGTGTCCTTCGGCTTCCGGCGCAAAGGTATATACAATAAGACCGGATAGGAGGCCCCCCACAGCAGGGAGTAAAAACAGCACCCATGGTCTGGGACTTTGCTCAACATGAAGGGTGACAAGTTGTTCACCCGCGGCTTCCGGCATGGAAAAACCGCCCAATATGTCGAACAGAAAAAATTTTGCCCAGGAAAGGCCATAGAAAAATAGAATCGCCCCTATCGCGGAAACAACCCCAATAATCGAACCAAAGAGGATCCACTTCGGGATATCTTCTGTTTTTAACCTACCTAAAACCTTGGCTATCTTAGCTGAAAAAGCTTTCATTACCCCCCAGGAGTTTGTTGGAGAATTTTAGCTTTTTACTCTATGTCCACCAGAAACGGTAGCTTTTGTCCCAAGACAAGGCCGCACAAAGGTTTCTACCGGAGGCTTAGCCGCGCTACGTCGAGGATAGAAATCTGCGGAGAACGCAGTATTGGGGCAAAAGCTACCGTTTCTGGTGGATATAGTCAGTGGCGAAAGCGCTCTACGAGCGCCTTATTATATGCTGCAAGAATATCCCTTTTAGATAGTATACCTACAAGCTTTTTAGGTTCATTGTTCTCGACTACCGGAAGCCGGGCTATCTGTCGATAGGACATTTTTTCATTAGCGTCAAAAAGACTTTCATCCGAAGAAACGGTTATTGTTTCTTCGGTGGCAATATCTTTTACGATGATCAGCTCTTCTGCTGCTTCTTCAAGGAGAACGGAACGAAAATCATGAAGGGAAATGATTCCGGTAAGGTGGCTATTCTCATCCACCACAGGAAAACAGGAAAATTTACTCTCAGAGAATGTATCCCTAAGCTTTCGCAGAGACATACTCTCTGGTACCACCTGCACATTATTACTCATGGCATCACTCACCTTGATCGACTTCATAACCTGAAGTTCTTTGCCTTCATGTAAATCGATACCTTCTCGCACGAGCTGATATGTATCGATCGATTCCCTTTGCAGGCCACGAGAAATAAGGGTTCCAACCACACACGCAAACATCACCGGAAGCACAATTTCATGCTGGTTGGTCATTTCAAAAATCAAAAAGATGGAGGTAATCGCGGCATGTGTGGTAGCTGCCAAAAACGCGCCCATCCCCACTATCGCGTAAATGTTCGGGTTCGAAACGAGTTGGGGAAACAAGAGATTAGCTATAGTGCCAAACCCACCCCCGGCGACCGCGCCGACATAAAGGGCCGGAGCAAAAATCCCCCCGGCCCCTCCTGATCCGAGCGTAATCGAGGTTGCAAGCATTTTAAAAAAGACCAATGCCAACATCAGCGACCAGACCATATTGCCGGTCAACACTTCCTGAATAACATTATAGCCGTTCCCCAACACCTGCGGAAAGACTATGGCAATCGATCCAATCAAAAATGCGCCCATTACCGGCTTCAGATGTATGCTTACCTTGATTCGATCGAAGCCGTCCTTGATCACATAAAACATCTTGATAAACAGCGGGGCAAGTAGACCAACAAAGACGCCCAGTAAAATATACAACCCAAGCTCCCACCCCGGCACGCCATGATAGACCGGCAAAACAAAAACAGGCACGTTTCCCTGAAGCATACGTGATACTACAGCACCCGCGCCGGAGGCAATTACCACAGGAATAAAGTTGGTAAGCTCAAAGTCGCCCAACAGAATAATCTCATGTGCAAAGAATACCCCGGCAATGGGCGCGTTAAACGTGGCGGCAATCCCCGCGGCAGAGCCGCAGGCGATCAAGGTCTTCAGCCTTGCTTCCGGCATCTTAAAGAATTGACCGAACACCGATCCTATGGTCCCGCCGATTTGAGCGATCGGCCCTTCCTGGCCCGCGCTGCCACCGGTGCCGAGCGTGATACCGGCCGCCAACACCTTGGCCAAGATATTGCGGGCTCTTATCATGCCCCCCTGGATATTGACTCGCAGCAGAAAGGAAGGAAACCCGAAACCGTAAACACGGCCCGGCTTGAACAACAATGCCAGGGGGACCAGGAGTGCTCCGCCGATCATGGGAAGGAGCGGGGTATAGAGCTTATACCAGCCTCCTTTTGATATCTGAAACAGGTCCCATCCCTTAAGAAAGATATGGTTATAAGTTAGATCTATACACGACCGAAAGACAAAGTTTCCGATACCTGCCAGTATACCGATGGCTAAAGCAATAAAGATTAAAAAAGTGTAACCTGATATGCTGAAACGCTTTGTCCAATTAATGACGTTATTGTAAATTTTTTTGTGCATTCCTTAAAATTCTTTCTCTTTTTCTCTCTCACGAATCTCTTTCAAGCTTTTCTCAAGACCTTTCATTTCTTTTCCGAATACTTCCCATTCCGATTCTCTGAAAGACCGTTTCACTCGCTCAAAATGATCAAGGGCCTTAGAAATCGGTTCCTGTCGGTCATGTCCCTCCTTGTAAATTTCTGAGGTGTAACCGGCAAATATAGCATTCACGGCCTCATCCAGAGTTTCTCTCATCGCCAATTGCTCGCCGAATGCTACAATGATCCGCTTAAGCTCCGGGAGTTCTTCACTGGTTGCCAATATATATACAGGCTTCACGTAAAGGAGGGACTTTCTTACCGGTATTACTAAAAGATCGCCCCGGATGACCTTTGAACCGAGTTGTCCCCAAAGGGTAAAAAGCTCTGAAATCGCAGGCTCCTGATCAATACGCGCTTCTATCTGCATCGGGCCGAATATCAGTTTTTCTTTTGGAAACTTGTAAAGGACTAATCTGCCATAATCGGGATGGTCACATCGCGCGCACATCCAGGAAATCATATTCGGCTTACCTTTTGGAGTGAACGGGATCATATAAACAAACTCCTCTTTTTTGCCGTCAGGGAGCTTGATTATGACATAATAACCGGTCATCGGGATCTTGGATGACCCATAAATCTCGTGCGGTCGCGCCCACAAGTCTTCCTGATTGTAGAAGACCTCCACATCGGTCATGTGATATTTTTTCAGCATCTTGGCCTGGATCAAAAAAAGATCTTTCGGATAACGCACGTGACTTTTCAACCCATCCGGCATGGTCTCTCCGTCTTTAAACAGGCACGGAAAGGCGGCCCGGTACGATTTTAAGACCGGATCAACAGGATCAAACACATAGAAATCAACACTGCCGTTATAGGCATCTACCACAACCTTTACAGAGTTCTTTATGTAGTTCACATCACGGGAAAAAAAGATGTCTTTCGAAAAGGAAAAAGAGATCCCATCGTATTCTTTTTTCTGTCTTTCTTCCAATGCATAGGGTTCTGAATAGGGGCAATAACAACTGGTGGTATAGGCATCAATAATCCAAAAAAGTCGTCCCTCGGCCATCGCCAAGTATGGATCACCATCAATTTTTAAAAATGGGGCCACACGTTTTACCCGCTTTTGGATCTCTCGATAGATCATTATCCTGCTTTTCGGAAGAAGGTATTCTGAAAGAAGGATGTTTGCGTCAAAAAATTTCAAGGAAAAGGCCAACTTCTTTATAAACGAATCGAGCGCTACGCCACCGCTGCCCTGATATGTTGTGTATATATTAGTGTCCCCTTTTGGATAATCAAATTCCTTTGTCGCAGTATTTACGATAACGAAATCATCCGTTTTTTCGGAGTAGTAGAGCTCTGGTCTCTCCACTGTAAGGCCCACAGGCGAGGCTGGAGGAATATCCTTGACAAAGAATACAGGGAGTCCCTCGATGGAAACCTGGTTTGCCGGACTCATACAAAAACCATGTCCGTGAGTATAAAGGAGGTGTTTATTGATCCATGTCTTGGCTGTATGCGGAAGATTGTCCGTATTGAGCTCGCGGGGACTGAGCATAACCTGCACATAGTCTTTGCCGACCTGGTAACGATCAACATCCACATTTAAAAAGGAGTAGTAGAGGCGAATTTCTTGAAGATCGACGTATGTCTCTTTTAAAGGACGCTTGTCCCATATCTTGATGTTCTTTATAGTAGAGCGACATTCCTTGATATCGTCGGTGCTCAGATGTTCTACTACCGGGTAATTCTCACTTCTTATCAGATCGAGTCCGTATGCCCTTCCCGTGGACTCTATATTGTGCCGGATATAAGGTCTCTCCTTTTCCAGTTCGGTAGGTTCCACTACAATTTCTTGCAACAGGGCAGGGTAGATAAGCTGTAGGGTTACGGCTGCAATGCCCCATATAGACACGGCAAGAATAGGAAGGCGCCCTTTTTTTCCAAAAAGAGCAGCCAAACAGATGATGGCAGTCAAAACGACTATCGCGAGCAGCGCCTTATAGGCAACTATGTCTCCATAAACATTGGCGTATCGCGCCCCAAAAATAAACCCGTCCGAGGAATAAAGGGTCTCAAGCATATCGAGCCGGTACCCCCACGCTTTAATCCCCAAAAGCAATGCAAAGATGATAAAAAGATGTATTCGAGCTGATTTTGTGGCCTTAGGACGGCCCCGGAATAGACCAATGTTGCGGTTTAATATATATACAAAAAAGGTAAGCCCAATTAATATAACAAACCCATAAAACGCGAGGGCCTGAAATAGTCTAAGGGATGGATAGGAAAAGATATAAAATCCCAGATCTTTATTAAATATCGGGTCATATAATCCGAACTTTTGTGGATGAAGATATCGTAGAATCGTATCCCAGTGGTTAAAGCCTATGCCACCGGCAATGAAGGCAAACACAAACAGTATCACCCACAAACCTATGCGGATATGAGCTATACTAATATTCAGGTTTTTTGCGTCAAACAACCTGACTTCGGAATCTGTAAGCGCTCCGGCCCGGTCCCCCTGTGACCATGCCAGTTTGACCGAAGCAAAACCAAAAAGAAAAAAAACAAGAGCAAACACCAGGCTGGAAGCAGCTTTTATGCTCAATATCTTTATGTAAACCGGCGCATAGTGGATGCTTTCAAACCAAAGCCATTCAGAATATACATTGGCCAACGCCAAACCTATAAGAAGAACTAAAACAGAACCTGTCAGTATAACAATAAACTTGGTTTTTGTGCTTGCCTTTTTCATGTGACGGGTCCTTACATAAAAAAACCGGGCGGGGTGGGAGGTTAGACACTAAGGAAGACAAATGTCAGCTAAGCGCTGATCATACATCTTTCCTATGCCATATTCTTTTCTTCTTAAAAATTTTTCTTTTGAAGGACCTATAATCTGCATCTCCGGGTGTTCTTTTTGCACCTCCAGTGCAATATTCATCTCTTTGGTGCAACCAGTGCTGAATGTGGCATCTTTTCCCACCCATTCCGGCGGGATCTTCATATCCATTGCCCGAAATGCTCTCATGATATCGGAATATGTCTGGAAATGCCAAATGTCTATGAGACCGCTTCTCTGTACTCTCTCCCACATATACATGAGATCGTCTGCATCCATTCCGCGTATAAAATACTCTGAAGGATTAATAATAAAGGTGCTTGAATATTGCTTCTTAAGCAACTCAATATGAACAGACATGATCTTCTTGGCTAGGTCTATTTTGCCGGGGATCGAACCAATAATACCGCTGTAAAAGATTACCGTCATCCCTTCGTTTTTGGCATCCTCCAATTGTTGGATAATCTTCTCGGCCCTTTCCTCCAGTTCCTCGTGCGAAAATCTCACCGCATTCGGATGCTTCGGTTTGTACCGGACACAAACCGTTCCGTCTTCTCCCTTTGAAAAATTAAAAATGTCCTGTGTAAATCTAAAATGCGTATCAAAAAAACGTCGGCATTGTTCCGAACCCTTGGTGATCACCGCGTCAACCTCTTTAAATATACGCGCAAATGTTGTTGAAACCATTAAAAGATTGACTGTCTCCTGTGTTCCATCAGAGACCAGAATGATATTTTGATCTGCCTTCAAGAGTACTGCAAGACGCTTTTTACTCAACCTCTTGTCTTTAATCTCCAGGGCATCGCCAAGTTCGGCATTAAGGCTTGGATCTTCCTCAATATCCTTAAGGGTTATCTTTTCAAAGAGAGAGCCCTCTTTTACCGCAATAATCACCTTATGTCCAAGTTGTGCCAAATGCTTAATAATGGCAAGATCAAAGAATATCTCACCTGCTTCATTTGCGAGCCACAGAAATTTCTTCGTTCCCGCGCCCTCTTGGACGCTCAAAAAGCGTTTGAGTTGTTCATAACCGTTTCCAGAAATCGGACGCTTAAACAGATCTATATAATCTGAAAAACTAAAGCGAGACAGCCTATCGGTCTCCCAGAGCTTGTCTTCAATGGAGAGAGATATAAGGCGCTGGAGCTTTAAGAACTCCATCTGTTCTTTAAGAGCTCCAATGTTGTCGGAATGGGATAGGCTGGAGAAATCATCCAAAAAGTCGATGGCCTCTTTAAATGCCTCGGATTTAAGAGCGGTTAATATCTTCCTGTTCCGTTCCTCTTTTTCAACTTTGCAGGGATCCTCTATCTGCGTGCGGTCAAGGTATATTTTAAAAAGGCGTTTTTCAAGCCTAGACGGAATCATTATCCCATCTCGTGTATCATGCTTGTATTTAATTGTAATCAAAGCCTTTATATAGTCCCGCTCCTTTTTGTCTTCTATCTGATGTTCGATCAGCTGCAAGATCTTCCGCAAGACCTTGTCATACTCCGCCTCTAATAGGGGGGTCTTTTCCTGTTTCATGATCATGCCGAACGTATGATCTGAGCACGGATAAAACCTCTCGTTATCCTCAATATAGACCATAAACCTTATCTGTTCAGGGGAGGCAACGTGGTCTGGAAAAGCGTAATAATCGATATGATTTTCTATGAAACAGGTAGTATACCATGCGTCTTTTTCAGGGTCCACGCCCGTCTTATAAGTAAATTCCGGATTGTACTGTCCTTGATTTTCGTTAAAAAAAGTAACCATTACTCCAAAGTAGTCCTTTGAGACCTGGCTTGCATACCATGACATTACACCAAGCCTCTAACATGTTTTAATTTTTTAAAATTTACCAAATAGAGCTTACAGTGTCAAGAAAAAGGCTGTTCCGCTTTTTTAGGATACGGGATGTGAGTTCTTTCAAGTTGGTAGAATGAAGTCGGGGCGTTTAAAAAATAATTAATCAGGGACTTTTTACCAAATCATCAATCTTGGTCGTCTCTTCCAGATCAATAATTAATTCGAGTTTTTTTGGCGTATCAATCCTTTTTAACCTTAATGTAGAAATCATACCCATAATTACCTGTTTGAACATCTCTTTAACAAAGTGATTTAATGGTATTTTCTGATCGTTTATCCTTAACGCGACCCGGGAAGGTTTGCGGTTTTTTTGAACAACTTTTTTAATGATGAACTCACAAATCGATTTTGAGTCATTCACGTCAAATGCTGGAACATCAATGTCATGCGGCATATCAGAAGCAACGGCAATAAGACGATCTTTCTTTTCACATAAGAGTTGTTCGTGACATCCTTTTCTGAAGACCTCTATTTGGGGCATCCGCTCTTTTTTGTAGCCCTCGGCAATAATGATATCCACATCATCCAAATAAAGGTCACAAAGCCTATCCGGGCTTATTTCCTCATCGAGGCGTTTTATCAATGCCATTTTATGTGCCGAAGAAATTATTACGGCATCAGCGCCCGCCTTGGTGTGGCGCCACGTATCTTTCCCTTCATGGTCTATCTCAAAATCATGAGCTGCGTGTTTTATGGTGGCAACCCTGAATCCTTTTTTGAGAAACTCTGAAATCAATTTCTCTATGAGAGTCGTTTTTCCCGCTCCCGACCTTCCCACAATCGATATAATCGGCTGCATGCCAGGAAACCCTTTCTTTTGTTTGTAGATATAAATTTTAAGAAAATGTTTTTTGGGTAAAGAGGAGGCTAAGGGTTTTGAAAAAATCCGGATTTCGGATTTAATAACCCAAGATTATATATTACCTGTAATCCACTTCCTTATAGAGGGTATCTGTCTCGCAGTCCATTCATCGGATATTCTCTGTTTTATGAATCGCTTAAAGAGTGTATCAATAACATTTATACACTCTTCGTAAAGAAATATTTTCTCAAGGATTGCTCCTTCAAAGTCATCTTTCTTTTCTACTTTCCCGGTCTTAGGCGTCTTAAAAGAATTAAACGTGAAGCTTTCACCGTTCAGGCCAAAACTCCACTCATTATCATTAATTTTGAGCCTGAATTTCATCTCCCTGACGAGCATCCTCTTTTTAAGCGAAATCCTCGCCTCTTTAAGATCTGCATCTTCCCCAAGGATGGTCACGGTCTCGGGTTTTGCGCTGTCAACCAGCTCCATGACAACCTTGTCACCAGGAACAAGAAAAACAGTGTCTTGATCCGACAGGTCTATGGAGCCCCCTGTTTTTTCCGTCAGAAACCATAGCCAGGTAAGGAATTCGAAACCAAGAAATCTATATCTCTTTCGCAATATTGATATATCAAGCATTTATTACATCCTCACACTAAATATTATAGTTTCGTAAAAAGTCATATTTCCCCTCCCCGGCCTTCTCCCATCGAGGGAGAGGGTGGTTTTGGATTTTTTACTAAACCATCAGCCCCGTATAAGTTGTTTTTTGAAGTCTGTCTCTTTCATCATCTGAAAGACCCGCCGAAAGGTCCCCAAGAGTAAAGGGAAACATCCTTATCGGCCTAAGACCAAATGATCTTAAAAAAACACTCTCAAACTCTTCGATTGCAGACTTTGATGAAGAAAAAAACCATAACCCGGCGTGCTCGTAGCGCCAGACAACATCATGCTGGTTCGGCGTTGCCGGCATTCTTAACAACAAAACATCTTTTACCCGCTCTTTTATTTCTTTTTTTTCGTTTTTTGAGAGGAACTCTCGGCCTGTATCGGCGAGTTTTTTGGCTATCTCTATTTCATAATTCTTTTTAACTACTTTTGAGGGTATCTTTTTTGTATCAACCCTAAAAGAAAAGACCAGATATTCACCTACTATGAACGAAGAATCATCGAACTGCGGCGCAAACGGCGTTTGAAAAGATGTCCAGCCGCATACCTTTTCGAATGGATCCTTGTCTATTTCTTGGATGGTATCCCTCTTTAGAGACTCTCGGATGGTATCGATCAAAGGGTCCGAAACTCTTCCTTCAACCCTATATCTCACAACAGCACTTGAGGAGGACAACAACCCCATTTTTTACTCCTTCCTTACTTAAACCTAAATTGAAAACTCCCGATCTCGTGGGTTATATCCCTTGAAACTTAATATAGGAAATTAGGGATTCTGAACTTCATTCAAGACCAAATCTTCTACCGCTATTTTTCAAACATGGCAAGGAAAAGTTTATCTTTAATATATTCCTAAAATAACCGATAAGATGATTGTTTATTTAAAAAACCAAAAGCGGTTTTTTCTCCGCTTACAAACCAACAGGCAGGGGGTATTGTAAAAATGGAAGGTATTGTAAAAACCAACGAAGTATTAATCGTAGATGATAATGAAAGCTTGCTAACGGCCCTAAATCGTCTGTTGAGCGCTTATTTTAAGGAAAGAGGCATTCATAACTATAAGATATTAACAGCGACTTCCGCTGACGCGGCCGTAAGCATCTTAGAAAAAAATACCTCTATAATAATAGTCATTTCTGATATTATGATGCCCGGAATGGACGGTTTAGATTTTCTGCGGCATATTACCCATAATCTCCGCCGTGGAATTCAGGTCATTATGATTACGGGCCAGGGTAATATTGGCAGGGCTGTTGATTCTTTTAGAAACGGGGCAGCTGAATATATTGCCAAGCCGTTTGATATATCAACTATCTATGAAATCATGGACAGGACTATTGCTCGACTGGACGCTTGGGCAAAAATTATAAAAGGGGCTGTTGCATAGGCCTGGTCTCAATGGCAACAAGAGACTCTTTATAAACCATATCCCTCCTGTTTTTTGGGAAGCGTGACAACAAAGCGAGTAAACGGTTTTCCTTTCCTTCCTTTTCTGCTAACAAGCCTTATGGATCCCTTGTGATTCTCGACAATCTGTTTTGCGATAGGAAGACCCAACCCGGTCCCCTTGTCCTCTTTTCCAACAATCTTATAAAAAAAATCGAATATCTCTGTCCTGTGCTGTTTTGGTATAAACGTATCACTTCTCACACTCAAAGAAACAGTATCATAATCCTCTGTTGCATGAATAGCAACCCGGCTGTTTTCAGGAGAAAAATTAATCCCATTATACAGGAGATTGTTTAAGACGGTAAATATTCCTTGTTTATCCCCCTCGATAAAGATATCTTTCTTTTTTTTATTGTAACTACATATCGTTATGTTCTTTATTTCAGCCAGCGGCTCAATTTTTGAGATTATATCTTCTATCACCGAATACAAGTTAAACGATGAGATACTCATTTTGTGTTCCGGATCTGTCATTCTCAAAAATCTGACAAAATCGTTTATGCTTTCTTCTATTCTGTATTCTTCTTTTGCCACTACCTTCGAATACTTAAATAGCTTATCTAAGTATGCGTTTCTTTCTTTAAGCCCTATCGTCGTATAGAGCTTTTCTATAATTCCTGGAAATTTTTTCGTAAAACCTCCAATAACGGTTAGCGGGTTTCTAAGTTCGTGAACCAATACGTCTAACACTTTTATGCGCTCTTGCTGAACCAATATTAGTCGGTCTCTCATCCGTCGGTACTCATCAAAAAACTCTGCCCTGGCAATTGCCTGACCAATCAGTTCTGCCATTTCCACCGAATAGACAAAATTTTCTTCTGAAATCTTTTTCCTGTCCGCTCCCGAATCAATAACCATAACCCCATATTTTTTTTCCGCTGATGTATTGACATCTTTATATTTGATTGGAATGATGGCCTTAATTTTTACCTTGTTTCTCAGGGTGTGATCAAACTCTTCTATTTCAGCTTCTCTGGTAATATTGACTGGTTCTCCTTTTTCAAAAACCCTCCAAACGATGCTGCTCTTCAATACAACAATACCTTTGTGAAGCTCTCTTCTGTAATCTCCTGACCATTGTTCAATAACCAAGTCTCCCCGATCGTCAACAAGGTAGATCCGCACCCTCTTTTTTAATCGATCAGAAATAAACGAAATGCTTTTGGCAACAAGAACATTTACGTCAAAATTGAGATTTATTAGTCTCGATATCTCTAAGAAGTCTTTATGTTTTTTTAAGCAAAACGCCTGTTCTTTTGTATTTGACGCCATTTTTTATTTCTCGCTGTTTTGCTTCATGGTCCTTAACCGAGCCAATTCCCATACATAATCATAGAGGTGGAGCCCTTTGCTTGAAGCGATTATCTCGCCATCTTCTACACCTATCTCTCCTGCCATATATTCCTTTAAAATCTGAATCGCTCCCAAGTTTGCAGGAAATCCGTTCCAAAGATCCCACGATCTAAAATAAATTATAAAATGAAGTTTTCCATCGCGAATGCGAGTATCAATACCGCGAAGGCAGGGTGGATCAGAAAGATAGATTGAGCTTGGATCTCCTACGGTCATGTACGCCTGATTGGTGCCGAAGCCGTCTTCTTTATACATTCTTATAACTTCGACAATCTGTTGCTCTAAATATTGCCCATAGGTATACTCTTCTTTGGGAGATTTTTTACTCGTCATAAGATAGGGTAAATACTCTTCAATATACCCGTCTTCCACCGGGTTGGGGATTCCAAGGTGCTCCGGAATATCCGGAATCAACGGTCTAACGCCTGGATATTTTATATGTACAGTAACGTGGTCAAATTCAAGTCGCTTTTGGCCTTCGAAACTTCCACGATCAATCACATACTTGTGACCATGTTCAATTATGGCATAGACGCTTTGAAACCAAGCGTCTGGGAGATCTCTTGCTTCAATGGTAATTAATTTCATGGCATAAATTTTTCTTTTTTGGACACAGGCCTGCCGGCCATCGCGAGCGCTCAGGTGGGTTAACGCGGGTTGTCAGGATATTACAATTCTAACTGTGTGTATCTTTAAAACGCTGTGTCCTAATATATCTTGTTTTTTTAAATATCGAGAAAATTGACTTCCATTGCATGTGTTTTAATAAAATTTCTTCTCGGGTCCACGTCATCACCCATAAGGATGGTAAATATATCATCTGCAGCTATAGCGTCTTCTGTTTTTACCCTTAGCAGTCTTCTGTGCTCGGGATCCATTGTGGTCTCCCACAACTGTTCGGGATTCATTTCTCCAAGGCCTTTATATCGTTGAATTGACAACCCCTTTTTTCCTTCTTCCATGAGTTGTTCCAGCAAGCCTTCTTTTGATTTTACCGAAATAGACTCTTTTTTCTCGTTAATTATAGTAAATGGTGGATAATCTAATGATAATATATAAGTTCCCAGTTCATATGCTTTTTGAAAATCTGTAGAAGATATTAAAGACCAGCCAATTTTAATGGTCTGGCCATGAGCCCCCTTGGTGTGCAGTTCAAACAGACCATGTTCTTCATCTTCTATAACCACATTTACCGGAAAATCATTGTTTATCATTTCTTGTCTAAGATTATACACTTTTTCTTTGTCTTTTAGAAAACCTTTTTTACAACAACCTCTTTTTATTAAAAATTCGATCAGGCTTCTATTAAAGCCTCTTTTTTCAAGACGTCTTAACACCCGCTTGTAGTCTACCAGTTTCCCTACAAAAATATATAATTTTTGTTTGCTTAGCGTTTCTTTCTTCTTTTCGATTCGCACTGTTAAATCGTTGGAAATTCGGTTCATTATATAAATATTATATTCTTCTTCATCTTTAATATAAATGGCCTTTTTTTTGTTTCCTATCCTAAATAAGGGTGGTTGTGCTATGTAAAGATGTCCTTTCTCAACAAGATCCGTCATCTGTCTATAAAAAAAGGTAAGAAGAAGGGTGCGTATGTGGGATCCATCTACATCTGCATCGGTCATTATTATGACCCTGTTATAACGTAGCTTTTCTATGTTGTATTCTTCTTTTCCTATTCCGGTTCCAAGGGCAGTAATCATAAGCCTAATTTCTTCACTGTTGAGCATCTTGTCGTATCTTGCTTTCTCTACATTTAATATTTTTCCCTTTAATGGAAGTATGGCCTGATATTTTCTGTCCCTTCCCTGTTTCGCAGATCCTCCCGCAGAATCACCCTCTACAAGAAAGATTTCTCTTTTTTCCGGATCTCTTTCTTGACAATCAGCCAATTTTCCGGGAAGCGCGGCGTCCATTAAAGAACCTGTTTTTCTTGCCATATCTTTGGCCCGCCTGGCCGCATCTCTGGCCCTGGCCGCATCAACCGCCTTTATTATTATTCTTTTCGCGACAGAGGGGTTTTCTTCCAAAAAAACAGCTAACTTTTCATTTACAATCGCTTCAACAAGGCCCTTTATCTCGGTATTTCCTAATTTTGTCTTAGTTTGCCCTTCAAACTGTGGCTCTCGAAGTCTTATATTAATAATTGCTGTCAACCCTTCTCTTGCATCATCACCACTTACCTTTTCCTGTATGTTTTTGGGAAGATTGCTGGTGGCTACGTATTGATTTATTGTTCTTGTTAGCGCTGACTTAAAACCTACTAAATGAAAACCTCCCTCTTTTGTATTAATATTATTCGCAAAAGAGAATATTTTCTCTTGATATGTATCATTGTACTGCATAGCGACCTCTACGAAAGTACCATTCTTTTCGCCATACATATATATCGGTTCTTTATGGATTGCTGTTTTATTTCTATTTATATATTCAACAAACGATACAATTCCACCCGTATCAAAAAATTCTTTCTCGGTATCTGTTCTCTCATCTTTTACAATTATTCTAACACCTTTATTTAAGAAAGAGAGCTCTCTCATTCTTTGAGAAATAATGTCAAAACTGAATTCGCTTACAGTAAATATCTCTTCATCCGGCATAAACGTTATTTTGGTTCCATTTTTTTTAGTCTTTTTTATTGCCTCCAACGAGGAAGTTGGAACCCCTCGAGAATATGTCTGCCGATAAACATTTCCGTTCGTTTTTATTTCTACCATAAGATATGATGAAAGGGCGTTGACTACCGATACTCCCACACCATGCAACCCTCCTGAAACCTTATAAACTTTATTATCAAATTTTCCGCCGGCGTGTAATTTTGTCATAACCACTTCTACTGCCGGAATCTTTTCTGTTTTATGAATGCCAACAGGAATGCCTCTTCCGTTGTCTTCCACCGTCACGCTATTGTCTGAATTAATACAAACAGATATAAAATCACAAAACCCTGCCAAGGCCTCATCTATACTGTTATCCACAACCTCATAAACTAAGTGATGAAGCCCTTCTGTTCCTATGTTTCCGATATACATGGAAGGTCGCTTTCTTACCGCAGAAAGGCCTTCTAAAACCGTTATTTTGTCTGCATCATATCTATCCTCTTTTGCTACCATTCTTTTTAACAACCTCTCTTTTTTTATTTTCTTCTGGACTTATAATTTTTTCCTTTGTTTCCTTCCAGAAAGGGGAGGAAACTACACCCTCATCGGCATTATAACCGACAAAAAGTTCTCATCATCATCCCCTGATATTAAACAAGAACTCTTATTGTCTTTGAATTTTATAATAACCTCTTCACTTTTCATGTTACTTAAAGTATCTATAAAATATCTTGGATTAAATCCCAATTCCATCACTTCTCCATCATATTTAACTTCCGCCCTTTCACTTGACTCTCCAAGTTCTGGATTTGTATTAATTATCTCAATATTATTCTTATCCATCTTAAACTTAACACCCCTATATTTTTCAGATGAAAAAATAGACATCCTCCGAAGCATCATTAAAAATTCTTCTCTTTTAACTCTGAGGACTTTTTTATTATCCCAGGGAATAATATTTTTATACGTTGGAAACTCTCCTTCAATAAGCCTTGTTACAATCGTTTCATTATCTTTTTTTAGTATAAATTTATTATCTTTTACTCCAATCTTTACGACGCCCTCTGAATCAAGAAGCTTGGTCGCCTCAAGGATACCTTTTTTTGGTATAATTATCCCTTGCTCAATTACAGGAGTATCTGGTTTTTCAACAACACCTTCAATAAAAGAAAGCCGATGACCATCTGTCGACACCATTACAAGGAAGTTTTTTTCTTCCTTTTCTTCTTGTTCTATAAATATTCCTGTCATTTCAGCATAACCTTCACCAGTAAGTACCGAATATATTGTTTTATCTATCATACTTTTTAAAAGATTGGCTTCAATCTCTAAAAAAACAACATCTTCTATATTAGGAACTGATGGAAATTCTTCTGGATCCATTCCTACTATATTATATTCTACAGATCCATCTACAATTTGAATCCATTTATTTTCTAATTCCTTGACGTGAATAATTTCTTTTGGAAAATCCTTTACAATTTCGAGAAGCTTTTTAGCTGGAACCGTTGTTGTTCCCGGAGATATTATTTCTGTTGAATAAACTCCGGCAAAACCGATTTCAAGGTCTGTAGCTAATATTTGTAAGTTGTTTTCGTTATCTGCATTCATAAATACATTAGAAAGAATAGGCATGTTTGTTTTTGATAGAGTTATTCCCTGAATTTTTGTTAAAATTTCTATAAAATTTTTTTTGTGAATTTTAAATTCCATCTGTATCTCCTATTATTTTCTTTTTTAATAAATAAATAATATAAATAATAAGGACGGTTCATATGTTTATAAGCAAAACAAACAAGCCATATTATTATAAAAAGGATTATTAATATATAGACAAGTTATGTTACGATTTGTTTTTTTCTGCCCCCTCGCGAGTATTTTTATTAAAAAAAGAACAATTTAAAAAATTAAGTGCTATTTATCAACAAAAATCTGTACAATTCTTTTATCATTATATAACATACATTTTTTTTTAAAAATATGGATTTTTAAAAAACGATACTTATTAAAACCGAAGTTGAGCGAATTTTGACTCGATCTGCACCAATCTCTTGCGAAAAGCCTCGACATATCCACGGGTATGCCCGCGGCTTTAGCAAACCGTACTACATCAAGATATTGGCATATCTCTTCCTCAAAAAGTGCTCACCCCAGGTAAAAAAAAATGAAAAGAAGAGTCACTTTTAAACCAGGCTCGCTTAAAACGTATGTGAGCGAAGGTCAAACAATTTTAGATGCGGCGTTGGGAGCCGGGATTCATATAAATTCTTCCTGCGGCGGCCAAGGGCTTTGTGGAAAGTGTAAGATTCTTATAGAAGAAGGAGACATCGTTTCCGAGCCAAGTGATAAAATAAGCGAGGAAGATTATAAAAAAAAGGTTAGATTAGCATGTAATAGTCGTATCTTTTCTAATTGTACCCTCCGGATCCCGGTGGAATCGAGAATCCCTGATAAGATATTAATAGAAAAACAGACCCTTACAAAAGGCGAAAGAAAGATAGCGGAACTTGAAACAAGGTCTTTTGTAAGTATTTGGTGTTTTAATCCACCGATTATAAAAGTTTTTTTAAAACTCGATCCCCCAACGGTCACGGATAATAAAAATGATCTTTCTCGAGTATTAAGAAAATTAAATGATCTCTATTTAATAAGAAATGTGTCTGTAGATATTTCCTGTCTAAGAAAAATGCCAACCGTATTGAGAGAATCCGAGTGGAATGTAACAATAACATTAGAAAAAATTCATATTGACTATGACTTTGGGATTTCCACTATTGAAAGTGATAGAATATACAAAATAATAGAGATAGAGACAGGAAACACCTTTGAAAAACAATATATTGTTGCAATAGATATTGGAACAACCACTATCTGTGGTCAGTTACTCGATATGTTCTCGGGACGGGCTATTGCAGAAGCAGCAATATATAATAAGCAGATGAAGTGCTGTGGTGATGATGTTATTACGAGAATTGTTTTCGCCTCTACTCCCGGAGGAAAAAAAAAATTACAAGAAGAGGTAATTCTTTCCGTAAATGAAATTATAAACGAGTTAGTAAAAAAGGCGGGTATTTCAAAAGAACACATTGTTTATATTACTTCTGCGGGAAATACCACCATGACCCATCTCCTGCTCGGGTTGGAGTCTCGCTATATAAGGGAAGCGCCATATGTGCCGTCCGCTTGTTTTTTTCCTCCTATTAAAGCTTCAGAAGTAGGTATAGATGTAAGAGAAAACGTAACAATAAGAAACTTTCCTTCTGTGGCAAGTTACGTTGGGGGAGATGTTGTTGCGGGTGTTCTCGGCTCCGGCATGTTCCAGAGAGAAAAACTAACTCTTTTTATAGATATTGGCACAAATGGCGAGATTGTCCTTGGGAATTCCGAATGGCTTGTATGTGCTGCCTGTTCGATGGGGCCCGCGTTTGAAGGCGGGGGTATCCTCCACGGGATGAGGGCCGATGTGGGCGCCATAGAAGGATTTCGCATAAATCCCATAACGTTGGAACCAATGATGATTACCATTGGAAAAGCGCGCCCACGAGGAATATGCGGTTCCGGTTTAATAAGTCTGTTAGCAGAACTGCTTTATTCTTCCATTATTGACCGCCAGGGAAAATTTGTAAGGGACCTTAATACAAAGAGGCTTAGACAAAGTGATACAGGATATGAATATGTAGTTGCGTGGGCCGAACATACAGATATTGGAAAAGATATTATTATCACCGAAGGAGATGTAGAAAACTTGATTAGGGCCAAGGGAGCTCTTTTTGCCGGATGTGTTACTTTGCTTGAAAGCGTGGGTTTTTCGCTTGAGGAAGTAGATCATGTTTTTATAGCGGGGGCCTTTGGTCGGTATCTTAATTTGGAAAAGGCAAAGCTGATAGGACTCCTTCCCGATCTTCCAGTAGAAAAATTTTCTTTTATCGGGAATGGTTCATTAATGGGCGCCCGCCTTGCGTCTTTTTCACAGGACATGTTTAGAGAAGGGGGGCGTATCTCCAGGATGATGACAAATATTGAATTAAGCGATAGTCCGACCTTTATGAATAATTACGTAGCCGCACTTTTTCTCCCCCATACTGAAGCCGATTTGTTTCCGGAAGTGAGCAAAAAGCTATTAGAATCAGAAAAAATAACAAAGAAAGAGAGGGGATTGGGTGAGTAGTTTAATTGCAATGGCCGGTAAGGGGGGGACGGGAAAGACAACTATTGCCGGCTTATTAATAAGATATTTGATTGATAATAAAATAAAACCGATTCTCGCAGTGGATGCGGACCCGAATTCTAATCTAAATGAAGTCTTAGGCGTGAATGTTGGTTTAACGCTTGGTGAAGCAAGGGAAGGATTAAAGAATGACGTTCCCACGGGGATGACCCGGGATATGTATATGGAATATAAGATTCAGGAGGCGTTAGTAGAAGAAAAGGATTTTGATCTAATAGTTATGGGTCGTCCTGAAGGGGCGGGATGTTATTGTCATGCGAATTCCTTACTCTCAAAATATATGGATCGTCTTGCGGGGAATTATAGAATGCTTGTCATGGATAATGAGGCGGGCATGGAACATATCAGCAGATTGGTAGCAAAGGAGCCTGAAATATTGTTGATTGTCTCGGATCCAACCTTTCGAGGAGTACAGGCAGCCGAAAGAATATCGAGTCTTTCAAGAGAGCTTAATCTCGGAGTAAAAAAGACATGTCTGATAATCAACCGCGCGCAGAACAGCCTTCCGGAGTCGGTAACGGAATTTATCAACAAATCTGAAATAATGTTGGCGGGATGTATTCCAGAAGATAAAGTTATTTCTGAATTTGATGCCAAAGGAAAGCCAACGTTTCTTCTTCCCGAGGACTCCAAGGCGATCAAGGCGGCAACAGAATTATTTGATAAGATAATAAAAAAGAATGCTTCGTGATCTTTCCATCAAGAATTTTGCCATTATAGACAATATCCACATTTCCTTTTCTAAAGGCCTTGCCGTCCTTACCGGAGAAACCGGGGCGGGCAAATCCATCATTATTAATTCCCTGAAACTTATCTTAGGAGAAAGACCATCAACCGACCTGATAAAGACCGACAGGGAATATGCGGAAGTAGAAGCCTTTTTCGAGACAATCCCCGGTAGTGAAGCAGGAAAGGTTATGGAAGCCCAGGGGCTTGATCAACGAGAAGGTTTGAGTGTACGACGCATTATTGCCAGGAACGGTAAAAATAAAATATTCCTTAATGGTCATCGGACTACACTTCAAATGATGACCAATATTACCGAAAAGTTGATAAGTATATCCGGACAGCATGCTTACCAGACACTTCTGAAACCAGAACACCACCTTGCCATTCTGGACCAGTTTACCGGCCTTAAGGAACTTCGAAACAGAGTTTCTGAATGCTATAACAAGATGCTTCCTTTAATAAAAAAAGTTCATCGACTAAAAGAACAAAAAGGTCGAGAGGCCGCAGATAGAGAGCTTTTGTTGTTCCAGAAAAAAGAGATTACCCTTGCGAATCTTTCTCCGGAAGAAGAAACAGAGTTGGATCAGGAGAGAGCGCGGCTTAAGAATGTGGAAATACTATTTGGGACACTTGGAAGATGTATTGAACGGTTGTATGGATCAGAAGGTTCGATCGTGGAGGGGTTAACGGGGGTCGGAAAAGACATAGAGCGCCTGGGAAAGATCGATACGAAACTGATCCCGATTGCCGAAAACATTCTTTCTGCTGCGTATCAGACGGAGGATTGTGTTGCAGACCTCCGCTCCTACACAGAGATCCTTTCTTTTGATCCGGACCGGTTGGAAAAGGTAGAAGAACGCCTCGATATCATACAAAAACTTAAACGTAAGTACGGAAATACAATAGAGGATATTCTTTGCTGTCTTGATAAGATAAAGAAAAAGCTAAGAGCGCTTCAAAGCTCCCCTGAAAGGATAGCAGATCTCGAAGAAGAAGTTTTTGAGCAAAACAAGACGATATGTGAACTGTCAAGAGAACTGTCTGAAAAACGTAAAGAGGGAGCAATAAGGTTTTGTCGCAGGGTGCAAGAGGAGTTGGGATCTCTTGAGATGCAAGGCACCAAAGTTGATATCCTTTTTGAATACACGGAAGGAGACCCGAATAATTCTAAACAACATCTTAATGTAGATGGAAAGATAATAGATGAAACAGGGTTTGACCGGATATCGTTTCTAATTTCTCCGAATGTTGGAGAAGGGTTAAAACCACTGATCGACATTGCCTCAGGGGGCGAACTGTCAAGAATTGTTTTAGCATTAAAAGCCATAATGGCGGACCGAGATGATATTGGAACCATATTCTTTGACGAAGCAGATGCAGGGATCGGAGGGAGTGTTGCAGAGACCGTCGGACAGAAGATGAAAGAAATTTCTAAGTACCACCAGGTTGTTTGCATAACCCATCTTCCACAAATTGCAAGCTTTGGCGACCATCACTTTAAGATTTCAAAAGAGACGGATGACGGACGTACACACACCACCATAGAACCGATAGATGGTGAGAACCGTATAAATGAGATCGCCAGGATGCTCGGCGGTGTGAAGATATCGAAAAAAACCCGTGATCACGCCAAAGAGATGTTGGGTTGGTAACAAAAAAGGGCCTGTGGCACAAAAAGGCTTGACAATGGATATTTTACTTATTAGTTTAACAAGCTTAACCCGTTTAGGGGGTTAGGTGTGATGGACTTTTTACGAGACTATCAAGAGTGAATGTTTGTTTTGGCCGGAGAGATTTTTAAGAAGTGAAAAAAATTATTCTTTATGACACAACCTTAAGGGATGGCAATCAGGGAGAAAACATTAACTTCTCCGTCGAAGATAAGATTCGAGTCGCCCAAAAGCTTGATGAAGTAGGAGTGCATTATATTGAAGGGGGGTGGCCCGGATCAAATCCAAAGGATATAGAATTTTTTAAATCAGCAAGGAAAGTACATTTCGACACAGCATGTATTACGGCTTTTGGAAGTACCCGAAGGCCCAAGATTCACCCTAAAGATGACGCCAATCTCCAGGCGCTCCTTGATGCCAAAACCAAGGCGATTACGGTTTTCGGTAAGACGTGGGACCTTCATGTAAAGAAGGTCATGTCTAACACACTAAAAGAAAACCTTGCCATGATCTCTGATACAGTGGCCTTTCTTCGTTCACAGAATCGAGAGGTCATTTATGATGCCGAGCATTTTTTTGATGGCTACAAGAACAACCCGGACTATGCCATAAAAACCATAAAGGCTGCTGTTTCTGCGGGGGCGGAAACTATAGTCTTGTGTGATACAAATGGCGGGACGCTCCCTTTCGAGATAGAGGAGATCATGGGAGAGAGTATGCCGGCTATTTCTGTGGACGTAGGGATCCATACGCACAATGACAGCGGTCTTGGTGTGGCGAATACCCTTGCCGCGGTCAAAGCCGGTGCAACCATGGTTCAGGGGACAATCAATGGGTATGGGGAACGGTGCGGCAATGCTGATTTGACCGCTATTATACCAAACCTTCAGCTCAAGATGGGGCTTTATTGTTTTCCCGATGAAAACCTCTCCCGACTTACCGAAGTCTCCCGGTATGTCAGTGAAATTGCCAATGTGCCCCCCTTTAACGGACGGCCGTTTGTGGGGAAAAGCGCTTTTGCCCACAAGGGAGGAATTCATGTAAGCGCTGTCATGAAGACCTCCAAAGCATACGAGCACATTGATCCGGAAAAGATAGGCAACCTGCGACGCGTCTTAGCGTCGGATCAATCGGGAAGAAGTAATATAAACTACAAGGCAAAGGAATTTGGAATCCGGCTTAAAGAAGATGGGTCTGACAGCAGGAAAATCGTTCAGGAAGTAAAACGGTTAGAGCACGAAGGGTATCAATTTGATGCCTCGGAAGGGTCTTTTGAGCTTTTGATGAAACGGCTTTCCGGGCAATTCGAGCCGCCGTTTCATCTGGAATCTTTCCGCGTGACTACAGAAAAAAACAAGGATGAGCCGAGCAAGGCGTATGCAACGATAAAGATCTCCGTGGGTTCCGAGGAAGAAATTACTGCCGCGGAGGGGAATGGCCCCGTGAATGCCCTCGACAATGCCCTTCGAAAAGCCCTTAACAAGTTCTTTAAGGCAGGACTTGAAAAGATGCACTTAGTCGATTTTAAGGTAAGGGTGATTGAAGGGCAAGACGCCACTGCCGCCAAGGTGCGCGTTTTTATAGAATCTCGTGATGAAAAGGCGATCTGGAGCACCATCGGCGTTTCAGAAGATGTGATCTCGGCAAGCTGGGAGGCATTAGCAGACAGTTTTAACTATAGGCTTTGCAAGGCCGCCAATAAAAAGAAAAGCAAGAGAGGGTAGTATATAGTGAAGAGCGATATAGTTAAGGTTGGGATAGAAAGGGCTCCGCATAGGTCCCTTTTCAAGTCAATGGGTTATACTGACGAAGAGTTGAGTCGTCCATTGATAGGGATTGCCAATTCCGCCAATGAAATTATACCGGGCCATATTCATCTCGATAAGATTGTGGAAGCGGTCAAGGCCGGCGTTTATATGGCCGGCGGCACCCCGATCGAATTTGGCACGATAGGTGTGTGTGACGGTATAGCCATGAATCATATAGGGATGAAATACTCCCTCGGCAGCAGGGAGTTGATTGCTGATTCCATAGAGGTTATGGCTATAGCGCATGCCTTTGATGCCATGGTTATGGTGCCGAATTGCGATAAGATTGTTCCGGGAATGCTTATGGCCGCAGCCCGCCTCGATATTCCAACAATTGTGGTAAGCGGCGGTCCGATGCTGGTTGGTCGCCTGGGTGAAAAAGAGATAGATCTGATCAGCGTGTTTGAAGCTGTGGGAGCGGTTAGGTCGGGGAAGATAACCGAGGAACAAGTCTTGGAAATAGAAGACAACGCCTGCCCCACGTGCGGCTCATGCGCGGGCATGTTTACCGCGAACTCAATGAACTGCCTAACCGAGGCGGTTGGAATGGGACTTCCCGGCAATGGAACAATCCCCGCGGTAATGGCTGCGCGTATTCGGTTGGCCAAGAATGCGGGTATGAGCATAATGCGTCTTTTGGAAAAAGGGATCACCCCGAGTGCAATTTTAACTGAAGATGCGTTTATGAATGCCCTTACAGTGGATATGGCTCTCGGGTGTTCCACGAATACCGTCCTTCATCTTACTGCTATTGCTCGGGAGGCGGGAGTTCATATCGATTTGGACAAGATTAATGAGATCAGCAAGAAGACACCTCACCTCTGCTCTCTCAGCCCCGGAGGGAAGCACCACTTGGAGGACTTAGACAGAGCCGGTGGGGTCTGCGCCGTTATAAAAGATCTTTCAGATAAGGGTCTTATAATGACCGAATGTATGACAGTCACCGGAAAGACCGTTGGAGAGAATATTGAACCATGTATTGTGCAAGACCGATCAGTTATCCGGCCTACGGACGATCCTTATCACAAAGAAGGAGGCTTGGCGGTTCTTTTCGGAAACATAGCACCGTCAGGATGCGTCGTGAAGCAATCGGCGGTGGATCCCAAAATGCTTTCCCATGAAGGTCCGGCCAGAGTTTTCAACAGCGAGGAAGAAGCGGTTACGGCCATTATGGGAGAAGAAATCAAAAAAGGGGATGTGATCGTCATCCGCTATGAAGGACCCAGGGGTGGACCCGGAATGCGGGAGATGTTGACACCTACTTCAGCCATTGCCGGAATGGGGTTGGATGCCGATGTCGCCCTTATAACAGACGGACGCTTCTCCGGTGGCACCAGAGGGGCGTCGATAGGCCATGTCTCTCCCGAGGCAATGGAAGGGGGACCGATAGCGATTGTCCGTGATGGTGATATGATTTCCATTGATATTCCCGGCAAATCGATTAATCTCAAGGTTTCGGAAGAAGAGATTGAAAAGAGACGTTCAGCGTGGAAAGCTCCGGAGCCGAAGATAACCAAAGGATATATGGCGCGATACGCGCGAATGGTAACGTCGGCAGCGACAGGAGCAGTTTTTAAATAAAAACTCTTGGAGGTGGTAAAAATTAAACTCACAGGCGCGCAAGTTTTAATGGAAGTGTTAAAAGAAGAAGGGGTCGACACTGTCTTTGGGTTTCCTGGCGGGGTGATCATTGATATTAATGACGAATTAGACAAGACCGATATACGGTATATATTGGTCAGACACGAGCAGGCAGCTGTTCATGCCGCAGACGGTTATGCCCGGGCCTCTGGAAAGGTGGGAGTCTGTTTGGTAACATCAGGCCCAGGCGCTACCAATACCGTTACCGGTATTGCGTCTGCTTATATGGATTCTATACCTGTGGTGGTCTTTACCGGCCAGGTTCCCACATCCCTGATAGGGAACGATGCCTTCCAGGAGGTAGACATCGTGGGAATTACGCGGCCCTGCACCAAACATAACTATTTAGTAAGGGATCCGGAAAAACTCGCTGAAACCGTGCGAGAGGCATTTTATCTCGCCCGCTCCGGCCGTCCAGGTCCTGTATTGGTTGATCTCCCCAAGGATGTCTCCCAGAGTAAAATCAGTTTTGAAATGCCTCCTCCTCCCAAGATGAAATCGTATTGTCCGCACACTGAGCCGCACAAGCAGCAACTTGAAAAGGCTATAAAGCTTATTTTGAAGGCCAAAAAACCGGTGATCTTTGCCGGAGGCGGGGTGATTCTTTCCGGGGCCTACAAAGAGCTTACTAAGTTCGCCAAGAAGTTGAATATACCGGTAACCGCCTCGCTGATGGGACTCGGAGGTTTTCCGGGGACGGACAGCTTGTGGCTGGGAATGATCGGCATGCACGGCACCTATCGTGCCAATATGTCTACCGGGGCGTGTGATCTCCTCATCGGGATAGGGGTTCGTTTTGACGATAGAGTAACAGGAAAGATAGACACCTTTGCTCAGAATGCAAAGATTATCCACATCGACATTGACCCCACATCGATACAAAAGAATATTCCGATTACCATTCCGATTGTAGGTGACTGTAAGATCGCGCTTAACAAATTAAACAAACTTATTGAAAAGGTCGACTTAAAGGACTCGCTGAAGTCTCGGCCGAGCTGGCTAAAACAGATAGAGGAGTGGAAGAGCACAACACCCTTGGCCTATGAACAGAAGGGTGTTATAAAGCCCCAGTTTGTTGTTGAGAAGCTATATGAATTGACCAAGGGGAAGGCGATTATTACTACAGAGGTGGGCCAGAATCAGATGTGGGCCGCCCAATATTACCATTTTGATCAACCCAATCATTTTATTACCTCAGGTGGTTTAGGGTGTATGGGTTTCGGTTTTCCTGCGGCCATCGGCGCCCAGCTTGCCTGTCCTAATAAGACAGTAATCGATATCGCAGGCGACGGGAGTATCCAGATGAACATCCAGGAGTTGATCGTTGCTGTTTCAAACAAATTGCCGGTAAAGGTTGCTATCTTGAACAACCGTTACCTTGGAATGGTTCGTCAATGGCAGCAGCTGTTCTATGGAAAAAGGTATGCCGCGACTGATATTGAGGCGGCGCCCGATTTTGTTAAACTGGCTGAGGCTTACGGAGCGGTTGGGTTGAGGGCGACACGCCCTGAAGAGGTGGAAGAGACCATAAAAAAGGCTCTTGCCACCCCGAAAACCGTTATCATGGATTTTGTGGTTGAGCGGGAAGAGTGTGTCTATCCAATGGTTCCAGCCGGCAAGGCGATTACGGAAATGCTTTTGGCTTGATAATCCTGTAAGGGTTCCTCACTTCTTTCAAAAAAGGGGGCAAATAGAAAAAGATGACGGAAGAACGTAAGCACACAATTTCTCTTTTAGTAGGCAATGAATCAGGCGTTCTATCCCGGGTAGCAGGGCTTTTCAGCGGCAGAGGGTTTAATATCGAAAGCCTATGTGTAGCTGAGACGTTAGACCCCGAGTTTTCAAGAATAACACTGGTTACCAGAGGAAACGAGCGGATAATTGAGCAGATAAACAAGCAGCTTAACAAGCTGATAAATGTCGTAAAGGTTACAGACCTCACCGAAACCGAATTTGTTGAGCGGGAAATGGCCCTTGTCAAGGTGAGGGCCAAAGAGGAACACCGGGCGGAGATCCTAAGAATTGTGGATATCTTCAGGTGTAAGGTCGTAGATGTGAGTCCGGCATACTATACTGTTGAGGTAACGGGGAGTGATGAGAAAATAGCGGCGATTTTAGGCCTGCTCAAGCAGATAGGGATAAAAGAGATCGCGCGGACAGGGGCCATTGCTTTGGCCCGTGAGGCAAAAAAATAAGGAAATTTTAAGGGAGTAATTTTTATGGCGAAGATTGATTTTGGCGGAGTTGTAGAAGATGTTGTTATGTTGGAAGAGTTTCCCCTGAAAAAGGCTCAAGAAGTGCTGGCGAATGAGACTGTCGTTGTTCTTGGATATGGCGTTCAGGGTCCTGCACAGTCCTTGAATATGAGAGATAACGGCATAAATGTTATTATAGGCCAGAGGAAAGAAGAGAAACTGTTCTGGGACAAAGCGATTAATGACGGCTTTATACCGGGCGAGACCCTCTTTTCAGTGGAAGAGGCGGCTGAAAGAGGAACGATTATTCAGATGCTGATTTCCGATGCGGGACAGATGGCTGTATGGCCGAAGATCAAGGGGTACATGAAAGAAGGAGACGCCCTTTATTTTTCGCACGGCTTTTCCATCGTATATAAGGACCAGACAAAGGTTATACCCCCGGACAATATAGACGTGATTATGGTCGCGCCTAAAGGCTCCGGGACCTCGGTAAGAGCAAACTTCCTTGATGGGAGCGGGATAAATTCGAGCTATGCCGTTTTCCAGGATTATACCGGGAGGGCCACGGAGAGGACCCTTGCCGTTGGAATCGCCATCGGATCCGGGTATCTCTTTCCAACAACTTTTGAACAAGAGGTTCATAGCGATTTGACCGGCGAGCGCGGCGTCTTGATGGGATGCCTGGCAGGTGTCATGGAGGCCCAGTATAATGTGCTTCGCAAGCATGGCCATAGCCCTAGCGAAGCGTTTAACGAAACGGTTGAGGAGCTTACCCAAAGCCTGATACGCCTGGTGGGTCAAAATGGTATGGACTGGATGTATGCCAATTGCAGCACCACTGCACAGCGGGGAGCGCTCGATTGGAAACCGAGGTTCAGGGACGCGGTAGCTCCTGTATTCGATGAGCTCTACGACCGAGTGGTTTCCGGCAAGGAGACAAGGATTGTGCTGGAAGCAAACAGCAGGCCTGACTACATGGAACGACTTGGCAAGGAGTTAAAAGAGATCAGAGATTCTGAAATGTGGAGAGCCGGCGCTGCTGTTCGTGCGCTCAGGCCGGAGAACAGGAAGAAAAAGTAACCGTACTGTGAAACTTTCATAGTATAGGAATTTTAAATTGTTAGAGCTGGGTATTAATTAAGAAATAACGTTACGGGTTGCGGGTTAAGCAAGGAAAAAACCCGTAACTCGCAACACGTAACCAATTACAATTCATTCAGGCCTATAGACCTCCACCCGATTCCGTCCATTTTTTTTAGCCATGTATAGCGCTTTGTCCGCGGATTCAACCAAGTCCTTAGATGTCTCTATGGTTTCGTGAGGAAAGGAAGCGATCCCGAGGCTGATAGTAATTTGAAGATGATCATTGTCTACTTCAAAGTCATATGATTCTACAGTCGTTCTTAACCGCTCTGCAGTCTCTCTCGCTGTTGTAAAATTTGTGTGTGGGAGAATTAATGCGAATTCTTCTCCGCCATAGCGAGCCGCTATATCAGATTCCCTGACGATTTTAAAAAGGAGCTCCCCAAGGGTCTTTAATATGACGTCGCCGGTTTGATGGCCGTATGTGTCGTTAACATGTTTGAAGTGATCGATATCAATAAGGATAAAAGAAAGCGTGAGATTATATCTTTTGGAGCGTTCCATCTCTTTGAGAAGTTGTTCTTGTAGATAACGATGATTGTAGAGACTTGTAAGTCCATCCTTATTGGCCAGTTCTTGAAGTTGCCTGTTTTTTTCCTGAAGGGCTTCATGGAGTTCCTTGACACGAAGTTGCGTATTGACCCGGGCAACCAACTCCCCTTCATCAAAAGGTTTGGTTACATAATCTACCGCTCCCAAGTTTAGTCCTTTGATTTTGTCTGCGGTCTCTCCTTTTGAGGTGAGCATAATTACGGGAATATCATGAGTTTCTTCTCCGGCCTTCAATAGTTTGCAGACTTCATATCCATCCATGCCGGGCATAATTACATCGAGCAAAATAAGATCGGGCTTTTCCGCATAGATCTTTTCAAGCGCTTCATGGCCATTTGGGGCGCAAGAGACTTTGTGATGCCCCTTTGAAAGGATACTTATTCCGAATTCCCTTACAAGTTTGCTATCATCAATAATCAAAATTTTCGCCATCAGATTCCTCACTGTTTACAGAAAGCAGTTTTGAAATTATCGCCTCGGGAATTTTTTCCAGGGACAAGGTTTGACCGGCAGCGTTTAATTCAATAGCTGCCCTGGGCATCCCAAATATCACCGAACTTTCACGATCTTGTGCAATAGTATGAGCCCCGTATTTTTTTAAGGACAACAATCCACGCGCTCCGTCTTGTCCCATACCGGTCAAAAGAACCCCTATAGCTCTATTTCCTGCGGAGACAGCAGCAGAAGAAAAAAGGATATCTATCGAGGGTGCATAAAGATCCGCAGAATCAGGTTCCTCAACAGAGACAAAAGAACCCCACGCATCTTTTTTTATGCGCAATTGGCTTTCTGGTGGAGCAATCAACGCCAGCCCACGCCGAATCCGATCGTTATGTTGTGCTGTTTTAACTCGTACAGTGGCAACGTTGTCGAGTCTTTCAGTAAGAGCGGGGATATATTTTCCAGGGATGTGTTGTGCAATCACAAGACCGCTTATTGTAGGCGGAACGTTTTGTAAGATATGTTGGATAGCCTGAATCCCGCCTGTAGAAGCACCTATAACAACAAAGTGGTTTTCTGGGAACTTGGAATTATGTTCGGATGGGCTGGAATAAAAAGGTGGAACCTTTACCTTATAATGAGTCGCATCCTTCACCTTAGCAACGATGTCTTTGCTTAATGTTTTCAGCCCGGCATTGGGGTTTTCCGAGGGTTTTGTTATAAAATCAACAGCACCCATAGCTAATGCCTCTATGGTCAGGTCGCTGTTTTGTTTAGTATAGGAGCTGATCATAATTACCGGTAAGGGTTTGTGCCGTAAAAGCCGTTTTAAAAAATCAATTCCATTCATGCGCGGCATCTCTACATCCAGGGTAATAACATCAGGATTTAAGATTCGTATTTTTTCTATTGCTTCATACGGATCAGATGCTGCCCCAACAACCTCGATAGATTCGTCTTGGGAGAGTATATCCGTTAAAATATATCTAACGACTTTCGAATCATCAATAATTAGAACTTTTTTAGGTTGTATCATATGTTATATATCAAATAGGGTAAGGCGTGAATCTTCAAGCCTTTTTCTGAACAGATTTCTTTTATACCGAAGCTCTTCCCGGAGCACTTCTGTTTTTGATATTCCGATCAACTTTTTTGAGAGAACCTTGCCGGTATCGGTAAAAAAGAAGATTTTTCTTCCCACAGTGCCTCCTACATCCAAACTTAACAACGGGACCTGTTCCATCTCCAAAAAATTTTTAGAAAATTGAATGTTTGATCTTGAGATATCACCTTCTGTTTTACGAAAGTTTAATACGTTGCTTCCCCCAAAGATCTTGGCCCTGAGATTTTTTCTTGCCGCTCCCAGCTTTATGAGATCTCCTATCAGTAGTTCCATGGCGTACATGCCATAGCGCCCTGCTTTTGTGTGAATAAAATTATCCGGATCGACCCGGCCGGGAAGCATAAAATGGTTAATACCGCCGATCTTGTTTACTATGTCGAAAATGCATGCCGATATACAGGATCCCAGAAGGGTGCAGATAATTGCCGGATTTTTACTTGCGAAATATTCACCCGGCATCAGGACTAAAACATCTCTGTTAAATCTGCGACTGTAATTTTTGCGCATCTTGACTATTCCTGTTTAACTCAAGAGAGGGAGAGGCTGTTCTGTCCGGGGCCTCCTGATCGAAAAGGATATGTTCTGTGTCCAGAATAATAATAAGTCTCGATTTTGTCCGTCCTATCCTTTTAATATATTTTTTATTGATTAAGCTCTTAAAGGACGGAGGAGGTTGAAGTTCCTTTGAGCTTAGCAAGACGACATCGGGAACAGTATCAACAATAATCCCAAAGACCTTGTTTAATGTCTCCAGCACGATAACAACAGTGAATTTTGTATGTGGTCTTGATTGCAAACCAAAGTTGGCTCGGAGATCAACGACCGGGACAATAAGACCTCTCAAATTTATAACTCCCTTTATGAAGAGGCCGGCGTTTGGCAGCCGTGTGATTTTTTTATATTCAGTCACTTCTTTGACCTTGACAAGCTCTATAGCGTATTCTTCCTGATCTATGGTGAAGGTGATATATTCTTGTTGTTGCATAATAAAATAGCTTACAGTGTCCTCTGAGAGGACGCTACTTAAAATTCCTCAAAACCATCCATCTCATGGTCGTCAAAGTCCTTTTCAGGCTCTTCTGTAATTTCCCCTTTGCGTATCAGATCATCTCTTAGAGATTTTTTCACCGGAGGGATGGATCCTCTCCGCTCTTTTTGAACGGGGAGTTTGACAATCTCCGTTGCTCCCGTTACTATTGGACAGGTTTGTCCTTCTTCACCAAGAATAAAGTCATCGGTTTGACTTTTCAGAATCTCCGCTTTTGTTGTCAATTGTTCGCTTGCCGCCGCAAGCTCCTCAACCAATGTTGCGTTGTGCTCAACCACGTCGCCGATTTCCGTCATAGCCATATTGATTTGTTCGATCCCATTTGACTCATCCTGCGTGGCTGAAGATATCTCTGAAATAGATTCCGAAAGAGACTCTATATGCTCTATAATCTTTTTCAGGCTGGAACCTGTCTGGTTTACCAATTGGTGTGCGGTTTCAACCTTGTGCATACTGTCCTTGACCAGAACCTGAATATCCTTGCCTGCTTCAGCGCTTCTTTTTGCCAACATTCTGACCTCATTAGCCACTACGGAGAATCCTTTGCCATGTTCGCCTGCACGCGCGGCCTCGACTGCCGCGTTCAGGGCAAGGAGCTTGGTCTGAAAGGTGATTTCACTGACAAGGTCCATGATTTCTTCAATTCTTTTGCTGGTGACAGCAACTTCTGTAACAGAGTCTATAGTTTCTGCCAGTATATTTTTTCCCTCGCGTGCCAGCGAGACAGCCTCTTTGGCGAGGGTGTCCGCTTTTACCGTGCTGGCGGCGGTGGAAGTGATGCTGGTTGATATCTGCTCAAGAGTAGCGCTGGTTTCTTCAACAGTCGCGGCTTGTTGCTGAGTTCTCAAAGCGAGATCCTGGTTCCCGGATGAGATCTCTTTTGATCCTCCAACAACTGCGGTTGCCGTGATTTTTGCCTGATGGATCAAGTGCCCAATACGTTTGAACATTTCGTTTGTCTTTTTGGCAAGGGTGTCCATCGCGTCATTTTTTTCTGTTGTTTCAGCCAGTTGTGATAAATCACCCTCTGCGGCCTTGTCCAAGGTCTTAGTGAAGGAGTCAACCCTTCTCTCTAAGTATCGACGCTGGTCTTCTTCTTTTTCCGCGGCTTCTTTCAACAGTCTTTCAGATTCCAAATCCTTGGTTATATCCCTCCATATCTCAAATCCACCAAGGATCTTTCCTGTGGAATCTCTGAGTGCTGCGACACTGGCGAGAATAGGGATCTCTTTTCCTTCACGGCTCGTAACTTGAAGCCTAACATCTTCTGTAGGCTCACCCGTCTCAAGGCACTGCCTCATGGGACACGTGTTTTCGCACATTGTACTTTTAAAGACATCCGAGCATTTCATCTTTCCTTCAACTTCTTCTCTGGAATATCCGCATAATTTCGATCCCGCCTCATTTAGGTAGGTAACAGTCATTGATGGGTCAACCATGAAAAAGGGCGAGGATATACCGAGCTTTAAGCTATTGGCATATTCCATTTTATCATTGATATTTTTTACCATTAGGTTGAAATTTGTTGCCAGCCGTCCAATAGAATCCTTGGCATCGATGTTTGCAGTAACAGAAGTATCGCCCCCAGCTACCTGCTGGGCCTTGTTGGCCAGTTTTCTGACAGGCCTGGTTACAAATCGGAACAGCAATAAGTTCAAGAGAAATATGACGGCTAAGATGCCTATTAAGCTGAAGAGTATAATAAGATTTCTGGTAGAAGCTATGGTGGCATAATCTTTGTTGACCGACTGTCTTACGACAAGCGATCCCAATACCTTTCTGGATGACCCATGACAATGATAACATTCTTTTTGGTTGAGTAAAGGGAGGAACATGGTCATATATCTCCCTTTTTGTAGATGTTCAACAAAGCCTTTTTGTGGGGCGTCGCCAGTTCGAAGCATGGTTTTGAGGACTTTTAAAGCCCCTTCATTGGCAATGATATCTGAAGCGTTTGCCTTCAAATTTTCTTCATTGCTTGCGTATACAATGTCCTGGTTGTAGTCACAGATATAAACTTCCACGTCCTTTGTTTGAGTTCTTATGTCGTGGAGCTGTTGCTGAACCGTGCGGCTGTCTCCCATTGCCATTGGATGTTTGATCCCGCTGTAGGTGTTCTTAGCCAAGTCGAGTCCAAAGTGCTCTACTTTTTCCAGAAGAACCCGAGTAGAATTGGAGATGGTCACGTAGGTGACGATCCCCATTAGAATAATAACTGTAGAGGCTATCGAGACCATAACTTTTACTCTTAAGCTTCCAGCTATCCAGCTAAATATTTGCGCGAGCATTCTTACCCCCTAACGTTTATCGACTCAAAATTGGCTACCCCTCAAAAATCCGAGATTCTTCCTGGTTGTCTTGCGACAATTTCCCGACGATCCCGGTTTTGTCACCCTTTTTGAAGAACATCTTTTCTAAACCATATATATCAATGATGAGGGAAACCTGACCGTCTCCCAATATTGTGCCCCCCGCAATTCCCGGCACCTTTCGAAAATTTGTCTCCAGAGTTTTGATCACTACCTGATGTTCGTCCACAATGTCATCAGCAAAGATGCCGAACCTTTTTCTCTCACTTTCGACAATTATAACGATACCAATAGATTTTTCTTCGCCCTGGTCTTTGATTTTAAACACGTCTTCCAACCGAATTAAAGGAATATATTCTCCCTGGAAATTGATTAATTCTTCCTTTGTCTCTATTGTTTTAATGTCTCCGGGGAGTGGCTGGGCCAGGCCGGTAATTACTGAAAAAGGCATAAGAAAAGATTCTTTTCCCACCCTAATTTGCATTGCCTTAATAATGGCTAATGTCATAGGGAGATTAATAGTAAAAGTTGTTCCTTTGTCCTTTTCGGAAACCATATCTATGGTTCCGCCCAATTCCGAGACATTGGTTTGTACTACATCCAACCCTACTCCTCGGCCTGAAATTTCGCTGACCTCATCTCTTGTAGAGAACCCGGGGAGAAAAAGAACATTATAAAGTTCTTCCTTAGTGGGGGTAGACCCTTCAGAGATAAGATTTCTGCTAATAGCTTTTTTAAGGACACGATGCTCGTCAAGGCCTCTGCCATCGTCACCGATCTCTATATAAATTCTTCCCTCTTTTTGGTATGCCTTTAACGAAACAACACCTTCCTCCGGCTTCCCTTTTGTTTTTCTTTCTTCCGGACGTTCGATTCCGTGATCCACACAGTTTCGTATAATATGTTTAAGCGGGTCCTCTATTTTTTCGACCATGTCTTTGTCCAGCTCTGTGTCCGCCCCTGATATTGTTACTCTGATCGGTTTGCCCTGGCTTACAGCGAGGTCTCTTATCATTCGCTGAAATCTACCGAAGGTCCCTTCTAAAGGGAACATCCGGGTCATCAAGACCTGCTCCTGGGCCTCCCTTCCTACCGCGATTAAACGTTCTAACTTGTCCAGTATTTTCCCGCTCCTGATTGCAGACTTGTCCAGTAGAAGGAATAGTCCGTCCAGACCTATTGTCATTTCTTCCATAAGATTAACCAGCCGATCTAATCTCTCGGTTTTTACGCGTACCGTAGACTTACGTAAGGGAGCCCCGGTCTTTTTCTGTTCTTGAAGAGCCGCCCTTGGTTCCTGCTCAGATGTTATTTCCTCGGCTATCTCGAGTTCCTCAAGAAGTTTGTCAACCTCACCAATACTCAGGCCTTCGTGAAATCTGTCGGAGACATCTTCGATTTTGATATCGTTGTTTTCTCGGACAAAGACAAATACATCTTCAATGTCAGTGATAGAACGTTCAGTTTTAAACAAGATGCTCCACGAGATGTACAGATCACAAGGAGATATCTCAGGGATACCCGGGAGCTTGGATATGTTCGGTTCAATACAAACAAGCTCTCCCAATTCCTGAAGCTCTAAAAGAAGTAAAAGGGGATCGTGTCCGCTCAGGAAAAGATTCTTTTGAAAAGTCATACTGATCTTATAGTAAGGGATTTTTTTCTTATGTACATGAGATACGTCTTGTTTCTTTATTTCTTTTTCGGAGGCATTGTGTGCAGGAGTGTCAAGATGCTGGGTGAGAGTCTCTTTCATCTTGTTGAATTCATCCGGATCGCATTCAGCCCGCCCTTGAGCCCCGTTTTCCAGCATCACTTTTAGGAAGTCACTACAGCGTAGGAGAAAAGAAATTAACTCTTTAGTGGCCCCCATTGTATTGTTTCTTAAGCGTTCCAGAAGGTTTTCCAACAGATGGGCATATTCTGAAGTCTTTTCAAAACCGACCATCGCCGCACTGCTCTTCATGGTATGAACAGCCCTGAACAGCTCGTCAATCAGGGAAGTGTCACCTGGAGAAGAGTCCAGCGCAACGAGATCCTTTTCTATTGTTTGAGTCAATTCGTCGGCTTCCGACAAAAATATATCAAATAGTTGTTTTTGATCCATGGGGTCGTCTAGTAAATTTTTTTATTATCCATAACAGGTCTTCAGAGCGAAAGGGCTTCGTCAGCCATCCGGCAGCGCCTGCATCTTTCCCTTCTTGTTTCTTGCTTTCTTGCGATTCCGTGGTGAGCACCAGAATCGGAACATACTTGAAAGAGGTCTTTTTTATCTCTTTGATAAATGTCACCCCATCCATTCGGGGCATGTTGATATCAGATATGATTAAAGAGACAACCTCGCCTTTTTCTTTAAGTTTTTCAAGTTGTTGCAACCCGTCTTTCCCATCTACAGCCTCTGTTACTACATAACCGGCATTGCTCAGACAGAAAGACAGAGAGGAGCGAAGCGTGGGGGAGTCATCAACAATTAATATTTTTTTTCCCATCAAGAATCAGCTTCCCGTCAGTGTCCGGAGCCCCAAAATGTTGAGTGCTTCCTGAACAGACTCGTTGGCCCGAACTGACAACCGATCGTTTGTTTTTTCGTATGTCTTCTTAAAAGAGAACAACAGTTGTATAGCCGCAGTGTCGATTTCTGTAACTTCTTCCAAAATTAAAGTAATATTTTTTTCTTTCAAAAACTGTTCCAATACATTTTTAAGATCTTCTATCTGGTGAATAGTTAACGGGCCGGAAAAATTATACATTCCATTTTTTATTTTATTTACACTGAACATGCTGCTTCCATTGTTAATATTGATGGTTTCATAAAAAGTCCCTGATGAGCTTATCGTGGTCACTTTTGCAGTAGGATCAGAATTCTCGGACAGCCTCCTAGCAGACAATATTCATAATAATGATATTGTATTTTTGACACATTTTGTCAATATAATGGCAAAATCACACTGCTGTCGGTATTTGTGGCTATCTCTATAAGGATCGGCGGTTTTGTGTTTTTGCTTGACAGAATGTTTTAATCCTGATAGCAAAAAAGACTTGGGGTATGGGCGGGTAGCTCAGGTGGGAGAGCATCTGCCGTTCAAGCCGAGGGTCACAGTTTCGAGCCCTGTTCCGCCTACCAACGTTGTTAAGCCTGATGAGCCCGTCAATCTTTCCGGGGGCGTAGTTCAGTTTTGGTTAGAACGCCGGCCTGTCACGCCGGAGGTCGCGAGTTCGAGTCTCGTCGTCCCCGCCAATAAAAACAAGGACTTAGGTAATGTATCTGAGTCCTTTTTTATTTGTTGCTGCCAATTTCCAACCGCATTTCCAACCATAAAAATGTTTGGCATCAGAAGCCAAAAAAAGAAACTCTACATCTGGAGAGGCAAAACTGACCCTTATGTTGAAGATATGATTAAAAAATAATGTGTGGCCATATTATACCTTAGCACACAGGGGGGTAGGGATTTGTTTGAAGATACGTGACAAACCGTCAATGATCATAAACGCTGAAATTCCTATCACACCAAATAATATAGAATACTTCACCCGATCTATAACCAATCATAGGCTTCTTGCCCGAAAAACGAAATGATATGAAATTTATATCATCCGTTATGTGTTTCGGAATTGGGGTTTTTATTGTTTTTCGCCGAATTTTTTCGTAACCTGTTTGGTGCCTTCCCGAGCTTATGATTTGTGCCCAAGTCAGTTGACTCAACTCCCGCAGTTTGTTAGCAAACGCAGCCCTATCTTGTACTTCACATTGACGAATACAATAGCTGTCTTGAAGATATTCAAGGGAAAATTTTGGCTTTTTTTGTTGAGTAGATTGGTTATCAGCGAGGTGTGAAGTGAATCTTTTCCCACTCTCTTTCTTACGACTAATTCTATTCTTCATCTATCAGAAAGGACTTAAAATGCTCTTTCATAACTTTTTGGTTGATAGTTCCTCCCTTGG